>NZ_LT629770.1:2260499-2583427 GCF_900105335.1 Microbacterium paraoxydans | reverse complement strand
GCGGCCTGGGCGGCGTCGGCGGCCTGCTGCGCCGCGACCATCTTCTCCTCGGCGATCTTCTGGAGCCGGTCGCGCTCGTCCCGGGCGACGACCGCCTGATCGCTGAGCGACTGGGCGGAGTTCCGCGCGGCGACCGCGTCGTTGTAGACGGTCTGGTTGTACTCGAGGAGCTTGTCCATCGAGCCGAGGCGGGCGAGGAGCTCGTCGGCGTTGGCTGCGGAGCCCGCGAAGAACAGCTCCAGCGAGGTGTCGTCGCCGCCGTTGCGGTAGAGCTGGGCGGCGACCTGACCGGCCTTGCGGGCGGACTCGTCGGCGACGGCGGCCTGCGCGTCCGCCTTCTCCTGCAGCGAGTCGGCCTCCGCGATCGCGGCGAAGTAGGCCTGCTGCGCGTTGTAGAACTCGGTCGAGGCGACCTCGGCGGCGGCCTGCGTCTCGGAGACCTTCTGCGTGAGCGACTGGATCAGCCCCTCGATGCGCTTCACCTCAGCAGCCTTGGAGGCCTCGTTCTGCTTGGCCTTCTGCACGTCGTCCCAGCTCGGGTACGACGCGGCGTGGGCGGCCGTGACGCCAGACGAGATGCCGAACGCGCTGAGGGCGACGACGCTGAGCGCGCCGAGTCCGAGAGCGCCGCGGCGGCTGATGCCGTCACCGAAGAGGGCACGGCGCTCCGTCGGGGTGGGCGCACACCCGCAGTCCGCGGATGCCGCATCCTGCGTGGTCTTGTCGTTCACACGGCCCCTTCCGCCGGTTTCACAGATGCCACAGTAACAACAACTTTCACACCAGCACCAGACTCCTGGAGCGGCGTGAACGGCATCCCCGGCCCCTCCATGGTCCCGCTCGAACACGCCCGGGGGAAGCGGGTTCCGGCCTCGATTCGCGATTTGCCCGAATGATCCCTTATGCTTGAGCGTCGGCAAGGAAGTCCCCCGGGACTGACTCGGCCCCATCGTTTAGCGGCCTAGGACGCCGCCCTTTCACGGCGGTAGCACGGGTTCGAATCCCGTTGGGGTCACTCCATCCGATACAATTGAAAACACCAGTATGGCCCTGTAGCGCAGTTGGTTAGCGTGCCGCCCTGTCACGGCGGAGGTCGCGGGTTCAAGTCCCGTCAGGGTCGCTCCGTGCGACGAGCTCTTTCTTCGGAGAGGGCTCTTCGTCTAGGACGCGGCAGCATCATCGCCGCGCGGCTCTGTAGCTCAGTTGGTAGAGCGTTCGACTGAAAATCGAAAGGTCACCGGATCGATGCCGGTCGGAGCCACACGGCTGATCATTACAATCAGCCCAGAAACCCTCGCCTAGCTTCTACATGGCGGGGGTTTTGCTTTGCCCTGGAACGAACAGGACGCGGCTTCCCGGATCTGAGGCGTCGCATCCTGATCCCAGCCGACGTAGAATATGGCTCAGAGGACATTTCTACGGGGAGGCGACGTGACCAACGCATCAGTGCTCGTGCGCGCTGCGCGGAAGAGCAGCGGGCTCACGCAGAAGGATCTCGCCGAGCGAACCAACGTCGATCAAGGCCGCGTATCTCGAGTGGAAGGTGGCCGCGAGGCTGAGTTCAGCACAGTCGAACGCTTCCTCCGTGGCGCCGGCTATCGCCTGTACTCCGCACCGACGCGACGGGACGACGCGGCGACCATCGCGGCGGCGATCCGCGGGTACCTGCGAGCGGGCGACAAGCACAGCGCGCTTCGCGAGTTCATCCAGCTGAGCGACAACCTCAACGCCGAGCACGGCCTCGTACGCGGGGTTCTCGGTCTCGCGGAACCCGAGCCGACCGGTGACCGCGTCTGGGATGCCGCCCTGGCAGCGCTCGTGGATCTTCGCCTCCGCGAGGAGGGGCTCCCCACCCCGGCGTGGGTCGACGGCCCGAACAGGAGGGTCCAGGTACCCCGAACCCTGGACGTCGATCCGGCGGATCCGATCCCGGCGCCCGACGACGTGCCCACGGAGTTCCTCGAGCGTGGTGTCCTTGTCTGGCAAGACACGCTGACGAGCGTCTGATGGCTGACGCCCTGAACCGCGACGACATCATCGCCGGCCTCCGCGACCTGGTCGGCGAGCTTCATGCCGCTGGCGAAGTCGCAGGCATCCGACTCGTCGGCGGCGCTGCGCTCGTCATCAGGTACTTCGACCGCCGTACCACCGGAGACCTCGATTCCCTTCACATCAACCCTGGAAGTGACGAAGCCGTTCTCGCCGCGGCCTCGCGCGTCGGAGACCGACGAGGGTGGAGCGTCGGCTGGTTCAACTTCGCTGTGGAGCACGCCGATTCCGTACCGACGTTCGGGCGTCGAACTGTCGAGTGGGAGACGATCTACGACCGAGACGGCGTCATAATCCAGGTCGCCTCGAAGGACGCGCTTCTCGCCATGAAGCTCCGCGCCAACCGGCCAGGACGCGACGTCGACGACATCCGTCAGTTGCTCACCCTCTGCGGCATCACCACGTTGGAAGCGGCGGAGGCTCACTACGAGGACTTCTACCCGGGCGACGGTCTCAGCGACCGCGCTATCGGCATCGTCCAGCGGATCCTCGATAGCGGCCTGCCGACAGCGGTTCCCTCCCCCGGCCCCATTCATCTCTGACGCGATAACGGAGCGGGTGAAGAGAGCAGAACGGGAGGCGGCGACCCGCAGACTCACGCCGGCACAAGTGAGTCCGTCGAGCCGTCCGCCCTCGCGTTCCCCGCCGCGACCGCGTGCGGCAGCGCATGGGCCACGAGGCTCACCAGGAACTTCCCGGGCTCCTCGAACATGCACAGGTGCGCGGAGTTCTCGAACCACACGACGTGCGTCGCGGGCGCCGTCACGGTCTCCAGCCAGCGGGCGACCGGTCCGGTGGGGGTCGTCCAGTCGTGCCGTCCGAGGAACTGGAGCATCGGCACCTCGAACGCCGTCTGGTCGCGGGCGTCGAAGCCGAACAGGGCGGGCAGCACCGCGGGCATGGTCGCCCGCTGCCCGACGCCGATGAGGCCCAGGTCGGCGTCCGTGTAATACGGGGACAGCTCCTGCGACTCGGTGAAGTACGCGAAGTCGGAGCGATACGCCGAGAGGCCGCCGTAGTACTGCGCCCATCTCCGGCAGGTCACGATGCGTTCGACGGTCAACGGCTCCTCACCGGGGTACTCCCCGAGCGCCTGCAACTCGGAGACCGCCTGCTCGTTGCGATCCGCGACGGCACTCCGCATCGCGTGGCGGAAGCTCTCTTCCTCGTTCTCGGGACCGGAGATGACCTGGCCGACGCCGATGTAGGCCCACAGCAGGTCGGGACGCCGCCGGGCGAGGGTGAGCCCGAGGACCGTCCCCCAGCTGTGCCCGAGCACCCCGACCTTCTGCACGCCCAGCTCGCCCTGGAGCCACGCGATCAGCTCCGCGAGATCGTCGACGTACCGGTCGACGCTGAGGTCCATGTCCTCAGACACGGACCCTGCGGACTTGCCACTCGCACGCTGGTCGTAGTTGACGACCGTGAAGTAGTCCTCCACGCCGCGTTGCCAGACCCACGACGAGGGCAGCGACGGCAGGGCCGGGCCGCCGTGGCAGACGACGAGTACGGGGTTCCGTGTGCTGCGCCCGCGGATCGAGACGAACTGGGGGACACCGCCGAGGTCGACGTACGCCGTCCGGTCGATCGACTCCGGGTTCGGGATCCGGCACAGATCCGCGATCACTGCGCGGCCGAGGTCGTCACTCATGTCGATCACCCTAGGAGAAGCGGACCGGCGAAGCGGTCACGCCAGGGCGCGCTGCCACACACCCCGATGCGCGGTGACATAGTCGAGCACCGCCGCCCAGTGCGCCCCGTGACCCGTGCTGTACATGGTCCCCCACGGCTCGCGCCCCGCCTCCGCGGACGAGCGCAGCAGGTCGAGCATCGCCTGCGTGCGCCGGCGCATCATGTCCGGGAGCACCGCGCGCAGTTCCTCGTCGGCGCCGTATCCGTCGACGAACGCTGCGAGGTCGTCGGCGGAGCGCTCCGGGTCGCTGGTCGGATCCGGAAGCGCGAACGTCTGCGCGGAGAAGGCGAGGTCCCACGACCGGGTGCTCGGGGAGGCGCCGTCCCAGTCGATGAAGACCCAGCGGTCGCCGAGCATCAGATTCCACGGCGCCAGGTCGTTGTGGCAGATGAGCTCCTGCGCGGGCGCCGAGAGGGGTGGTTCCCAGATCGCGTCGGCAGCAGGGACGTACCGCGCCGAGACGTCATGGATCCAGCGGACCATGTCGCCCACGCGGCCGAGCTCGGCGGCGGAGAGCGGTGCGGCATCCATCGCGAGCGCGCCGGGGATGAACTCGATGATCTGCCGCCCCTGCGCGTCTCTGCCGAGCGGCTCGGGCGCATCCACTCCGCCGTCCCGCATCGCCCGCACGTAGGCGACGATGTGCGGGGTCGCGGCTGTCCACGCCTTGCGGACGGTGTCCCCGACCCGCACGACGGGTCCGCTCGCGTTGCCGCCCTCGAGGACTTCCTCCCGCATCCCCCGAGGCTATCGGAGGCGCCTGCAGCAGAGATCACTCCTCCGGGTGACGAGGGATACCTCCCCCGACGGACGCCGTCCGCGAGCCTCGCCAGCAGAGTGGAAGTATGACACGACGACACCTCCTCCCCGCCGCCGCCCTGCTCCTCGGCGGCACCCTGCTGCTCGGTGGATGCGCCGCCGTGGAGGGTCTCGTGCACAAGCAGTCGACCAGGACGTTCGACGACGCCGATGCCTTCCGCGCGGACGCGCCGATCGATGCGGACTGGGTTCCGGAAGACGCGACCGCCCTCACGCTGAGGACGTCGACCCTCGAGGACGCGGACGACGCCGTCCTCCTGCTGGCGAGCACGACAGCGCTGCCGGACGACTGCGTGGAGACGGAGCGGACCTCCGCCCCGACGTGGACCCTGGATGACGGCCCGTCCGCATACGAGGCGAAGACCGTCTTCGTCTGCGGCGACTGGAGCGTCATCCCGGCCGACGACGGCTGGTTCGGATGGACGCCGAACTCCCCTGAGGAGAAAGCCGCCGCCCGGGGCTGAGACCGCTCAGAGGTCGGCGAGCGCCGCGCGCGCCGCCTGCACGGCCTCGGCGGCGGCATCCTTCTTCTCCACGGCCGCGGTGCGCCGCTCCTCCGCGGCGGGACGGTCGCGCCCGACGCGGTCGGCTTCCTGATGCAGCTTCTCGATCTGCGCCTCCAGCTCGGCGATGCCGTCGGCCAGCTCCTCCGCGCGATCGCTCAGCGCCTGCATCACCTCGTCCTCCTTCGCGAGGGCCCGCTCCGCCGCCGCGAGGTCCTTCTCCGCAGCCGCCAGCTGACGCTCGGCATCCCGGCGTTTCCGACGCTCGTGCAGTTCGTCCGGAGGACGCGGGGGTTGGGGCTGCAGTGCGGGGAGCGTTCCGGCCACCGCGTCGCGGATGTCGTCCGCCGTGCCCGAAGGCTCCAATGCCCGCACGAGACGCCCCGAGGCCACGGCGGCCGCCGCGTCCGGGTCGAAGAATGCCGCGGAGATCGTCTGCTCGACCGCATCCCGCGTCGCCGCCGTCACTCGTTCGCCTCGGGAGCCCGCAAGGTCCGCGGCGGTCTCGGCGAGCCGCCGGGTCAGCGCGCGCCGCTCCCGGCCGAGCTTCGCCAACGCCGCGGCGTCCAGCTCCGCCTGCGCCTCGCGCAGCTCCGCCGCCAGCGCCAGGGCCTCCCCGAGCTGCGCGGCACGCTCCTGCGCGAAGACGTTGACGACCCAGGCAGCCACTGCCGGCTTGCGCAGCGCCTTCACCTCCGCGGCGAGCGCGCGATCGTCGAGGTCCTTCGCCCGTGCGTTCCGGGCGGTCGTGAACTCCTCGGGCGGCCCTGCGTACAGCGCCGCCGCGATGTCATCGAGGGTCGGAGCGGCCATGCGCCCACGATACGCGTCGGCCGGTGCCCGCTACGCGACCCGCGCTATTCGATCGCGAGGTAGTCCGCCGCATCCGAGGCCATGAGGATCTTGGTGCCGAACCCTCCCGCGCCGTTGCCGGGATAGAGGTAGAGCTGTCCTGCCGCCGTGCGGGCGACCAGGTCCGCACGACCGTCCCCGTTGTAGTCCGCGCCGCCGGTGACCTCGGTGAACTCCTGCCAGCCGGTCCCGGCCTGACGCCAGGTGCGCAGGCCGGACGCGCCGGTGTAGAGCCTCAGCACGCCATCACCGGCGACCCCGATGAGGTCACCCCGTCCGTCGCCGTCGAAGTCTCCGGCGACGAGGTAGTGGAAACCCTCCCAGCCGTTGCCCACGGTGACGTTCGGAGTGCGGAAGCCGCCGGCCCCGTTGCCGGGGAAGATCACGAGAGTCCCGGCCGGGGACACTCCGATGACGTCCTGCCGTCCGTCCCCGGTGAAGTCCGCACCGGAAGTGACGTGACGCATCCCGTACCAGCCGGCTCCCGGGGTGGTCGCTGCACGGAAGCCGCCGGCGCCGTTCCCGGCGTAGTACTCCAGGGCGCCGTCGGAGCGCGCCACGAGGATGTCCGCGTTGCCGTCTCCGTTGAAGTCCGAGTGCGTGATGTGCCGTCGTGAGTTCCCCCACCCGCCTCCGAACAGGGTGGTCGGTCCGGCGAGGCCGCTGCGGCCGTCCCCCGCTCGCAGTCTGAGATCCCCGTTGCCCGCGACGACGAGAAGATCGGCCTTACCGTTACCGGTGAAGTCGGCGGTGTCGATGCCCGCCGAGTCGCTCGCCCCGAGACCGGGGAAGAACAGCGGGATCGTCCCTCCCCGCGTGACGTTCGACAGGCAGGTGAATCCGTCGTTGATCTGGGAGTAGACCTTGCCGTTCAGCCACACCTCGAAATGCAGGTGGTACGCGGCGGAGTTGCCGGTGTTCCCGACGACGCCGATCTGCTGCCCGCGCAGAACCTTCGTCCCCGGTGCGTACCAGCCGGATGCCGCCATGTGGGCGTATCGGGTGACATAGCCGCCCGGGTGCTGCACATCGACGTAGTTGCCGTAGCCGCCGTTCGACGTGCGGCTCTTGATCACGCCGTCATACGCCGCCAGGATCGGCGTCCCGCCGTTCCGCGAGATGTCGATGCCGTCGTGCGCACGATAGTTGCCGAGGCAGCCGTCGCCGACCTTGGACTGGATGTTGCCCGAAGCCGGGTAGACCATGTAGCCGTCGGACGCCGCGCTCGCGGAACCGGTCGTGGTGAGGGCCGGCGTCAGCGATCCCAGCACGATCGCGAGCACGGCGACGATCCCGATGCGACCAAGACGCAAGCGGGACGTGCGCTTCATCTCGAAGTTCTCTCTTGCTCGGCGGCCCCAGGGGACGTGGTGTCCTCCGCGGTCACCGTACCAAGGCCAGGCGCTCCGCCCCGCGAACGCCACCCCCTTCGCCTCGTTCCGCGGGGTCTCACGTCGGTGATCGTGAGACCCCGCAGGGGTGTACCGTCAGCACCATGGGAAGACTCCGGTACGACGGGCACTCGGATCCGATCCTCGTCGAGGACGAGACGCTCGCGCATCTGAAGATCGTCATCGCCACCAAGCTGCGTCGTCAGGAGAGCTTCATGATGACCTGGCAGCCTCCCGAGGGCGGCATCGACCGGCGAGCGAGCGTCTGGATCCATCCCGCGATCCCCCTGCAGTTCGGCTTCGACGAGGCGGAGCCGCCGGCCGTGGACCCGCAACGCATCCAGGAGATCATGCAGGCACTCAACGCCACCGGCGACCTTCAGCTGGACCATCTCACCGGCCCGCGCTGACGCGCACCGACGTTCAGCACGGAAGGTCGCTGCCCTGGACACCGCTCTGATCCTCGTCCTCTTCCTGGTCATCCTCAGCCTCATCGTGGGAGCCGCCTTCCTGCGCGGCTGGGTGCGGCGCAGCGCATCGTCGGCCGGCGAGCGCGCGGGAGCCCGGTACACCGCCGCGCGGATGGAGGAGATCTTCGCCGACCTCGGAGCCACTCTCCTCGTCCACGCCTCCCCGACGGCCACGGCGGAGCTGCTGCGCGTGATCGTCGAGGAGCGAGGCAGGAGCTTCTCGCTACTCCCGGACGGCGCGCTGGGCGTCCGCTTCGTCGAACCGGACGACACCGTCGCGCGATTGGTTCCCGGCAGCGCGGGGACTCTCGTGCGCGTCGAGACCTTCCGCGAGTACCTCGGCTTCCCGCAGACCGCACCCCTCTGGCGGGAGCTGCGCGCCCTGGTGTCCGCCGAGGCCGCGACCCGCGGGATCGAGGTGGCCGACGGGCCCGTCTCCCTGTTCGAGCGCGGGCCGGAGCTCGACGACCGCAACGCGCGCTGGTTCCGCCGGGTCTGATCGTCGCTCGCAGGGCCTGGAATTAGGGGTCACGATTCCCAGGTGACGCAATTAGGCTAGACGCGCGCCGCGCCCCGCAGGGACGGATGACGACCCGGTCGTGGCGCATGCCGGGGGCCTCCTCCCCCGAGCTTGCGATCCCGTCCACGAAACGAAGTCCGCTTCGTGTCGCGGACACGCCAGAAAGGCTTGAACCCATGAGCGATTCCTCGGGCACACCCCGCGACGACGAGCGGTCGCCGGACTTCTTCGATCAGCTGATCGAGACGGCTCCCCGCGACACGTCGTCCACGTCCACGTCGGCGTTCACCATCGGATTCCGCGGCTACGACAAGGGCGAGGTCGACGCCGCGCTCGCATCGATGCGCGCCCAGCTCCAGCAAGCCGCCGATGAGGTCGCCGAGGCGAAGGCCCGCGAGGCCGAATCGGTCGAAGCTCTCAAAGCCGAGGAGCGCGAGGCACGCGAGGCCCTGGAAGCCGAGCTCGCCGCCGCGAACGCCAAGGCCGCGGATGCCGAGCAGCAGGTGGCGACGCTCACCTCCGAGCTCGTCGACATGCCGCAGGCCGATGGGGAGGAAGCGCCCTCCCGCCAGCAGTTCGAGGCGATCCTGCGGGTGGCCGAGGAGCAGGCGAACGTCCTCATCCAGAACGCCGCCGTGCAGGCCGACCGCCTGATGACCTCGGCCCGCGAAGAGGTCGCCGCGCAGCGCGCCGAGGCCGAGGCGGATGCCGAGCGCATCATCTCCCAGGCTCAGCGCGACGCCGATCAGGTGCGGCTGAAGATGGAGACCGAGTACACGGCCCACGAGGCGCGCATCGAGCGCGAGGCCGCCCACGCCGCGGAGAAGGTCAGCCAGGCGTCCCAGGAGGCCACGGCGATCCGCACCGAGGCCGAGAAGGGCGCCGCCGCACTGCGCTCCCTCGTCACGCGTGAGACCACCCAGCTGCGGGCGGACGCCGAGCGCGAGGTGCGTGAGATGAACGCCCGCGTGCTGGAGTTCGAGGAGACCCTCACCCGTCGTCAGGACGACGCGCAGCAGGAGTTCCTCGTGCTGCACAATCAGGCGGTCGCACACGCCGAGCGCATCACGACCGACGCGAACGAGCAGGTCACCGCCTCACTGGAGCACGCCCAGCGCATCTCCGCGAAGGCCGACGGCTACGAGAAGCTCATGCGCTCGCAGGCACAGGCGATCGAGGCCGACGCGCAGGTCCGTGCCAGGGACATCCTCGAGCGCGCCCGCGTGAAGTCTCAGAAGATCGTCGACGCGGTGACCGGCCACACCTCCACCGTCCTCCGCGACGCCGAGGATCGTGCCCGTCAGCTGCGGTGGCAGCAGCAGCAGCTCACCAGCTTCATGGCCGAGGTGCGCGAGCTCATCCGCCCCGACGGCATCTTCAGCGACGACAACCTCCCCGCGGAGATCGCGCTGACGGAGGCCACGATCGACGAGGATGACGACGAGAACGAGGACGACGTCGTCGAGGCGTCCGTCGAGAGCTTCCGAGGCGACGAGGTCCTCGACGACGAGCTCGACGACGACCGTCCGCTGGAGAAGATCACGATCGACGTCATCGAGTCGGACGACTCGAAGCGCTGATCCGGCGCGGACACGACGAAGGGGCGAGCAGCTGTCTGCTCGCCCCTTCGTCGTATCGGTGAGGCTTCAGGCGCGGCGGAGCTGTGCGGCCGCCGGGCAGTCGAACGGGTCGCGCGCCGCCAGACCGACCCGGTTGAGGTAGGCGATGACGATCGCGTACGACTGTCCGAGGCTTGTCTCGGTGTAGGGGATGCTGTTCGCGGCGCAGTAGTCGCGCACGATGCCGCGCGCCTTCGACAGGTGCAGCCGCGACATGTTCGGGAACAGGTGGTGCTCCACCTGGTGGTTGAGGCCGCCCATCAGCCCCGTCACCCACCATCCGCCGCGGATGTTGCGCGACGTGCGCACCTGCTTCGAGAAGAAGTCGAGCTTCGCGTCGGGAGCGATGACCGGCATTCCCTTGTGGTTGGGGGCGAAGGATGCGCCCATGTAGACGCCGAAGACCGCGAGCTGCACACCCAGGAACGCGAAGGCCATGCCGACGGGAAGCAAGAGGAACAGCGGCACGAGGATGACGGCGAACCGGAGGACGATGAGACCGAGTTCGATCCAGCGCCCCTTCACGTTCTTCCTCGTCATCAGGTGCTTCAGACCGAGGTAGTGCAGGTTGAGCCCCTCGAGCGTCAGGAGGGGGAAGAAGAGCCACCCCTGCTTGCGCGTGATGAGCCGGACGATGCCACGCGACTGCGCCGCATCCTCCTCCAGGAAGGAGATGGTATCGACCTGGATGTCGGGGTCCTTGCCGACCTGGTTCGGGTTGCCGTGGTGCCGGGTGTGCTTGGAGTCCCACCAGTGATAGCTCATGCCGATGATGCCGGCGAGCACGCGGGCCAGGCGGAAGTTCGCCGGCCCCGTGGAGAGGATCTGACGGTGCGCCGCCTCATGGGCGAGGAAGGCGACCTGCGTGAAGACGATCCCGAGGGCGGCGGCGATGAGGAGCTGGAACCAGCTGTCACCGAGGAGGAGGAAGCCCGCGACGCAGCCGGCGAAGGCGACGACGAGGGCCGCGCCGATCAGTGTGTAGAACACAGGAGTGCGCTGCAGGAGCCCGGTCTCCTTCACGACCTGCTGCACATCGCGGTAGGCCCGGGTGAGCGGGGGGAACTCGGCGTTCCCGGCGTAGGTCTGACGAACCGGCCCGAGGGTGGCGGTGACGGTCGGGGAGGATGTGCGGGAGATGATGCTCTCCTGTCGATCGGGAGCCCTTGAGCTGAAGAAGCCAAGGGCGGTTGCCGATCGCTGTGGCCACACTAACCGCGCTCGCATACGCGAGGCGGCATACGACTCAGGCCCGCGCTCGACGCGGCCGCCGACCGCGCGTCCGAGGGAGGGCCGGTGATGCCGCCGGCCGGGCGGGCTGCTGCGCGGCGGCGAGCGCACGGAAGGCGTCGTCGAGCGACGGGAACGACCCGAGGTCGGTGCCGCGCTCGTCGCGCAGCCGGTGCGCGGATCCGTCGAACTCGACGAATCCGGCGAACTCACCGCTGCGGGTGGCGACGTGCACGTCGACGTCGGCCTGTTTCCAGGTGAGAGGGATGGAGGAAGGGACGGTGGTGGTACTCATGTTCATGCTCATTGCTGTGGGGCGGGCGCGCTCGCGCTCCGCACGTGAAGAGACCGAGGGCGGATTCCGCGCGCGTCGATGTGCGTGGTCCGTGGATGGCCCTGATCAGTGGCGACGAGGCGGCCGAGAGGGGGCGAAACGCACACGTTGCACGATCAGCTTAGCAGATCCACGAACCACGCGCCGAGAGCCTCAGCTGCCGGGCGGACGACCGCCGCCGCTTCCGGGCGCGGATCCGGCGCTCGGGGTGGTCGTCGTGTCGACGCCGACCACGAGGGTCGCGGTGTATCCGCCGGTGACGCTCCCCGTCGTCGTGGCGAGCTGCGACACCCCGCCGTCGTCGCCGAAGACGTTGTCGGAGGTCAGGGAGATTCGCGCCAGGTTGTCCGCCGATCCGGAGTACGCCGTCTCCGCATAGACCGCACGGCAGGCGTCCTCGGGCAGCGCGAGCTGGGACGTGGCGATCGCGTTCGACGCGTCGGTGATCGCGGTCGCATCCGGATAGACCTCGAAGTGAATGTGCGGCCAGCGCCCGGAGTAGCACCCGGGGAAGACGGAGGTGAAGGACACCTTCCCGTCGTCGTCGGCGACCTGCACCCCGCGCAGATAGGAGACGTCCTCGAGCCCGGACGAGTACAGGGAGTACTCCCCCTGCGCGTTGCAGTGCCACGCGTAGACCGCCACGCCGGCGAACGGCACCCCGCCGTTCGCCAGGTCGAGGATCTGGAGCTCGAAGGAGAGCGGGACGCCGTCGGCCGTGGCCCCGCCGTCGATGGACGAACGGATGTCCTGGCGGATGATCCCGGCCTCGTCGAGGACGTCCGGGCCGTTCGAGCCGTCGCCCGGGTAGGGGCCGGCGGTCTCGTCGGGGATCTCCGAGACCGCATCCGACGCCGTGCCGGTGGCGCTGGGCGTGGGGGTGGCGGTCGTCGACGATCCTGTGGCGGCGGGCGCGCAGGCGGCGAGAACGACAGCGCCGAGGCCGAGCCCGCCACCGATGAGGAGCCCGCGGCGGCTCATCAGCGTCCGGAGATCGAAGGCCACGCCCTGGTCGACCACCTCCTCGTCCGCGCGATCCAGCAGTCGTCCTTCGTACATGGGCCCCTGTGGCGTGGGGGTCGGTTCGGGGATGCGGCTCATGATGTGCTCCTCTCGAGCGTCGGCGGCGTTGCCCCCATGCTCGCGGGGCGATCAATCAGGGAGCTATGCGTGACCGATGAGAATTCTTCGGGAGGAGGGCAGAGCGGAGGATGCGGGGACATCGCTCCGCTCTGCAGCGCTGGCGCTCGAAGAACTCGGCGGACAACGCAGGGCCGGGGCGATGGGGGAATCGCTCGGACGGCCACGAAGACGGCCGGCACGCAGGGGACATGCGCGGCCGTGGCGCATCCAGTGCAGCACGCGACTTGGCACCTGTCAAGTTTTCCCCGGACACCTGTCCAGATCCGCCCACATGCCATAGCATTACCCGCACCGATCCCGACGGGGACGAGACCGGGGGCACAGCATGACGACGGCGACCAAGCGGGCCGAACGCGCAGGGGTGGACAGGTTCGCGCTCCGCCGACGAGCACTGGCCGAGGCAGCCCTGGAGGCGATCGCCGAGCGCGGGTTCGCCCGGACGGGGCTTCGCGAGATCGCCCAGCACTCAGAGCTCTCCCACGGTTCCCTCCATTACTACTTCACCGACAAGAACGATCTCATCGCGGAGGCGGTGCGGATCTCGAAGGGCGGACTCGGCGACCGCTACCTCGCCGTTCTGCAGAACGCGGAGACCGCGGAGGACCTCGCGGCAGGGGCCGCGGCGGAGCTCGCCCGGAGCGTGGAGCAGGACTCCCGGCTGCACCGGCTCTGGTACGACCTCCGCAATCAGTCCCTGTTCGAGTCGGGCTTCGGCGACACCATCGCGGAGGTGGAGGCCGACCTCCAGGAGGCGATCTGGCGGGTGGTCGAACGCTACTCCGAGCTGCGAGGACGGCCCTGCCGCTTCACACCGCTCTTCGCGTATGCGCTCACGGACGGCATGATGCAGCATGCTCTCATCCGTCACCTCCGCGGCGACACCGAGGCGATCGCCCGCCTGCGCACCGAATGCCTGGACCTCTTCGCCGCGAGCGTCTGACCGAGGCGCTCAGGCATCCGTCGCCCCGGCACCGCGAGGGATCGGCGGCCGCATCACGAGCACGACCACGATCGCGACCATCACCGCTGCCGTCAGCGCCACCGGCACGGGCACGAACGGGTCGAGCAGGACGAGCAGCGCCCCCACCGGGATGACGGTGTTGACGACCCTGTCGGCGTTGTCCCGGATGGCGACCCACCAGATGCCGATGAGGAACACCGCGATCGGCACGGACACCGTGAACGTGGCGGCCATCGGAGCGAGGTGGCTCTCCCCCGTCAGCACGTCCAGCTCCACCTCGATGCCGGCGGAGAAGGCGGCAGCCGCCGCGAACACGAAGTAGTGGGTGTAGCCGTAGCGCAGGGAACGGCCGAGGGTGGTGATGGACCGGTGGTGGGGCGGCCAGAAGTAGATCCACCACAGGGCCGCCGTCACGACGAATGCGAGGGCCGAGATCGCCAGGAGCGGCCCCAGGGCCTCGACCTCATCCACCGCGTCGATGATCGCGTTGGCAGAGGCGAGAAGGCTCTCACCGAGCACGATGAGGGTGAACAGACCGTAGCGCTCGGTGATGTGGTGCGGGTGCCACGGCGTCTGGTGGCGGCGCTCGGCGACCACCGGGACGGCGATCTCGATGAGGGCGAAGACGATGAAGGCCGCGAGCTGGACCGGCCCCGAGGGGACGAGCAGGAACAGGATCCACAGCACCTGCACGGCGGCGATGCCGCCGGCGTATCGCAGCGCGACGGAACGGAGCGGCCCCGCGGTCCGGGACGCGCGCAGCCACTGCGCGACCACGGCGACGCGCATCACGACGTAGCCGATCACCGGGAGTGTGAAGTCTCCCTCGTTGAAGGCCCCGGGGATCCCTGCGGCCAGGACGAGGACGCCCGCCATCTGGACGAAGGTGGCGATCCGGTACGGCCAGTCGTCGGTGTCGAAGGACGTGGCGAACCAGGTGAAGTTCATCCACGCCCACCAGATCGCGAAGAAGAGCATCGCATACGAGGTGATCCCGTGGAGGAAGTCGCCGTGACTCAGGGCGTGATGCAGCTGCGCCGACGCGATGCTCACCGCTACCACGAAGACGAGATCGAAGAAGAGCTCCAGCGGACTCGCGGCGCGGTGCGGCTGACCGGGGTCGCGCGGCCGCATGGGCTGCAGACGGAAGCGAGGAGTCGAAGTCGGGTGCGCAGTCACCGCGACAGACTAGCTCCCGGCTCCCTCTCCCCGGGCGGTATGCCGGAACGGATCTCCCTCCGGCGCGGGATGCGCTTCCGTCCGGCGGCCGAATCCGCTACAGTGATGACCGTCTGCAGTGCCTGCTGCACGCCTCGTCGGTTTGGGACGACGAGGACACCTTCTCGATGTGGGATCGGGAAGCACCAGCAGGACCCGAGGGGTCGGGACGCAGACGTGTCCGTGAACGTGGGGTTCATGGTCTGGGGAAAACTGGGGAAACGATGGCGCACTGGGGTTATCTGCGTACATTCACGGCTCAAGGGGCCTCGGCATGACTTCCGTCGAGGATGCTCTGAGCATCGCTCGCACGGGTTTCACGCCGATCACGGCACCGCGAGCGACCGCGTCGGTGACGCCTGCGGCGAGCACGCCGCGTGTGTCGGCGACGCTCGAACGACGCCGCCAGTGGGAGCGTCGCTATCGGATGCGGCTGCGGATCACGGATGCGGCTGTCATCCTGATTGCGGTCGCACTGACGGCGACGGTCCAGCTGGTCTCCGGCGTCTCGGTGATCGAGGCCGTGCGCAACGCCGCATTGCTGGGTCTCGCCTGGTACCTGATGCTGTCGGCGCTCAACAGCCGAGCCGCCGCCATCTTCGGGTCCGGGGCCACGGAGTACCGTCGCGTCGCGCACGCGGCGGGACTCGCCTTCGGCATCACCGCCATCGCGGGCGTGCTCCTGGAGTGGGAAGGACTGCAGCCGCTGTTCTTCATCGCCCTCCCGGTCGGCATGCTCGGTCTCCTCTTCGCCCGCTGGACCTGGCGCCGCTGGCTGCAGCGGCAGCGCCTGTCCGGGCGGTTCGCGTCGAGGACACTGGTGGTCGGCGCCACCGAGGACGTCGAGTATGTGATCGACTCCCTGCAGAAGGGCGGGGAGAACGGCTATCACGTCGTGGGGACGACGCTGCTGGATCGCACTGCCGGCGCGCTCAGGATCGGGGAGAGCATCTACCCGGTCGTGGGCGATCTGGACACCGTCGCCGCGGCGGCGGCACAACTCGGGGCGGACACCATCATCGTGGCGAGCCGCCCCGAGGGGTCCCCCGACTTCGTCAAGCAGCTCAGCTGGCAGCTCGAGGGCACCGCCGCCGAGCTCGTCCTCTCCAGCCGCCTGACGGACGTCGCGGGCCCGCGCATCTCGCTGCGCCAGGTCGACGGCCTGCCGCTGATCCAGGTGAAGATCCCGACATACGAGGGCGGGGTCCACCTTCTCAAGCGCGCCCTCGATGTCGTCGTGGCCACCGTCGCGCTCATCCCGATCGCGCTGCTCACCCCCGTGCTCAGCGCACTCATCAAGCTCGACTCGCCCGGCCCGGTGTTCTTCTTCCAGGAGCGCGTGGGACGGGACGGCCGCCGGTTCAAGATGGTGAAGTTCCGCTCGATGCGCACCGACGCCGAGAAGCAGCTCGCGGCGCTCAAGGAGCAGAACGAGGGCGCCGGCCTGCTGTTCAAGATGAAGGACGACCCGCGCGTGACCCGCGTCGGGAAGGTGCTGCGCAAGCTGTCGCTGGACGAGCTCCCGCAGTTCTGGAACGTGCTCGTCGGCGACATGAGCGTCGTCGGCCCTCGTCCGCCGCTGCCCAGCGAGGTCACCGCCTACGACGGCACCGTGTTCCGCCGTCTCTACATCAAGCCCGGCATCACGGGCCTGTGGCAGGTCTCCGGACGCAGCGACCTCTCGTGGGACGAGAGCGTGCGGCTCGACCTGCGGTACGTGGAGAACTGGTCGGTCATGAACGATCTGCAGATCATGTGGCGCACCGCGAAGGTCATGGCGCAGCCGAGCGGGGCATACTGAGCGGATGAGCACTACGACACCCCTCACGATCGCGATGGTGGGGACCCGCGGCGTGCCTGCCGCGTACGGCGGGTTCGAGACGGCCATCGAGGAGGTCGGCCGCCGCCTGGCCGACCGCGGGCACGACGTCGTCGTGTACACCCGCGGTTCCGAGCACCGGGAGAAGGAGTACCTCGGCATGCGCGTGGTGCACCTCCCCGCCGTCCCCGTGAAGCAGGTCGAGACGCTCAGCCACACCGGGCTCTCGGCCCTGCACCTGCTCTTCCACCGCCGCCCCGACGCGACCTTCGTCTTCAACGCCGCGAACTCGCCGTTCCTGCCGCTGCTCCGGCTGCGCCGGGCGCCCGTCGCCCTGCACATGGACGGTCTCGAGTGGCGTCGCTCGAAGTGGGGGCCGCGCGGCAAGGCCTACTACCGCTGGGCCGAGCAGTTCGGCGTCCGCACCGCAGACGCGCTCATCGCCGATGCCCCCGGCATCTCCGACTACTACCGCCACCAGTTCGACGTCCCGACGGAGCTGATCCGTTATGGCGCGCCGATCCTCGACGAGCCGCCGACGCATCATCTGGCCGAGATGGAACTCGCCCCCGGCGGCTACCACCTCGTCGTCGCGCGGTTCGAGCCGGAGAACCATGTGCTCGAGATCGTCCGCGGCTACCGGGCCAGCGCCGCGCGCCTCCCGCTCGTGGTCGTCGGGTCCGCGCCGTACGCCGCCGGGTACATCCAGGAGATCCGGAACGCCGCCGAGGGCGACGAGCGCATCCGCCTCGTCGGCGGCGTCTACGACCAGGAGCTCCTCGACGCGCTCTACGCTCACGCCGCCACCTACCTGCACGGTCACTCCGTCGGCGGCACCAACCCGTCGCTCCTCCGCGCCATGGGAGCGGGCACGGCCGTGATCGGCTACGAGGTGCCCTTCAACCGCGAGGTCCTCGACGGCAACGGGTGGTTCTTCGCCGATGCGGACGACGTCGCCGCGCATGTGACCGCCGCCGAGGGCGATGCGGCCACGCGCGATGCGCATGCCGCAGCAGTGCAGGAGATCGCCCGGACACGATTCCGGTGGGACGACGTGGCCGACGAATACGAAGACCTCGCTCGCCGCCTCGCCGAGGGCTCCAGCGTCCATTCCTCCGCCCGGCGCGCACGCCGACGGAGCGCGGACTGGGCCCCCACCCCCGCGGACGCCGCCCGATGACCGCGAGGGAGAACCGTAAGACCGTCCTCCTGGTGCATCCCGGCGCGGAGATGTTCGGGTCCGACCGCATGCTCCTCGAGAGCGCGACCGGTCTCGTCGAGGCGGGCGCCCGCGTCGTGGTCGCCCTGCCGAGCACGGGTCTCCTCGTCGCGCCGCTGCGAGAGGCCGGCGCGGAGGTCGTCATCCTGCCGATGCTCGTGCTGCGCAAGGTCCTGCTCACCCCGCGGGGACTGCCGCGCCTCTTCCGCGACACGTTCCGCGGTCTCGGCTCCGCGTGGCGGCTGATCGGACGCCTCCGCCCCGACGCGGTCTACGTGTCGACCATCATCATTCCGCAGTGGCCTCTCATCGCCCGGCTCCGGGGCACGCGCGCGGTCAGCCACGTGCATGAGGCCGAGGCCTCCGGCAACACGCTGGTGAACCGGCTTCTCTATGCGCCGCACCTCGCCTCCGCCCGGACCCTGGTGAACAGTCGGTTCAGCCTGGACACGATCCGGCGCGCGCTCCCCGCCCTCGCCGACCGGACCCGCGTGGTCGCCAACGGCGTCGCATCACCCGAGCACCCGGCTCCGCCGCGCTCCCGCCTCGATGGTCCCCTCCGTGTGCTCTACGTGGGCCGGCTCTCGCCGCGGAAGGGCCCCGACCTCGTCATCGACGCCGCCGCCGCGCTTCAAGCGGCGGGCCGTCCGGTCGAGGTCACGCTGCTCGGCGCGGTCTTCGAGGGGTACGAGTGGTTCGAGCGCGATCTGCGCGCGCGCGCCGACGAGACCGGCGTCCCTGTCACCTTCGCCGGTTTCCACCCCGACATCTGGCCCTTCCTCGCCGAGGCCGACGTCCTGGTCGTGCCGTCCCGGGTGGACGAGCCGTTCGGCAACACGGCCGTCGAGGGCGTGCTCGGACTCCGCCCGGTCATCGCGAGCGACAGCAGCGGCCTGCGGGAGGCCGCGGGCGGATACGCCACTGCGCAACTGGTCGCTCCGGACGATGCTGACGCGATCGCGACCGCGCTCGAGGAGGTCCGCGAGCGCTGGGACGACCATGTGGCCGGCGTCACCGCGAGTCGGGACGAGGCCCTGCGTCGGCACGCTCCCGCGGTCTACCGCGCCGGCGTCACCGCAGGCGTCCTGGACTGACCCGCGAGGAGCGCCCGCGGATCACACCGATGCGCGGGTGTCGGCGGTCAGCCGCGCCCGGTTGCGCACGATGTAGATCGAGAACGGGATCAGCTGGCAGACCAGCAGCGCGAACGCGACCCCGATCAGCGGTCCGACGATGCCGAGGATCGGCGTGAGCACGAACGCGAGGACGATCCCGACCGCGGCCATGCTGAGCGTCGGGATCACCTGGAAACGGATCCCGGGCTTGTCCATGATGAACATGCCCAGTGGATACACGGCCGCCGTGAGCATGATCATGAGCCCGAACGCGAAGATCGTGGTCGGCCGCACCTCCAGCTCCCCCTGGGTGATGAATCCGAACAGCCACGGACCGACGAGCCACACCACGACCGTCGCGAGGGCGACCGCCGTGGCGAACAGGGCGGAGAGCAGGAAGGGCCCGCGGCGCAGGTCACCCTGGTGCCGCATCCGCGCGAAGTGCGGCCAGAGGGCGAGTCCACCGGCCATCACGAGACCGTTGAGCGCGAAGAACACCTGGCCGGCCACCCCGTACTCCGCGACGTCGGTCGGGCCGCCGAGCTGGGCGATCACATAGCGCTGCGACCCCACCGCGATGGGATAGGTCACCATCTGCGCCAGCATCGGCCAGCCGACATCCATGACCCGGACGCCGGGGAACCGTCGCGGCCGCAGCACCATGCGTGCGGCCTCGGGGATCAGCGGAGAGGTGGTGCGCGCCGTGATGAGCACGCCCAGGATCGAGACGATGAGAGACGCCGCGAAGGAGGCCATCGCCGCATAGGAGTGGAGGTCGTCGCCGCCGAACGTGAGGAGCAACCAGACGCCGGCAAGGGTGAGGGGCGAGATGAGACCCTGCAGCAGGATCACGATGTGGTTCTTTCGCTGCCCGAGCATGATCCGCGCCCAGATCCCGAGCGGGATCCCGAGGCAGAAGATTGTGACGCAGAAGAACGCCGCGAGCGACGCCCCGGGCTGCTGCCCGGCGTCACCGAAGATGAGCTCCCAGGCTCCGGTGGCGAGGAGCACGGTGTTGATCGCCATCGCGGAGGCGGCGAACAGCAGCAGCACACGCCCGACGGAGGTCAGCTGGTAGCGCAGCTTCTCGTCCGTCCGGACGTCGTCGCTCGTGGCCACGGCGTTCACGAGCACGGCGCCGCTGCCGAGATCGGTGAACGTCAGCAGCGACGGGATCGTGGTGAGCAGCGTATAGAGGGCGAAGCTGCCGACGCCCGCGTCCCCGATGATCATCCGTGTCGTGAGAACGCCGCAGACCAGCGCGATGACCATCGTCAGCGCGCGGGCGCCGACAGCGAGAAGAGAACCCATACCTAGATCGTCACCGCGGCAGGGCTCCCAGCGTCGCGCTGTTGCCGGGGAGTCGCGATACCGAGGCGATATCCGCGGGAACCGGCACTGCCACTGCGGCCTGCCGCTGCGCCTGCGCGGGGATCAGTGCGTATGTCGCGGACACCACGGAGGCTCCCTGCACGAACTGCGAGCGGCGGTCCTGGCCCGTCGCCGCCGTGAAGGCCGCGAGGGTGTCGGCCACCGCCGGATCCCGCGAGACGGATCCCTTCGACCACGCCGAGAACCACCGGGGTGTGCCCGGGGCGGTGCGGTGGTACAGGTTGCCGTTCACGCTCGACATCATCTGCGCACCCGTGAAGGTGGTCGAGTAGTCCTGCACGCAGACGAGGCAGTTGCCGGCGCTCTCCGCCATGACGTTGTTCGACATCACGGTGTTGCGCACGATCCATGGCGCCAGCGGCGCGTACCGCGTGCGTGGATCATGGCCGGCCGCGTTCGGGTCGGAGGCTCGGCGAGCGTCCTGACCGATGCTGACATTCCGGTTGGCATTGCCCACGAAGGTGTTGTTCCAGATCTTCACGTTCCCGGAGTTCAGGACGAAGAGTCCGAAATCGCCGTTGCGCGCGATGATGTTGTCCGCGACGACCGCCCGCTCGGAGAGTTCGACCATGACGCCGTGACCGGTGTTGCCGATCACGTCGTTGCCCGTGAAGACGATGTCGATCACCGACTCGTCGAACCAGGGACCACGCCCGGCGTTCCCGGTGAAGGCGCTGTCGGACACGGTCACGCCCCGCGTCCGGGTGACCTTGAACGCGCCGGATACCGGGGAGTGGTTGAAGCGCTCGGCGTTGTTGCCGACGGAGAGCATCTGCTTCACCTTCAAGCCGTCGGCCTGGCTGGCTCCACCGCCGAGAAGCCCGTTGCCGATCAACGAGACCCGCGTCAGCGTCGTCCGGGGCGCCCAGGAGTAGAAGCCGGTCGTCGAGTTGTCCCGGATGGTCACGTCGGCCAGGGTGATGTCGCTCGCCGCGGCGATGACCGTCCCCATCTGGGGCACGCTGGTGGCGTATCGCCGCACGCCGATGCCACGCACCTCGGATCCGGCGGAGCGGATCGAGAGCGCCTGAGTCAGAACGCTCGCCTCCACGGACTTGCCCGTGGGATCCGTGCCGATCACGAGCCGCTTCGCCCTGTCGTCGACGAAGAACGTCCCGGCGACCACCTGTGCCGCGGAACCGACCTCCCGGAGCTGCACGCCCGCGACCCACACCTGATCCGGATGCGCAGCCATGGGATACGCGGGATCGACGAAGCGCCACTCCGCCTGGGCGTTGTCGGGCGCGCCCTTCGTGTAGGTGGGGCTCGAGTCGAGCGCCGTCCCCCACCCGTCCACCGTCCAGGTGTTCCCTGCGGCCTTCCAGCCGGTGACGGCCTTCGCCCCGTCCATCCAGACCGCCTCGTTCGGAGCCGGCTGGATCGTGACCCGCTTCTGCGGCGGCACGATGACCTCTTCGTGGTAGGTCCCGCCCCGGAGCACGATGGTGCCTCCGTTCGGCACGAGCCGCAGCGCCGCCGCGATCGTGCGCACCGGCGCCTTCTGCGTGCCGGCGGCATTGTCGGATCCGCCCGGCGCCGCGTAGATCGCGGTCGCGGGAGCCGGGTACGACAGCGCGCCGGGGGCAGCAGCACCTGGCTTTCCGCGAACACCGGCCGGAGTCGCCGGCGGGGCGGGCGTGACCGGGTTCGTCGGGTTCGCCGGCGGAGCCGGAGCCGGGTTCGGTGCGGGCGCAGGGGTCGGCGTCGGAGTCGGCGTCGGAGTCGGTGCAGGAGTCGGTACAGGAGTCGGCGACGGCGCGGTGACCAGGAGGTCGTCGAGCGCCAGCGGAGCGGCTGCCTTCGCCCCGGACGAGGTGTACAGCGCGAAGCCGTAACCCCCCGCGGCGGTGATCCGGGCCGCCGAGGAATCGGTGTGCGTCACCTGCCACGCGGAGGGCTCGGCCGCCCCTGCCACCCAGGCCTTGGCCGCGAGCGTCACCGGGCTGGTCCCCGTCACATCAAGCGCGACGCGCAGCGACATGCCCTTCGTCACTGCGAACGGGAGTCGCCGCTCACTCAAGTTCTGCACCGTCGTGAGATCGGTCATCCGGACGACGGAGACGTAGGCGGAGCCGTCGGGGTGCACCCGCAGCCGCACGCCGTACGAGTCCTTGCCGACGATGCGGACGGCTTGGGCGAGGTACAGGGGGCCACCGACGGGGAGGGCGGGGACGGTCACCGTGTAACGGCTGGACACGTCCGCCGCGGACACCCCGGCCACGGTCGCCCGCGCCGTGATCCCGGGCTTCCGGCTGGCGAGCATCCCCCGCCCGTTCGTGACGCTCGACGTGCCCTCGACCACGCGCCAGGCGCCGACGGGAGCCGCGCCCCAGCCGGAGGCGACGGTGCGGTTCATGTCGTCCGAGAGCAGAGGCGCCGCAGACGTGGCTGCCGGCCGGACGGACGGTGAGGCGGCGACCGCCGCGGACGCCGGTGCGGCGACCAGCGCTCCGGAGAGCGCGACGGCGATGCCGAGGACGCCAGCGAGCATGCGATGGCGACGCCGCAGCGCGGCGGGCGCTACGGAAGACGAGGGACGAACAGGGAACGGAAAGGACACGATGTCACCGTTTCTGGGGCAGACTGCACGATCAACCCACGCTTCGCCGCAGTTTCAACCCCGGCGACAAAGAGCGAGCCCCCCTCGCAACCCATGAAGAATAACCGCCTCTCCAGGCGATGGCAAACGTTTCGAGCCCCTCCGCCGATATGCTGCGTGCCCGCGCACAGCGGACCGCGAGCTGGTCACTCGCTGTAGTACTCGCTGCGGTGACGATCGGGACGTGCGCGGTTGAGGACCGTGCCGAGGATGCGTGCGCCGCCCGATTCCAGCGATTTGATGCTCTTCTCCAACGCTGCGCGCCTCGTCTTCGTGGCGTCGACGACGAGGATCACGCCGTCCGTCTGGGTGGCCAGGAGATTGGCGTCCGCGACGCTGAGCGTCGGGGGCGAGTCGATCACGACGTAGTCGTAGTCCGCGGCCGCGAAGTCGAGAAGCTGCGCCATGCGGGCCGACGTGAGCAGCTCGGCAGGGTTCGGCGGGATGGTGCCGGCCGGGAGGATGTCGAGCGTGGTGTCCGCGACACGATGCTTCGCCACCTCGAACTCGACCTCGTCGAGCAGCACACTGGTGAGTCCGACCGAACCGTCGATGCCGGCGTGCTCGTGGGCGCGCGGGCGCCGCATGTCCGCGTCGATCAGGAGGACGGAGTTGCGGAGCGCCGCGAGGGTCATCGCGAGGTTCACCGACACGGTCGACTTGCCCTCGGCTGGCATGCCGGAAGTCACCAGCAGCACCTTCACCCGGGACGAGACGTTCGCATACGCGAGCGCCGACCGGATGCGCCGGAACTCCTCGGACGTGTGGCCGAGCGGCTCCTGGGCGACGGCGATTCCCCGCGCCTCCAGCAACGGCGACTTGGAGACGACGCCGAGCACGGGATCTCCCCCGGCCTGCGTCAGCGCCTCCTCGTTGCGGACCCGCGTGTCCAGCACTCCGATGAGCACAGCGGCCGCGAGGCCCAGCACGCCACCGAGGAACCCGCCGAGCGCTGCATCCCTCGGCTTGCTCGGGGTGAACTGGAACTCCGGGACCACCGCGTCGTCGATGACCTCGGCCGTGATCGTGGACTCGCCCTGCGGGTCCTTCGGGGCGACGTCCTTCACGACCGTGATGAGCTGCTCGGCGACCGCGTTCGCGAGCTCGGCAGCGGACTCAGGGTCGTCGGTGATGCCGGTGACGCGCAGCGTGACCGTGCTCTGCGGGATGGTGACCTCGATGTCTCTGGCGAGCGCGCGAGGTGTCGTGTCGAGACCGAGCTCCTCGATCACCGGGTCGAGCACCCGCGAGCTCGTCGCCAGCTGGGCGAAGGAGAGCATCTGGCTCTGGGTGTACACGGACCCCTGGTTGAGATCGGAGGCACTCGTACCCTGGTTGAGCGCGAAGTAGAGCGAGGTGGTCGCCTGGAACAACGGCGTCTGCAGCGACGCGTATCCGTATGACCCGGCGGCGCCCACCACGCCGCACAGCACGATCAACCACCAGAACTTACGCAGTGAGCCCGCGATGACACGCAGGCTGACCCGGCTCTCGGCCATGACTCCCCATTCCCCCTGAGGTCTCGATTCTAGAGGAGCCATCTGCACGTCTCCCTCACGTCTGCCGCACCTGTGGAGCGGCTCGGGCCGGCGGCGGCGCCGACGTGTCAAGATCGCGCAGGAATGCCGTGTCGGCCGCGGTGGATCGTGTCCCCGCGTCTCGGGCCCAGGTCACCGCGAGCCCCACGCAGAACCACAGGAACATGCTGTACTGCGTGATGAGGGCGACGACGACCAGGCTCGGAAGCTGCCCGACGACAGCGAGGGCGGCAGGACTCCGCGTCGACCGCCGCACGGCCAGGAGCGCCGCGCAGACGACGGCCGCCATGATGAGCAGCGTCGGCACGTAGCCGTACCGGAGGAGCGTGAGCACGAGGGCGTTGTCCACCGAGCGCGCGAAGTACCCCAGGTAGTAGTCGCCGGAGACGAGGGAGTGCCAGTCGCCGGGGTTGCCGAACAGCTGCACCTGCTCCAGGAGGACCAGGAGGTCGGTGCGGTAGTCGGCGCTGCCTCCGGCCTCATCCCCCGCCGCACCGAACACGGAATCGATGACGGGGATGACGATCGCGGCGCCGATCACGCCGGCGACCGCCACCGTCACCCGGAAGCGGGTCGAGACGCCGACGATGAGGAAGGTGGACAGGACCAGGGTGAGCACCAGCGTGAGCAGGCCGGCACGACTGAAAGTGAAGACCGTGGCGGTGGCGATGAGCACGATGCCGGTGATCTTCGGGAACAGCCGCCACCGCGTCGCCACGACGAACGCGGAGGACATCGCGAGCGCGGCGCCGAGCGCGATCGAGTGCCCCCAGGCGCCTTCCGCACGCAGCACCCCACCGCGCTCCTGCAGCGGACTCCACGTCTCGTACACCACACCCGACCCGGGGATGAGGACGAAGGGGTTGAAGGACGTGAGGAACTCCACCACAGCGAGCGCCGCAGCCACGATGGCCACGACCGCGATCGTGGACGTGATCCAGTCGGTCGTCACACGCGCGAGCACCACGCGCCCCCAGATGTACGGGATCACCCACTCCAGGAGCGAGGCGACGAGGGAGGCGAGGTCGACAGTGCCGAACCCGTACAGGCCGACCACGACGAGGACGAACGCCGCGACCCAGGCGTCGGCGGCGCGCAGCGGCACGACCGACCAGTTCACGATGATCAGCAGGACGGTGAGCAGGGTGATCCCCGCCCAGTAGAACCCGAGGTTGACACCCACCCAGAGCGGCACGAAGAACAGCACGACGGCCCACACCGCGAAGGCGGCGCGCGGAAGCAGCCGGAGGGCGAACACGACGATGGCCACTGCCGCGATTCCGCCGAAGGCGAGGAGCGCGATCGGGACAGCAGTGGCCATGCGTCAGGATCTTACTGCGGTGCGGTGACGCGGAACGAATCGAACGACACGCCCAACGGCGCGGTCGCGCTGCCGGAGCGGTTGCCGCTCAGACCCACCGCGCCGGCGCCCAGGGGCGCCGCGTCGGTCGTGGTGATCTGCCAGGCTGCCGGCTTCGTGTTGTCCGTCGGCCAGAACTTGGCGGACAGCGTCGCCGACGTCGTCCCGGTCACGGACACCTCGAGGTTGTAGGAGGTGTCCGCCGCCCAGACCAGCCCGGGTACGGCCTGCGTGCGCAGGACGGTCCCTTCACGGTGCACGACGAGCCAGACCGTGCCGTCAGGACGCAGCCAGGCGCGGACGAAGTACTTCCCGGCCGCCGACTGCCGCGCGATCACGCCGATGTAGGCGCCACCCGCCGCGGGGGCCTGGTCGACCCGGAACTGCGTCTCGAGCACCGTGTCGGCGGCCGACGTGGTGTTGAGCGTCGCGTGGCGGGTGTCCCCGGCGATGAGGTTCAGCTTGGCCTGACCGTCGGCCACCGTCGCCGCCGCCTGCGAACCGCCCGCGATCGTCCACGCCCCGCCGACCGTGGCGGTGCCCCAGCCGGGTCCCGCCGTGCGATCGAAGCCGTCGTCCGCCACCGGAGCCGGCTGCGGCTCGGGCTCGGGCTCGGGCTCCGGCTCGACGGGAGGCGCAGTCACGGTCACCGGCTTGGTGGTGGTGTGCGTGGCACCCTTGTCGTCCTTCACCGTGAGGGTGACGGTGTAGGTCCCCGCCGCGGTGTAGGTGCGGCTGCTCGTCGCACTCGTCCCGGTCGTCCCGTCGCCGAAGTTCCAGGCGTACGAGGCGATCGTGCCGTCGGAGTCGGTCGAGGCGCTGCCGTCCACGGCGACCGTGAGGTTGGTCGCGGTCGCGGTGAAGGCAGCCACCGGAGCGACATTCGCGGGCTCCGGTTCGGGCTGCGGCTCGGGCTCAGGGGCCGGCGTGCCGAGGTTCTTCAGCGTGAAGTCGTCGAAGCTGGCGAGGTTGGTGCCGGTGGCGCTGCCCGCGCGGTAGGAGAACACGGTCGGGGCGCCGGCGACCTGGAGGGCCGGAGTCGCATCCGTCGTGGTGAGCTGCCAGTTCGCGGGCTCCGCCGACCCCGACGCCCACAGCTTGGCGCGGATGGTCGTCGTGGACGACCCGGTCGTCTCCATCAGGAGCGTGAACGAGCTGCCCGCGCTCCAGGTGAGCCCGGAGACGGCGGTGCTGGCGATCGCGGTGCCGTTGCGGTGGATCACGAGCCAGGTCGTGCCGTCGGCCCGGTGCCAGGCGAGCGCTCGGTAGCCGGAGGACCCGGAACGGCGGGCGCCCAGTCCTTCGTATGCCACCCCGGTGGAGGGACCGGACGCGAGGGTGTAGCTGATGCGCGCGGAGGAGTCGAGGACCGACGTGCCCTGCAGCAGCATCTCCCTCGTCTCACCCGGCGTCAGGTTCACCTTGCCCACGCCGTCGCCGACGGAGAGCACCGCGGCGGAGCCGCTCACCGGCGCCCAGGTGCCTCCCTTGTCGGCGGCACCCCAGCCGCTCGAGACGACACGGCCGAAGGCATCGGATGCCGCGAACACCTGAGCGGTCAGCGTCACCGTCTTGGTGGCCGTCGCCGTCGACCCGAGGCTGTCGGTCACCGTCAGGGTGATCTCGCGCGCCCCGGCGCTCGCGTACGTGTGGCCGGCGGAGGCTCCGGAGCCCGCAGGGGATCCGTCACCCCAGTTCCACGAGTAGGTCAAAGTCGCGCCGTCGGACGCGCTCGAACCCGCGGCGGAGACGTTGACGTTCAGCCCCGAGGCCGTCGCCGTGAAGGCCGCCACCGGGTCGGCATGCGTGGTCGTCACCTGTCGAGTGGTGGACGCGCTGCCGCCGCGATCGTCGGTGACGGTCAGAGTCACCGTGCGGGTGCCGGCGGTGGCGTACACGTGCGTGGCGACCTGCCCGGTCGACGTCGTGCCGTCCCCCCAGTTCCAGGCGTAGGAGGCGAGGGAGCCGTCCGAGTCCGCCGAGGCGGACGCGTCGGCCGAGACCGTCAGGCCGTTCGCGGTCGTCTCGAAGGCAGCCGTCGGAAGGACGTTCGGTGCCTGCACCACGACCTGCTTCTGCGCCGTGCTGGCGAGCCCGTTGCTGTCCGTCACCGTCAGCGTCACCGTGTAGGTGCCGGACTTCTCGTACGTGTGGCTCGTCGTCTTGCCGGTCGCCGTGGCCGAGTCGTCGCCGAAGTCCCACCGGTAGCCGGCGATCGTCGCCGACCCCGCGGGCGCCGAGGCCTCCGCGTCGAACGCGACGGCGAGGTCGGTCGGGGTGGCGGAGAAGGCCGCCGTCGGGGCCTGGAAGCCCTTGCCGATGCCGTAGTGCGTCTTCACCTGCGTCGGGGTGAGAGCGAATGGATAGACCGCGACCTCGTCCAGGGACCCCTTGAAGTACTTGGAACTGGGCTCGGACGGCCAGCCGGCGAGGTTGTCCCCGCCGATACGCCAATATCCCGTGTAGTTCTCCGCGGTCGTGGCCCCGGCGAGCGACGACACGAGCTGGCCGTCGACGTAGAGCTTCATCCCGTCCGCGCTCTGCGTCGCGACGGCATGGTGCCACTGGTTGTCGTTGAGCGCCGCGCCGTTCTGCACCGTCTGCGTGCTGCCGTTGTAGGTACCGAAGACGAGGCGGCCGTTGTTGGTCATGTAGATGTGACGGTCGTAGCTGGTCGACTCACCCGACGCCGCAGCGCCGTAGCCCATCAGCTTGCCACCGCTGGTCGTGTTGGTCTTGAACCACAGTTCGGTCGAGAACTCGGAAGGCGCGGCGATCTTGCTTCCGGAGGCCACACGGCCCGTGTTCGTCCCGGTGAAGGTCGAGGCGCCGGTCGCGGTGTTCTCCACACCGGACGTCGATGCGGTAACTCCCGTGCCGAACACGGGGGTGTTGGATCCGGCCCAGTCCTGCGCGGCGGTGCCGAGCGGGTAGTAGAGCTGCGGTCCGTCCGCCGTGACGGCGTTGACGTAGTTCGACACCGCACCGGCCGCGATGGTCACGCTCATCGCCTGGCTGGAGACGGAGTTGCCCGCGCTGTCCTTCGCGACGACGGTGTACTCCTGCGTCGACCCGGGAGCTGCGGCCTTGTCCTCGAGGTTCACCGAGGGGCGGTCCCACCAGGTGCCGCGGGCGGTGGCGGTGGCCACCGGTGCGGTGGTCCCCGTCCGACGCAGCTCATAGGTCAGCGTGAGGTCGTCACGATCCCAGTTCGCGGGGATCGAGATCCGCGCACGCCCGGGGATGAACGACTGCGCCGTGCCGGTCCAATTGGCACCCGACAGCCGAGGGCCGTCCTTCGCGCCGCCGGGCGGGTTGGTGGAGAAGCGCACGAGCCCCTCGAATCGGCCGTTGTTCACGGAGCGGAACTCACCGCCGATCGAGATCATGTTCCCGGCACCGGTGATCGAGAGTCCGGCCTGACCCATCCCCGTGGTCACGCCCACGGCCCAGTCCGGCGTCCAGGCGTAGGCCGAGGGCGCCGGCGTCCCGGCCCAGTTCTTGTACGTGCCACCGGCCGCGGGCTGGTTGCCCAGCAGACCGCGGGCGTCCGCCGTGTACGCCTCCGAGTACCGGTGCGTACGCGGGTTCTGCTCCGGGTGCATACCCATGGTGCTGCAGGCATGGGTGTGGCTGGTCGTGTAGACCGTCTTGCCGGTCGAGTAGACGCCGTAGTGGTCGCCGAGGCAGTCCGCGATCCAGCGGACCTGGCCGCTTCCGGCCTCTGCCGCGAAGGTACCCTCGAGGTTGCCCGTGGCCGCGTCCGCGTACACCCACCCGGTGCCGTACACGGCGCCGGCGTCGGCCGCGAGTCCGAAGATCCCCGCCTTGCCCGAGTTCGCCCCGGTGTTCGAGCCGTTCTTCACCGTCTGCGGCAGCGCCCATCCGCTGTCCACCGCGCCGGTCGTCTTGTCGAGCGCGACGGTGCCGCGCATCGTCAGGTCGCCGTTGACCTGCGAGAAACGACCGGCGGCGATGACGTTCTGACCCGCCGGGTCCATCACCATGGCGTCGACCTGAAGGTCCGTCTGCGGCGCCCAGCTGAGCAGCGCGCCGTTCGTCGAGGAGAAGGCCGCGAGGTTCTTGCGCGGGGTCGCGTTGCCCTGCGTGAAGAGACCTCCGACGTAGACGCTCGAGCCCGAGGTGGCGAGGGCATACACGCCGCTGCCGCCGATCGAGGGCGAGAAGCCGGGCACGAGCTGTCCGGTCACGGCGTCCAGCGCGGCGAAGTTCCAGCGCGTCTGACCATTGACGGCGTTGAAGGAGCCGCCGATGTAGATGCGGCTGCCGTCCGGCGAAGCGGCCACGGCCTTGATCACGCCGTTCACCTGCGGTGCGAAGGAGAGCAGCTGACCCGTGTTGATGTCATACGCGAGGACGTTGGAACGGGCGGTCAGGCTCGTCCCCGGCGCGGCGAGCGGTGCGCGGGCGTTGTCGAACTTGCCCACCGCGTAGACGGTCGAGCCGATCGTCGTCTGCGCCCACACATACCCGTTGTCTATCTGCACGGTCGGGATCGGGTCCGACGTCACCACGTCGTCGTTCCGCTGCAGAAGCGGCGGTGGCGTCGGCGGTGTATCGGCCGCTGCCGCCCCGGTCGCCCCCAGCGTGGTCATGCCCGTGATCAGCAGCGCCGCCGTCACGACCGACGCGAGTGCGCTCAGCGCCCGCCTCGAAGTGGATGTCTTACCCATGTTGCTCCCCAGCCCCAGATTTCTTCTTCGAAAGTGTCACGTACGAGACGCGGCGGAAGTCGTCGCGTCCACAGCTCAGGAGAGCTCGCCCGCGAAGGTCGCCACCGGCTCACCGGCGGCATAGTTCACACTGATCTTCACGGCGCGACCCTTCGTGGGGTCGAGCATGAAGACGTAGGTGCCCGTGGCGTCGTCGCCGGCGGCCAGCTCCCCGTGGAGCGGCTCGTTCGGACCCGCGGTGGTGGCCACCCCCACGTCGCCGTCGTCGGTGACGAGGCTGACGACGGCGGAGTCGATGCTCTGCGCCCGCTTCGACTCGTTCGCGACCTTCACGGTCACCACCACGGCGGAGCCGGCATACTCGCCCGGCGTCTCGGGGGTGATCTCGGTGGTCGAGATGTCGTCGACGGTCACGACCATGTCGGTGGACAGGGCGATCTCCGCGTCCAGCGCGCCGCTCTCCTCGGTCAACGCGGGGGCCTCGGTGGGCCCTTGGGCCTCGGGATCGGCCGGCGGCGTCCAGTCGGTCGTGCTGATGCCCTCGGGCTCCGGCGACGCCGCGGTATCCGGTGCCGCCGTGCAGCCGGCGAAGGCGAGCGCGAGCGCCACGACTGGCGCGATGAACAGCGCACGTCGTGCGCGAGATGAGCCGTCCCCAGAACGGCATGCTGAAACAGTGAACACTGCAGCTCCCCAGAACCCAGATTCCCCAGCCAGAGCCCCCTCGGCTCCGGTTTCCCCCCAGCCGTGCAGAACACGGCGTCGGCTAATGGTAGTGCGGACCGTGGAAAACCACAACCCTCGGCTCAGGAGGAATGTCGGCGGTGCCCGCCGAGCTGCCCGGCGATCGCATCGACGGCCTGCTCGACCTCGGTGATGGTGTCGGTGTGTCCCCGACTCCCGTGCCGATCGGCGATGGACGCCGGGTCCTGGGCGGAGCGCCGGTCGAGGAGACGACGGAGCGCACCGCCGCGACGCGGCGGGCCGCCGAGCGGCACGGCGCGTGTCCGCGCCCGATCGAGGTGCGCGAGGTAGTCGGCGACCACGTCGGACCCCCCGGACGGGAAGCCGATCCCGAGGTGCGCCGCCTCGCGCAGCGTGAACATCCGGTCGCGGTACTCGGGCGCGGCCCGCACCAGGTCCCCCCGGACATCGCGCGAGGCGGTCAGCACGAGGTCCGCCTCGGCGAGCATCTCAGTCGTGACCTCCTGGGCTCGATGCGCCCGCGATTGCGCCTGCCAGCCTTCGTCGGTGTGCCGCGCGGCGACCTCAGCGCAGATCGGGTCGCCGTCGTGGGCGCGCACGCCGGCGCTGCGCACCACGAGCGCGGACCCCTCCCCCAGCCCGCGCCGCAGCGCCAGCTCGGCCAGGGGGGAGCGGCAGACGTTGGCCGCGCACACGATGAGGATCGAGCCGCCGGTCATGCCGCGTCACCCAGCCTTCCGATCTCGCGGAACCACTTCACCGCGGCGAGCACGAGGAACAGCACCGCAGCGGCACAGAGCGCGCTGTAGGCGACGAGGAACACCGGCGTCCAGCCCCAGAGGACGAAGACGAGGCAGACCAGCCCGAAGTCGGTCGGCAGCAGCACGAGCGAGCGTCGGAGGGTGCCTCCGCCACGCTCGTGCGTGGACGCCACGGAATGCTTGCCCTTGAGGAGGTCGTTCAGGAGCATGCCCGAGAACGTGGTCGTGGCGACGATGCTGAACACGATGGGGATCAGCAGCAGCGACGGCGTCTCCGGGAGGACCCGGTACAGGCCGATCAGCACGGCCAGATGCAGGGACGCGATCTTGAGCGTGTCGATGAAGTGGTCCAGCCACTCGCCCTGCGGGCTCCCGCCGCCGCGGAGCCGGGCGACCTGACCGTCCGCGGAGTCCCACGCGTAGCCGAGGACGAGGAGGAGCGCGATGAGCAGCCCCAACGGCACGGTGACCGGGGCGAAGGCGATGAGACCGATCGCCGCGAACGAATGGACGGCGCTGATGATCGACACCTGGTTCGGCGTGAGGCCGAGCCGGAACGCCACCGCGGCGAGCACGCGTCCGAGCCGGCGGTTCACGTAGACCGAATAGGCCGGTGCGCCACGCGCGTGCCCCTTCTGCGCCCGTGCGAGCTGTCGGTAGGCGTCTACGACCATGTCGTTCCCTTCGGGTCCGTGCCGGAGAGTCGCGCGATCCGCCGGGCCTCGCGCACCCCGCGGACGTAGGCGCGGAGCGGAGCGGCGGAGTGCAGCAGCTGTCGGCGGCCGCCGCGGAGGATCACCTCGCGGGCGGTACGGGGTATCGACCGGCGCCAGCGATGCACGGCCTCGTCGTCGAGGTGCCGGACCGCGTACAGCATCCGGTTGCGGATGTTGTAGAAGTAGTAGCCCTCCGACTTCGCCCTCGCGAGCTGGGGCTCGGCGCGTTGCGTGCCGCCCTCGTCGTGCACGGCCGTCGCCTCCTCGACGAGGACGAGGGTGCCTCCGGCCGAGACCACGCGGCGGGAGAAGTCGACGTCCTCCCAGTAGAGGAAGTACTCGTCGTCGAAGCCTCCCGAGAGCGCCCACACCTCGCGGGTGATCCACAGGCAGGCGCCGCTCAGCCACGGCTCATAGGGGCGCACGTCGTCCGCCCGGCGTTTGCGGCGCGCGCGCATCGTGCCGTCGTCGAGCAGGAGGTCGATGCCGGCGAACCAGGTGCGTCCGTCGGAGTCGGTGATCACCGGCGAGGCGAGGGTCGTGCGCGAGGCCGCGGTGACCGCGGCCAGGCGCGCCAGCGACGCTCGGTCGATATGGGCGTCCGGGTTGATCACGAGGACGTCGGTCGCGCCGTCGGCGAGCGCTCGGGCGACCCCGATGTTGACGCCGCCGCCGAATCCGCTGTTCGTCTCAGGGGTGATGAGAGTCCATCCGTGCGCCTGTGCGGCGGCGACGGCGGCCTCGCGCTCCGCGGTACCCGCCCAGTTGTCGACGACGACGATCAGCGTCTCCTCGTCGACGGCGCGGGCCTCGCGCTCCACGAGCACCAGGTTGCGCTCGAGCAGCCGCGCCGAGGCGTAGTTCACGACGACGACGGCCAGCCGTCCGTGCACGATTGACACGCGATCCTCCCCCCGGATCCGCCCACACGGTCCGCTCGGGTCGCCGGTCGAATTCCCCAGAGTCGCGACCGGCGTCGACTCCCAGGACACCGACTATACGCCAGAGCCGGCTCGGCGCACCCGCCGTTCACGGTACGATGAGCCGGCGCGGGGACACAGGCGCACGACTGCCATGGGGATGAGGCGGATGAAGAGGGGACCGGGGACGGGCGACGCGATCGCCGTGACGATCGGCGTGCCCACCTACCGACGGCCGGAGCTGCTGGCGGCGCTGCTGCGCGCACTCCCCGACCGGATCGCGGAGTGTGCGGACCTCGGCGTGGACGTGGAGGTGCTGGTCGTCGACAACGACGCCGCGGGCTCCGCGCGCGAGGTGGCCGCGAGCGCCGCCCTGCCTGTCCGCTACGTCGTCGAGCCGACGCCGGGCATCGTCGCGGCCCGGAACCGGCTGCTCGACGAGTGCGCCGGCCGCGATCTGCTGGCCTTCATCGATGACGACGAGGTTCCTCGCGCCGGCTGGCTCGCAGAGCTGATCACGACGTGGCGGGCCTTCGACGCCGATGCCGTCATGGGCCGCGTCATCTCCGTGTTCGACGACGACGTCGATCCGTGGCTGCTCGCCTCGGGAACGTTCCGTCGTCCACCGCGTCCGACCGGCACCGTGCTCCCGGTCGCCGCCGCGGGAAACCTCCTTCTCGATCTCCGCGCGGTGCGCCGCTTCGGTGTGCGATTCGACCCGTCCCTCGGGCTCGGCGGCGGCGAGGACACGCTCTTCACCCGCGAGCTCGTCGATCGCGGCGGCCGCATCGTCTGGTGCAACGAGTCCGAGACGGAAGACCTCGTCGTCGCCGCCCGACTCACCCGAGCGTGGGCAGCGCAGCGGGCGTTCAGCTCGGCGAACGCCGGCACCCGCATCGCGGTGAAGCTCGCGCACGGGAGGATGCGCCGCGGGGCGCTCCGCGTGCGCGCCGCCCTCGGCGGCATCGCCCGGATCGTCGTCGGTGCGGCGCGCCGGGCCCTCGGCGCCGTCACCTCGAACATCTCCCATCACGCCCGCGGCACCCGCCTGATCCATCGCGGTCGCGGCACCATCGCGGCCGCCTTCGGGCGCCGCTACGACGAGTACCGTCGCCCCTCGGAGGACAACACGATGACCGAATCCGCGTCGAGCATCCGCGTGATGCAGTCCCTGGGCGCGCCGCGCCCCACGACGAATCCGTACAACAAGATGCTCGACGAGGCTCTCGGGACGACGGAGGGCCTGGAACACCTCCGGTTCTCCTGGAAGACCGCGCTCTTCGGCCGCTACGACGCCTTCCACTGGCACTGGCCCGAGGCGAAGCTCCACGGATCCACCTGGTGGAAGTCCGCGGGGAAGTTCGCGCTCACGACGGCGCTCGCCTTCCGGCACCGGTTGTCGCGGCGGATAGCCGTGGTGCGGACCGTGCACAACCTGGAGCTCCCCGACGACAACGCCCCGCGGCTCTGGCTGCTGCGCTTCATCGATCGGCACACCGACTACCGGATCGTCATCAACGAGACCACACCGCTGCCGGCCGGGACCCCGCACAGTCTCATCCTGCACGGGCACTACCGCGACTGGTACGCGGTCTACCCGTCCGCGGAGCGCGTGCACGGACGGCTGGGGTCGTTCGGCGGAATCCGAAGGTACAAGGGCCTCGACGGGTTCATCGACGCCTACGGCGAGGCCGTCGCTATCGAGCCGGCGCTGAGCCTGCGCATCGGCGGGCGTCCGTCCACGCCGGAGCTCGCCGACGACCTCCGCGCACGCACCGCCACGCTCCCCGGAGTCGACCTGCACCTCGACTTCCTCAGTGACGCCGAGCTCGTGGAGCTCGCGACGTCGTCCGAGCTGATCGTGCTCGCGTACCGCTTCATGCACAACTCGGGCAGCGTCCTGGCCGCCCTGTCGATGGGCCGCCCGGTGCTGGTGCCGCGGAACCAGGCGAACGAAGCCCTCGCCCGCGAGGTGGGCGCCGAGTGGGTGCACATGTACGACGGGGACGACCTCGATGCCGAGACGCTCGTCTCGTCCTGGCGGGCGGCGTCCGCCCTCGCGGGGACCCCCGGCCTCTCCCGTCGCGAGTGGGCCGATGCGGGTCGCGCGCACCGCGACGCCTTCCGAGCCGCCGTGCGCGTCAAGCGCCGGGGACGGGACTGATCCGCCCCCTCAGACGTCGGCTCGGAGACCCCGGACGAGCGCGTCGACCATCGTCCTCGTCGTGAACCGCTGCTCGACCTCGATCCGTCCCTGCTGCCCGAGCGCGGCCGCGCGGTCAGGATCGTCGAGCATCCCGATCAGCGCCTCCGCCAGAGCCTCCGGCTCCCCCGGCGGGACGAGGGCGCCGGTGCGGGTGCTGACGTAGTCACGCATGCCCGGGGTGTCCGAGACGACCACGGGACGCGCGGTGGCGAGCGCTTCGAGGGCGACCGTCATCCCGGATGCGTGCAGGTTCGGGCGGGTCGCGGTCACCACGACACTCGCTGTCGCGTAGAGATCGCGGAGTTCGGTGTGCGGCAGTCGGCGCACGAGCCGGACGCCCTCCGGAGGCGGCAACGCGGAGGGCGACTGGACGACGACGTCGACGCCCGGGCGCGCGGCGAGGACCAGGGCGAGCGCGGCGTACAACGTCGCGGGATCCCGGTCCCTGTCGTTGCCCGCGCTGACGATCCGGGGGGTGGCCGTCGGCGGGTGCGCGGAGAAGAACTCGTGGTCGATCCCGAACGGGACGACGAAGACCCGCGGCCCGCCGGACCCGAGGAGCCGCTGCAGCGGGACCACCTGCGCCTCGCTGAGCACCCAGAGCGCCGTGGCCGCCCGCAGCATCGTCACCAATCGACCGGGTGCGGCACCGGCCGCCGCCATGTCGGTGAGCCAGATGACCCCCGCGGCGTACCGCGTCCGCGGCCGCAGGATCTGGAGGCGGTAGGCGGTGTTCTCATCCCAGGCGATGGCGAGCCCCGCGCGGGGTCGGGGGCCGAGGCCGGCGCGTGCGCGGAGCCGTGCGATCCGACCGGGATCGGGGAGTTCGTCCACCTCCACCACGGCATGGTCGCGGAGAGCGTCCAGCCCATACGGCCAGACGCTCGGAACCTCTCCCCTGGCGTGTGCGCGCGCCCAGACGGAGGCCGACTGCTCGGCACGATGCGCCCAGGTGACGGACAGCGCCGGGCTGTCCTCGGATACCACGAGGCCCACTATGGCCCTCGGCCCGGGCGGTGTAAAGGGCGACTTCTCCGCTAGAGTCGAGCGTACGACTGTGGGGGTCGTCGGACGGCAGGGGATGGCCGTCCTCTCAGTGACGCCGCCACGAGCATCGATGTTTCACGAGGGGGATACATGAAGGGCATCATTCTGGCGGGCGGCTCGGGGACGCGGCTGCACCCCATCACGCTGGGGGTCTCGAAGCAGCTGATCCCGGTCTACGACAAGCCGATGGTGTACTACCCGCTGTCGACGCTGATGCTTGCCGGGATCCGCGAGATCCTGGTCATCACGACGCCACACGACGCCGCGCACTTCGAGCGGCTGCTCGGGGACGGCTCGCAGTTCGGCGTCTCCCTCTCGTTCGCTCAGCAGGAGTCGCCGGACGGCCTTGCACAGGCTTTCACGATCGGCGCGGACTTCATCGGGGACGACAGCGTCGCCCTCGTCCTGGGGGACAACCTCCTCTACGGGCCGGGCCTGGGCACGCAGCTCAAGCGCTTCGCCGACATCGACGGCGGCGCGGTCTTCGCCTACTGGGTGGCGGAGCCGGAGGCGTACGGGGTCGTGGCGTTCGACGCCGACGGCCAGGCCGTCTCCCTGGAGGAGAAGCCCACCGCGCCGCAGAGCAACTACGCGGTGCCCGGCCTGTACTTCTACGACAACGATGTCATCGAGATCGCCCGCAACCTCGCGCCGAGCGCCCGCGGGGAGTACGAGATCACGGACGTGAACCGGGCCTACCTCGAGCGCGGCAAGCTCCAGGTCGAGGTGCTTCCGCGCGGGACCGCATGGCTGGACACCGGGACATTCGACCAGATGACCGACGCCGCCGACTATGTGCGCACGATGGAGCGACGCACGGGGATGAAGATCGGCGTGCCGGAGGAGGTCGCCTGGCGTCAGGGCTTCCTCGACGACGAGGCCCTGCGCACGCGCGCGGATGCCCTCGTCAAGTCGGGCTACGGAACCTATCTCCTCGGATTGCTCGAAAGGGGCGCTCGATGACCCGCCTGCTCGTGACCGGCGGCGCCGGCTTCATCGGATCGAACTTCGTCCACCACGTCGTCGCGCACACGGACGCACAGGTGACGGTGCTGGACAAGCTCACCTATGCCGGCAACCGCGCCTCGCTCGCGGGTCTGCCCGCCGACCGGGTCGAGCTCGTGGAGGGGGACATCGCCGACGCGGCGCTCGTCGACAGCCTGTTCGCCCGGACCGACGCCGTCGTCCACTACGCCGCCGAGTCCCACAACGACAACTCGCTGCACGACCCGCGGCCGTTCCTCGACACGAACATCATCGGCACCTACACGCTGTTGGAGGCCGCCCGCCGACACGATCGCCGGTTCCACCACATCTCCACCGACGAGGTCTACGGAGATCTGGAGCTGGACGACCCGGCACGGTTCACGGAGCAGACTCCGTACAACCCCTCGTCGCCGTACTCGTCCACGAAGGCCGGCAGCGACCTGCTGGTGCGCGCCTGGGTGCGCTCGTTCGGGGTGCAGGCGACGATCTCGAACTGCTCGAACAACTACGGCCCCTACCAGCACGTGGAGAAGTTCATCCCGCGCCAGATCACGAACGTGCTGCGCGGGATCCGGCCCAAGCTGTACGGCGCCGGGCAGAACGTGCGCGACTGGATCCACGCCGACGACCACTCCTCGGCCGTCCTCACGATCCTGGAGAAGGGCGAGATCGGCCAGACGTACCTGATCGGCGCCGACGGCGAGAAGGACAACAAGTCGGTCGTCGAGCTGATCCTCACGCAGATGGGCCAGCCCGCCGACGCCTACGACCATGTCACCGACCGCGCCGGTCACGACCTGCGCTACGCGATCGACTCCACGAAGCTGCGCACCGAGCTCGGCTGGGCGCCGCGATTCTCCGACTTCGAGTCGGGCCTGGCCTCGACCATCGAGTGGTATCGCGAGAACGAGGACTGGTGGGCGCCGGCCAAGGACGCCACGGAATCGTTCTACGCCGCCAGGGGGCAGTGATGACCGCGTTCGGCAAGGCGCTCACGATCACGGAGACGCCGATCCCCGGCCTGCTCCTCGTCGACCTCCCCGTGCACGGCGACACCCGCGGCTGGTTCAAGGAGAACTGGCAGCGCGAGAAGATGGTCGCCGCCGGTCTTCCGGACTTCGGCCCCGTGCAGAACAACATCTCGTTCAACGACGCGATTGGCACCACCCGCGGCATCCACGCCGAGCCGTGGGACAAGTGGGTCTCCGTCGCCACCGGCCGGATCTTCGGCGCCTGGGTCGACCTGCGGGCGGGCGAGACCTTCGGGCGCGTCTTCACGACGGAGATCGACCCGTCGCGCGCCATCCTCGTGCCGCGCGGCGTCGGCAACTCGTACCAGACGCTCGAAGCGGACACCGCCTACACCTACCTGGTGAACGACCATTGGTCGCCCGACGCGGCGTACTCCTTCCTGAACCTGGCCGACGAGACGGCGGCCATCGCGTGGCCGATCCCCCTCGACCGGGTCGAGATCTCTCCGAAGGACCGGGCGCATCCTCGACTGGCCGAGGTGACTCCGATCGGCCCGCGGAAGATCCTCGTCGTCGGGGCATCCGGTCAGCTCGGCCTGGCGCTGCGCAGGTCCTTCGGCGATGCGGATCACGTCGAGTACACGACCCGCGAGACGCTGGACCTCCGCGACCCCGGGCTGACCGGCGCACGGCGCTGGCGCGACTACGGAGCGATCATCAATGCGGCCGCTTACACGGCCGTCGACCGCGCCGAGACGGAGGGGGGCCGCGCGGAAGCCTGGGCGGCGAACGTCACCGGCGTGTCCGCGCTCGCCCGGGTCGCGACCGAGAACGGCCTCACGCTCGTGCACGTGTCCAGCGACTACGTGTTCGACGGCACGAAGGACGAGCCGTACACGGAGACGGACGGGGTGCGCCCGCTGGGGGTGTACGGCCAGACGAAGGCGGCTGGAGACGCGATCGTGGCGACCGTGCCCCGCCACTACATCCTGCGCACCTCCTGGGTGATCGGCGACGGTCACAACTTCGTGCGCACGATGGCCTCGCTGGCCGGGCGGGGCGTCGCCCCGCGTGTGGTGGGCGACCAGATCGGACGACTCACCTTCACGACCGACCTCGCGGAGGCCATCCGGCATCTGCTCGACGTGTCGGCGCCGTTCGGGCTCTACAACGTGACCGGGGGCGGCGAACCGCGCTCCTGGGCCGACATCGCACGCGCGGTCTACCGGCTGACCGGGCACGACCCGGCCGCGGTCACCTCGGTGACGACGGAGGAGTACTTCGCCGACCAGGCCGGACCGATCGCGCCGCGTCCGCGCAACAGCGTTCTGGACCTCGCCCGGATCACGGCCACCGCCTGGACGCCGCGGGACGCGGATGCGGCCCTCGCCGACTACCTGTCCGCAGACGCCTAGAGCTCGCCCGGCTTCATCGCCTCCGCGTCGATGGCGCGGATGATGCGCAGGGTCGCGGTGTCCGGCTCCGGCTCGCCCGCGGCCTGCCGCTCCTCCCGACGCCGACGGGGCGCGTACACGACGAGCGAGTGGAACAGGAACCGGGCGAAGAAGGCCACGACGAGGGAGAGGGCCGTCGCGAGCACGCTGGAGATGTGCCAGGTCTCGACCATGAGCGCCATCACCGGGATGCGCAGCGCCGCCTCGACGTTGTTGAACGTGAACGAGGCCGCGAAGCGCACGGCGGCGCTGCGGGCATCGGTGCGCATGTCGGCGAAGACGAAACGCTCCTGCAGCAGGAAGTTGCCGATGATCGTGACCTCGGCGCCGATGATCGCCGCCCACACGTAGGGCACGCCCGCGGCGGTCAGCGCCCACATGATCGCGAGGTTCGCTATGGCCCCGAGGACGCCGATCGCGGCGAACAACGACATCTTGCCGAAGCGCAGCCGCGCCAGGTGGGCGATGAACGTGGCCCCCTGCCGGAGGCTCGCCTTCGAGGTGCCGTGTCGACGCTCGGCGAACTCCATCGGGACCTCCGCGATCCGCAGATCCGTCCGCGCGAGGATCTCCAGGAGGATCTTGAACCCTTGCGGCCGGAGGGCGGCCAGGTCGAGCCGGCGCCGGTCGACGAGGAAGAACCCGGTCATCGGATCGGTGCTCCGGGCGAGCCGTCGGGGGAACATCGCGCGGGTCAGCCAGGTGGCGGCGCGGGACACCCCGAAGCGCATGGCCGTGCCGAGGCCGCTGGTGTCGCCGCCGCCGATGTAGCGGGAGGCGCCGACGACGTCCGCGTCCCCCGCCGCATAGCGGTCGAGCAGGGCCGGCAGGAGCTCGGGCGGATGCTGGAGGTCGCCGTCCATCACGATGCAGACATCGGCGTCCGCGGCTCCCAGGCCGACGACGACCGCCCCGCCGAGGCCTCCGACGTTGTCCGAGCGATGGATCACCCGCACCGGGATCGGGGCGTCGACCGCGACGCGCTCCACCTCGGCCGTGGTGTCGTCGCTGCTGTCGTCGACGAAGAGGACCTCGGCGTCCCTTCCCGCCAACGCCGTGGCCGTGCGCTCCACGAGCTCGGCGACGTTGTCGCGCTCGTTGTAGGTCGGCACGATGACCGTGACCCCTGCCCCCAACGTGGTCCCCTTCGTCGTTCCGCAGCCCCATCGGCTCCGACATCCATCGTTCCATGGGTTCCTATGGGCTGCAGGACACGTTCCTGCTAGAGTGTCGTCTGCGGCTGTGGGAGTCGCGCCGAACGGGTGGGGATCCGTTCGACTGGGGAATGATCGATCTGGGGAGATCATGGGGACGCGTATCGGCTATGCCGTCGGAGCTTTCGACCTGTTTCACGTCGGGCACCTCAATCTGCTGCGACACGCCAAACAGCACTGCGACATCCTGATCGCCGGTGTCGTGAGCGACGAGATGCTGCGTCAGGTCAAGGGGATCGAGCCGGTCATCCCGACCGCCGAGCGTGCCGAGATCGTCCGGCACATCTCCTTCGTCGACGACGTGTACGTCGAGACGACGCCGTCGAAGATGGACTCGTGGCGCGACGTGCGCTTCACGCACTTCTTCAAGGGCGATGACTGGCGCGGCACCGAGAAGGGCCTGCGGCTGGAGAGCGAGTTCGCGGAGGTGGGTGTCGAGGTCGTCTACTTCCCGTACACCGCACACACGTCGAGCTCGGCGCTCCGCCGCGCGCTCGACGCGATCACCGCCAACGCCACGGCATCCGCCGTCGGCGCGACGCGCTGAGCCGGGACTCAGTTCGCGACGCCGAGGAGGCTGCGCGCCATCCGCGCCACGTGCGGCGGAGTGTGCGGGCCGAGCCACACCGTCCAGTGCTCCGGGGGCTCGCTGCACGTCCACTCCAGGCACCACGCATAGACGGCGTTCGCCAACCGCTCGCCCCGCGTGTGAGCATGCGCGCCCTCCGCGCGAACCAGCCAGCGGACCGACACCCCCTGCGGCACGTCGATGTGGCGGAACTGGATGCGGGCGGCGGCCTCGATGAGGATGACGCCCTGCGCATCCCACGGGAGCCGGGACGCGACGCGAGCGATGGCTCCGACGTCGGCCGCATCCCCGGCGATGAGCACCGCTCCTTCCATCGCTTCCCAGTCCGGATCCTCCAGGTGCTCACACGCGCTGCTCATGCATCCACTATAGGAAAGGCTATCCTTACCCTCAAGGGTGGTTAGTCCTCTTCCATAGCACCGTCAACGCCGTTGCCCGCGTCGCGGCTGTGCGCCATCCTGAGGCCGTGAGCAGTGACAGGATTCGACGGACATCCGCCGGACGACGCCTGATCGGCGCCCTGGCCGGCCTCCTCGTGGCCACGGCCCTCGGCGGATGCGGGATGACGGTCCCCGCGGACCCGGACGGCACCCTGGACCGGGTCACGGGCGGGGAGCTGCGGGTCGGCACCTCGCCCGAGCCCGGCCTCGTCGAGATCGACCGCGGCGAGCCGCGCGGGCCGGTCGTGGATCTCGTCGACGACTTCGCCGCGAGCATCGACGCGAACGTCACCTGGACGGTCGCGACCGAGGAGAGCCTGGTGGGCATGCTGGAGACGGGCGACCTCGACCTCGTGGCCGGCGGACTGACGCCGGACACCCCGTGGATCGACAAGGCGGGCGTGACCCGCGGCTATCCGGGGATCGAGGGCGCGGGCGATCGGGAACTCGTCATGCTCGTCCCCCTCGGAGAGAATGCCTTTCTCTCGGCCCTCGAGGCCTCCCTCGACGAGGAGGTCGCTCGATGACCGGGACGAAGCAGTTCGGGCGCACCGAGCTCCCCGACGAACAGCAGCGGGCCACGCGCAAGGCCGTGCGCTGGGAGATCTTCACGATCGTCTACACCTCGATCACGATCACCGTGATCGCCCTCGTCGTGGGCGAGTCCCAGGCGATGCGCACGGCGTGGATCGAGGACATGCTGTCGCTCATCCCGCAGTTCGCCTTCCTCCTCGCGCTCCTGTTCGTGCGGCGACGCCCCACCCGGAAGCACCCCTACGGCCTGCACCGGGCGATGGGCGTCGGCCACCTCGTCGCCGGTGTCGCGCTCCTCGCGGTCGGCCTGAACCTCGCCGCCGAGGCCGTGGCCGGGCTCATCCGCGGGGAGCATCCGACCATCGGCACCGTGCAGGTTTTCGGCCAGACGATCTGGCTCGGCTGGCTGATGGTCGCCGTCATGGCCGTCGTGATCGTCGGGCCGGTGTTCTTCTACGGTCCGGCCAAGGCCAAGCTCGCCCCCGTCCTGCACAACAAGCTGCTCTACGCCGACGCCGACATGGCGAAGGCGGACTGGCAGACGACGGTCGCCTCCATCGTCGGCGTGCTGGGCGTGGGCGCCGGCGTCTGGTGGCTCGACGGTGCTGCGGCACTCTTCATCTCGCTCGGCATCATCTGGGACGGCTTCCGCAACACGAAGACCGCGATCGTCGACCTCATGGACCAGCGGGCACGCACCTTCGACAGCGCGGAGCCGCACCCGCTGGCCCGCGATGTCGTCTCCTACCTGCGCAGCCGCCCCTGGGTGGATCAGGCTGCCGTGCGCATGCGGGATCAGGGCCAGGTTTTCCACATCGAGGCGTTCGTGGTGCCGCATCATCGTGGCGTCCGTACGGCCGACCTGACCGCCGCGTCCGAGGGGATCGCCGACCTGGACTGGAAGGTGCAGGACGTGGTGATCGTCCCGGTCGAGAAGCTGCCGGACGAAGCGGACCCCGGTCGATGAGCAGCTCCGACGAGGCACTGTTCCCCGGCTTCACGACCACGCGGATCCCGACCGCCGAGGCGGACATCCTCGTGCGCCACGGCGGCTCGGGGCCGCCCATGGTGCTGCTGCACGGCCACCCCCGCACCTCGGCGACCTGGCATCGGGTGGCCCCGCTTCTCGTCGACCGCGGCTTCACGGTGATCTGCCCCGATCTGCGGGGCTACGGACGCTCCCGCGGCCCGGCGCCCACCGCCGATCATTCCGCCCATTCCAAACGCGCCGTCGCCCGAGACATCCGCACCGTCGCCGAGCGACTCGGCCATGAGCGCTTCCGCCTGGTCGGGCATGACCGCGGCAGCTACGTCGCGCTCCGACTCGCCCTCGATCACCCGGAGGCCGTCGAACAGGTCGCCCTGCTGGACTGCCTGCCGATCTCGGAGCACCTCCGTCGCTGCGACGCGACCTTCGCCGCGCACTGGTGGCACTGGTTCTTCTTCGCCCAGCCGGACGTCCCGGAGCGCGTCATCGGCGCGGACCCGGAGGCCTGGTACACCCCCAAGGCCGACCCGGCGACGATGGGCGCGGCCAACCATGCCGAGTTCCTGCGCGCGGTGCGCCAGCCGTCGGTCGTCCGGGCGATGCTCGAGGACTACCGCGCCGGCCTCACGATCGACCGCGCGCACGAGGAGGCGGATCGCGCCGCCGGGCGTCGGCTCCAAATGCCGACGCTCGTGCTGTGGTCCCGACGCGACGATCTCGAAGAGCTCTACGGCGACCCCCTCCGCATCTGGCGGGACTGGGCCGACGATGTGCGCGGCCACGGCATCGACAGCGGGCACCACATGGCGGAGGAGGCGCCGGAGGCCCTCGCCGCCGCCCTCACGGGCTTCTTCGGAGCCACCCGTCCCTCGCAGACGTAGGCTGGAGCCATGACCAACCCCGCTTCCGACACCATCACGATGTTCGGCGCCGACTGGTGCCGCGACTGCATCCGCACGAAGAAGCAGCTCGACGAGCTCGGCGTCGCGTACACGTACGTCGACCTGGTCGCCGACCCCGCCGCCGCGGACATCGCGAAGGACATCTCCGGCCGCACGAACATCCCCGTCGTGGTCTACCCCGACGCCTCGCACCACGTCGAGCCGTCGAATGCCGACGTGGAGTCGAAGCTGCGCGAACTCTCGATCATCTGATCGTCCTCGCACTCGGCGGATCTCCGCGCGGACGCCTAAGCTGAAAGCCCGTTCGAAGGAGACGCCGATGACTTCTGCGCCCACGACCGCGCCCGCCACCCCCGCCCTCGGCGAGGGCGAAACGGAACGGCTCGACGCCGCCGTCGCCGATCTGCAGACGGGGACCGCGGTGTGGACCGCGCTCACCGTGGCGCAGCGCGCGACGCTGCTCCGGCAGGTCCGCACGAGCGTCGCCGCGACCGCGGAGGACTGGGCGACGATCGCCGCCGCCTCCAAGGGCCTGGACGCGCGGCATCCGCTCCGCGGCGAGGAGTGGCTGAGCGGCCCGTACAGCGTCCTCGGAGCACTCGACGCCTCGATCACCACGCTCACCCGCATCGCGAACGGCGCGAATCCGCTCGACGGCATCCGGGTCGACCGCGCACCCGGGGGCCGCGCGCGCGTGCACGCCTTCCCCCTCACCGGCATCGACCGGTTCCTGCTGTCCGGCTTCACCGGCGAGGTCTGGCTCGAACCGGGGACCACGCCGAACACCGCCCGCGCAACCGCCGGTCTGGCACAGCGCACGCCGACGGTGTCCGGGGGCGTCGGACTCGTGCTCGGCGCCGGGAACGTGACCTCCATCCCCGTGCTGGACGTGCTGTACGAACTGCTCGCCCATAACCGCACCGTCCTGCTGAAGGTGAACCCCACGCAGGATGCGCTGGTCCCCGTCTACAAGCGCGCGCTCGCCCCGCTCATCGAGCCGGGACTGCTGCGGATCGTGCGCGGGGGCCCGGCCGCCGGCGCCTACCTCACCCAGCACCCCGGCCTCGCCCACGTGCACATCACCGGCTCTGCGGCGACCTTCGACACCATCGTCTGGGGACCGTCGACCGGCGAGGGGGCCTCCGCGACGAAGCGCCGCCGCCGCGAGAACCGGCCGCTGCTGAAGAAGCCCATCACCGCGGAGCTCGGCGGAGTCTCCCCCATCATCGTCGTTCCGGGGAAGTGGACGGCCGCCGACCTCACGTATCAGGCCGAGCACATCGCGACCATGCGCCTGCAGAACAGCGGCCACAACTGCATCGCGGGGCAGGTCGTCATCCTCTCCGCGGACTGGGACCAGGCCGACGCCTTCCGCGCCGAACTGCGCCGCGCCTACGCCACCGCTCCGGAGCGCCCCATCTGGTATCCCGGTGCCCCCTCCCGCATGCAGACCGCCGCGGACGACTACCCGGACGCCCTCGTGCTCGGCGACCGGCTCCTCGTCGAGGTCGATGCCGACGACGACCCCTCAGCCCTGGAGAACACCGAGTACTTCGCGCCGGTCCTCGGCGTGGTGAGCCTGCCCGGCACGGGCCAGGAGTTCCTCGACGCCGCGGTCACCCACGCGAATGAGAAGCTGCAGGGCACACTCGGCGCCAACCTGCTCATCGACCCGGCGACCGAGAAGGCGCTCGGCAGCGGGTTCGAGCGCGCTCTCACCGCCCTGCACTACGGCTCGATCGCGATCAACGGCTGGACCGCCTTCGGGTTCATCACGCCGACGCTCACGTGGGGCGCGTTCCCCGGCGGCACGATCGATGACGTCGGCAGCGGCATCGGCGTCGTCCACAACGCCCTGCTCCTGGATCGGGTGGAGCGCTCCGTGCTGCGCGGCCCCTTCCGGCCGTTCCCGCGCTCGCTTCCCGTCGCGAACGGCGGCGGACGGATGACGATCCTCCCGAAGCCGCCGTGGTTCGCCTCCTCCCGCACCGGCGCCGCCGTGAGCGAGGGCCTCACCCGTCATCGCGCGGACGGCGGCACCGTCGGCCTCGCGAAGACACTGCTGCGCGCGCTCCGCGCCTGACGGGAACGCGTCAGGCCTCGGGGCGGAACCGATCGGTCGCGGCGCGGAGAGCCGCACGGATGCCGGGTTCAGCGGCGGAGTGCCCCGCGTCGTCGATCACCTGGAAGTCGGCTTCCGGCCAGGCACGGTGCAGGTCCCACGCCGTCATCATCGGCGTGACCACGTCGTGGCGGCCCTGCACGATCACGGTCGGGATGTGCCGGATGGCGTCGATCCCCGCGAGCAGCTGCCCCTCGGCCCACCAGCCGCGGTGCACGAAGAAGTGGTTCTCGATGCGTGCGAAAGCGACGGCCCGGCGGGGATCGGCCATCGCCGCGATCTGCTCCGGGTCGGGGCGCAGCGTGACGGTCGCCGCCTCCCACGCCGCCCACGCGAGGGCCGCCGGTTCATGGACCGCCGGGTCCGGGTCGAACAGCCGCCGGTGGTACGCCTCGATCATCCGGGAGCGCTCCAGGACCGGGATCGGCGCGATGAAGTCCTCCCACAGGTCCGGGAAGAGCGCCGCCGCCCCGCCCTCGTAGAACCACTCGAGCTCGGCGCGACGGAGCGTGAAGATCCCGCGCAGGATCAGCTCGGAGACCACGTCGGGGTGGGCCTGGGCGTAGGCGAGCGCGAGGGCGCTGCCCCAGGATCCGCCGAACACCTGCCACGCCTCGATGCCGAGATTCTTGCGCAGCAGCTCGAGGTCGGCGATGAGGTGCGCGGTGGTGATGTGCCGGAGATCGGCCTCCGGCTCCGCGGCGGACGGCGTGCTCCGACCGCATCCGCGCTGATCGAGGAGGACGATCCGGTAGACGTCAGGGTCGAAGAACTGCCGCTGCCACGGGGAGGTGCCGCTGCCGGGGCCTCCGTGGAGGAACACGACGGGTTTGCCGTCGGGGTTGCCGCTGATCTCCCAGGCCACGCGGTGCCCGTCGCCGACGAGCAGCACTCCGGTCTCGTGCGGCTCGATGGGCGGATAGAGCCCCTCGGTGTTCGTCATGTTCGGTCCCCCAACCGGTCGTGCGGTCCTGCCGAGTCCACGTTATCTGATACCGGCGGGACCACCGGGCCTACGGGTCGAGCTGATCGGCGGGGAGGGTGAACACCTGCCCGCACGCATCGAGCCCGTTCTGGTATCCCTCCGCGAACCAGCGCTGACGCTGCTCGCTGGAGCCGTGGGTCCAGGTCTCCGGGTTCACCTGCCCGGACTGCTCCTGGATGTGATCGTCGCCGACGGTCGACGCTGCGTTCAGGGCGTCGCGGATCTGCTCCTCCGTCGGCTTCTCGAGGTACGGATCGCCGTCGGCGTCGGTCTGCTCGGTCGCGCGGCCGAGCCAGCCGCCGGCATAGCAGTCGGCCTGCAGCTCCATGCGCACGCCGTTGCTGCCGGGGCCCGTCCCGTTGTTCGGGTACTCCTCCATCGCCCCGAGGAGGTTCTGGATGTGGTGACCCCACTCGTGCCCGACGATGTAGAGCTGCGCGAGGTTCCCGGCCGAGGCCCCGAACTGCTGCTGCATGAGCTGGAAGAACGTGGGGTCGATGTAGACGGTCTCCTCCGGGGGGCAGTAGAACGGGCCGACCGCGTTGGAGGCGGTACCGCACTGCGTGGAGGTCGCTCCGTCGACGACGATGAGCTGCGGAGCCTGGTACCCCTCCACGTTGTCCTCCCAGAAGGCGTCGAGCGCGAGCTGCGCCCCCGCCATGCGGCAGTCGACGTTCGCGTTCGCGTCCGCGCCGCTGTCGCAGTTCTCGATGGCCGAACCGGCGCCGGGCTCGCTCCCGCCCCCGGGCGCGCCGCCGACGAGTCCGCTCAGGTCGATGCCCAGCAGCGGGCCGGCGATGAGGGCGAGGAGGGCGAGCACGCCGACGCCGGAGCCGCCCGCGATCGCCGCCGTGCGTCCGCGGCGACGCGTGGTGTTGCGGGAGAGGTCGGCGTCGGGATTGAACGTCATGCGTCGAGGGTACTCCGCGCGCCGACACCGCGACGGACGTAGGCTCGTGACATGGCCACCACGATCACCATCACCGGCGCGGGCGGACAGATCGGCTACGCGCTCCTCTTCCGCATCGCCGCCGGCGACATGCTCGGTCCGGATGAGAAGGTGCGGCTGCGGCTGCTGGAGATCCCGCAGGGGCTCGGCGCGGCAGAGGGTGCGGCGCTGGAGCTCCAGGACGGCGCATTCGACCTGCTCGAGCACGTGGAGGTGACCGATGACGCCGCGGTCGGCTTCGACGGCTGCGACCTCGCCCTGCTCGTGGGCGCCCGCCCCCGCGGTCCCGGCATGGAGCGCGGCGACCTGCTGGCCGCGAACGGCGGTATCTTCGGGCCGCAGGGCGCCGCCATCGCCGCGAACGCCGCCCCCGGCGTCCGCGTGACCGTGGTGGGCAACCCCGCCAACACGAACGCCCTGATCGCCTCGGCGGCGGCCGACGGCGTGCCCGCCGACCGCTTCACCGCCCTCACGCGGCTGGACGAGAACCGCGCACGGGCTCAGCTCGCCCAGACGCTCGGCGCCCCCGTGCACACGGTGCGGCGGGTGCCCATCTGGGGCAACCACTCGGCCACGCAGTTCCCCGACGTGTCGCACGCGACCGTCGGCGGGAAGCCCGTGCAGGACGCGCTGGAACAGATCGTCGGCGACGTCCCGGCGTGGCTGGACCAGACGTTCATCCCCCGCGTGGCCAAGCGCGGCGCGGAGATCATCGAGGTCCGCGGGTCGTCCTCCGTCGCCTCCGCGGCGAGCGCGACGATCGACCATGTGCGCGACTGGGTCCGCGGGACCGAGGACTGGACATCCGCCGCCGTCGTCTCGCGCGGGGAGTACGGTGTCCCGGAGGGCCTCGTCTCGTCGTTCCCCGTGCAGTCCGTCGACGGCGAGTGGCACATCGTGGAGGGCCTGGAGATCGACGACCGTGCCCGCGCACGCATCGACGCCTCGGTCGCGGAGCTCGTGGAGGAGCGGGACGCGGTCCGAGCCCTCGGACTGCTCTGATCCGGTCGCCGCGGGACACCTGGGCAGGGCAGAATAGAGGGCGGAGGTGCGGGATGAGCGACACGATTGACCCGGCGGGAACGACGCCGTCTCTCGACGATGCGCTGACGAGCCCGCTCCACCTCCCGCACGACGCAGCGAAGTGCCCGAAGTGCTTCACGGAGCTGCAGCAGAACCGCAACTTCTGGACCGCGCGTCCCGCGGGCTCCCGCCTGGTCGGCCTCGTCGTCGCCCGCGAGGGCATGCCGTCGGTCGTCGAGCAGCGCGCCGACCTCACCCGCTTCGGCGTGCCCATCGAGGGCTTCCGTCACCCGGCGCCGGACATCCTGGAGAGCTGGAACGACCGCCTCGCGCGGCTCATCTCGACGCTCCGGACCGGAGACGTGGTCGTGGTGGCGAACATCCGGGCTCTGGGGCTCGACGCCGAGGAGGGCGCGCGCACGGTCGCCGAGCTCCGGCGCCACGGCATCATCGTGAAGGTCCTCGGCCACGAGGCGCGTCATCTCGCCGACGCCGCCGTCGCCCGCTGAGCCACCGGTATACAGCGTCCCCGTTCTCTTCACCGTCGTCCTCTCTCCTCGTTAGCCTGGATCCGGGGCGGGGGTCTCCGGGGGAAACAGTGCGCAACGCTCTTCACATCGACGTCAGAGGCATGCGCGGAGTGGCGCGCTCGCTCCATGACATCTCTCACGGCAAAGCACGTCTCGATGGCGGATTTGACCTCACGGAAGCGCTCAGCGACCTGGTCTCGTCCGGTGCGGAGATGTTCGTGTCTACGTGGTTCGAAGCGCATGGTGTCCTCATGCTCTCCAGTCGAGGCCTGGCGAGCGGAGTGGACGACACGGCGCAGGATTTTCTCGCCACGGAGCAGGCGCACGTCGATGCCGTGACGGCCTTCATCGAGGCGCTGGAAGTCCGGTAGTGCCGAACTGGACGAGGTTCGACCCTGGCGCCGGCGACCTGACCGCGTGCGACAGGGCGAAGCAGTGGACGGACTCGCAGGCGTCGGGCCTCGCGGACGCGAGATCGGCCGTGTCCGCCATTCTCCGCGACCTCGACGACATCTGGGCCGGGGAGAGCGCCGACGCGTTCCGCGCCCGCATCCTCGAGTTCCACGACCGTCTGGAGGCCTCCGAGGAGGCGATGCGGATCGCCGGCAAAGGGATCCTCGCCTACGCTGATACGGTGGCCGAGATCGCTCGCCGAGCCGCACCTCTGAAGCACCGACTCGAAGCTGCCGAGCACATCCTCAACGGTGTCCACAGCGAGACCCTCTTCGGCACAGACCCCGAGGGACTCGCGCGGCGGTTCGCTGCCGAGCAGCAGGCGACGATCGATGCGCAGGATGCAGCCGACGAACTCGCCCGCCTCGCCGATGCCCGTGAGAAGGCGGACCAGGTCCTCGCCGCCCTGCTTGCCAGAACCGCGTCGGAAGCCTGGGGAGCTCTCGACTGCACCGCCAGCCCGTCTGGCAAAAGCCCGCGGGAGCTCGCCAACGGACGTGTAGGGGATCTGCTCAGTGACTTCCTCAGTGGCCGTGACGGTGCGAGCGGGGTCGTCCTCGGCCCAGACGATCCGTTTGTTGCAACCCTGATGCACAGCGACCACATCAACGGTGCCCGCACCGAGGTGGTTGATGCGCTCCGCAGTGGGAGATTAGTCGAGGGTGGGATACCCCTTTATTACGATCGGGTCATCAGCGACAACCCCTGGGTTCTCGTTCAGGACGGTTTCAACGTCTTCACGAGCGGGGTTCCCAGCTCCCTACTCGGAGGCCAAAACCTGCCCGAGTCCTTTCTCGGCTCATATGAGCTGGAGGTGCACGCCGGAGAGTCCCAGCCAGACGGAGGCGTGGCAGTCACGTACATCATTAACAACGACACGACCATCGACTCCGCAACGCGCATCCCCGGCACGGGTGGCGCGCACGTGCCCCTCGTGGAGGCCGCCATGACGTCGGCCTACGCTAGTCACGGAGAGTTCGCGCCCCAGCATCAGACCATCGTCTGGACCGAAACGGTGTACTCATGACTTTCATCCTCCGCGCCCGCTCAGCAATCGCGGCGGTTGCTCTTCCCCTTCTCACGATACTCACCCTCGCCAGCTGTGCCCCCGCCCCCGCCGTCACCTCTCCCATCGGCGTCTGGGAAGCGGTCGGCGACGACAACGGCACCCTCACAATCAACCGCGACGGCACATTCACGATGACCGATGCCTCCTTTGACCCCATCTGGCGCACTGATTCGGCCGATTTCCACGGACGAGGAACCTGGCAGACGTTCTCTGACGACCCACCGCTTGTCCTACGATTCGACGAAGCCACCAACGACGGCTTCGCCGTTGACCCCGCGGGACTGCAAGTCGACTTCACGTCGGGCACGATCCGGTTCGAGGACCCGGAACAAACCGTGAACATCGAATTCCGTCTCGCGAACTGACACCTCATGGCTCACCTCCGAGGCTCATTTCCGAATGCCGTATTGTCGCCCGTACTCGTCCTTGCCACCATGCTCGGCCTCGCCAGCTGCACCCCCGCCCCACATGTCACCTCTCCCGTCGGCGTGTGGGAAGCGGTTGGCGACGACAACGGCACCCTCACGATCAACCGCGACGGCACATTCACGATGAGCGACGCCTCCTTTAATCCCCTCCAGTACCGAGACACGCAAGACAACTTCCGCGGCTCCGGTGTCTGGGAAACCTTCTCCGACGACCCCCCGCTTGTTCTACGGTTCGACGAGGCCACGAACGACGGCTTCCCTGTCGACCCCGCAGACTTACAAGTCGATTTCACCTCCGGCTCGATCCGGTTCGAGGATCCGGAGCTGACGGCGAGCATCGAGTTCCGCCTCACGGACTGACGCCCTGGCGACGATCCCTGAGGATCACACCGTCGAACCCTCGCGTGTACGGAAACGTCTTGCTAGAACTCCCCGGACCGCAGACGGGCCAGCGTGCCCGCGCCGATCTCGGCACGGGCGTCGGGACGGTTCGCGTAGAAGGTGACCAGCTCGGCCAGGAGCACAGGGTCGCTGGCGAGGTCGGCCGCCGCCCACGAGGACGGCTGCGCGGTCGCCGTCCGCAGCACCACGCGGTTGCCTTCCAGGCCGGCGCCGACGACCTCGTCCCATGCCACGGCCACGTTGTTGCGCGGGATCCGGAGTTGCAGCCCGTCGGGGCGCAGCGTCAGGCGATGGGCGGAGGGAGCCCGGAACCACGACCGGATGCCGGCGACCGTCATGATCAGCGCGACCACCGGGAGGAGGAGCAGGGTGAGGAGCGGCAGTCGGTCTGCGGGCACCGTGAAGATGCTCCATGCCCACGCCGCGAGGAGCAGGGCCCCCACGGGCGCGAGGGCGCGCAGCGGCCAGACGATTCCCGCGGCCCCGCCGAACGCGATCGCCGGACCGTCGACGACCGGCCGGACGACTCGGACCCGGGAGACGCGGGCGTGCGCCACCATCAGCCAGACGCCCACGGCGACGGCCGCGAGCACACCGATCCCCAGAGCCTTCATCGCCGGAGCCGGATCGGCGAACAGGATCAGGCTGAACAGCAGGACCACGATGGCGAACACGACGCCGAACACGGTGAGTGCCGTGGTCGCCCGCTGCTGCCCCTGCCACCCCGGATGACCGGGCACCCAGATCGTCTCCGGAGACGTCGACTGCTGCTGCCCTGTCACCCGAACAGTCCCTTCCACGCCTTGCCGATGTTGTGCCCCGCGTCGCCCACGAAGTCGGTCGTGTTCTCCCAGGCGTCCTCCGCGAAGTCCGTCGTGGCGTCCCACGCATCCGCCATGCCGGCGTCGATCGACTCCCGGACGTCCTGCGGGACCCAGTTCTCGTAGGCCCACACCGCACCGGCACCGACCGCCACCGCGGCCCCGCCCACGACGACCGCCGTGCCCCACACGGGGAGCGTGACGACACCGGCCGCTGCGAGCGCGGCGACACCGGCAGCCGCAGCGGCGCCACCCGCCGCACCGCCGATGATCTCCACCGCGGTGGACGACGGGTCGTCGCCCGACGACATCGCCGAGCCCAGATTCCAGGCGTCGACGCCCCAGCCGATGAACGGCACCGCCCGACTCGCGCGAGAGAGTCCGCGGGCCAGATCCTCGGCCTCGTCCGCCGCCCACCGCATGCCGGTGGGGTTGGCGGCCTCGGCAGCGGCCTTGACGGCGGGATTGCCGGAGCGCAGCTCGCGAACGAAGTCCGATGCTCCGAGACGCAGATCCTCCGCGTGGGAGGTGAGCTCGGCCGCCGTCTCCGCCCACGCCAGGCCCTGGCCCTCGAGGTAGATCTTCGGGACCTCGCCGCTCGCCTCCCGCAGACCGGACAGGATCTTGTCCGCCGTGGACTGGCTCGGCATGGTCCCGAGGAATCCGTCGAGGTTCTCGCTGATCCAGACCTCGAGCTCGCCCCACCAGGAGCCGACGTCGGCGGCGATCTCGTTGTACAGCTCGATGCGGTCGAGGTGTTCCTGCCACTCGTCCCAGTAGGGGTCGTCCCGCGAGGTGGGGCACACCGGGATCAGGGACACCGGCCGGCCGATGATCATGCCGTTGACCGGGAGCCCCGCCGCCCTCGCATTGTCGCGGTGCGTCGCGAAGTCCTCCTTCATGCGCCGCAGCTGCCCGGCGTACGACCGGAGCTTCTCGGCGGCGTCACGGGCGAGGTCCTTGATCTCCTTCGCGGCGTCGGTCGTGCGCGAGAGGATCGTGACGTAGTCGTCCGCCGACTCGCCGTACCAGTGCCCGCGCACCCCGGTCGGGATGAAGGTCGTGACGTTGGAGGAGACGTCTGCGGCGTCCTTCAGGTCGGGGTCGAGCCAGTCCGCGGCCGCCTGCACCTGGTCGGCGTCGCCGTACGTGGTCGTGTCGATCGTCATCAGAGGTCCTCGACGATGGCCGCGACCGGGTCGAGCTGGTCGATCACGTCCTGCTCGTTCGTCTCCGCGTCGTCGGCGATGGCGCGGACGATCTCTCCGAGGGTGCCGTTGATCCGGTAGAGGGCGTCGACGCCCTCCCCCACCCGCTGCATGATCGCGGCGACCGTGTCGGAGGCGAGTCCGCCGTCGACGGCCGTCGGAATGCCGGAGAGCTTCGTCTCGATGAGCTCGACCGCCTCCTCGTGCATGTCCGCGTGGACGGCCATTACCTCCGGGTCCATCGCGATGCGGCTCATGCGATGGCTCCGTTCCGGCGGTAGGACGCGGGCACGTCGAGGTCGAAGATCACGACATCGTAGGGCTGCGCCTCCTTGATCTGACCGAGGTCCTCGGTGCGCACCAGCACCCAGGGCTGCCGCTCGCCGGCGAGCTCCAGCAGCCGGTCGAGGGCGGTGTAGGCGAGCAGTGCACGCCGCCCGTCCTTCAACTCCCTGATCTCGACGAGCTGCTCCTCGGGCGTCGACGTCACGCCTAGGGGCAGGTACAGCACGGGTGGGACCATCGGCGCTGCGGCCGGCGTCGGTTCGAAGGTCATCTCGGTCTCTCCTCGGTTGTCACTCGTAGCTCGGCGGCACCCACAGCAGCTGCGCGGAGACGAGGCCCCGATCGCGACTGACGATCTGCGCACGGCCCGGGATCGCGGGAACGGCCTTCACCTTGCCGATGAGCTGGCCCTCCTCGGGGCTGCCCGAGAGCAGGATGCCGGTCGCACCCAGGTCGGTCATGCGCTGGATGATGGGATCGTACGCGGCGCGGCTCGCCCCGCCGGTGCGGCGGGTGAGGATCACGTGGAGGCCGAGGTCGGCCGCCTGCGCGAGCAGCGGCGCGAGGACCGCGACCGGGTTGCCCTGCGAGGTCGCCACGAGGTCGTAGTCGTCGATGAGGACGAATCCCTCCGCACCCTTCCACCACGACCGGCTGCGGAGCTGGTCGGGCGTGACGTCGGGTCCGGGGATGCGGCTCCGGAAGAACTGGGCGAGCTCGTTCATCCCGCCCTCGGTCATCTCGTGCGACGTGAGGTAGGCGCCGAGGTATTCCTGCGGGATCTCGCCGAGCAGGGCACGACGGTAGTCGACGACGAAGATCTTCGCCTCGGTCGGCCCGTACAGGCGCGTGATCTCGTGCACGACGCCGCGGAGCATCGATGACTTGCCGGAGTCCGCGTCGCCGTACAGATACAGCAGCGGCTCGGCGACCGGATCGATCGAGAACGGGGCGAGGTTCGCCTCGTCGATGCCCAGCAGGAGTTCGCGGGGCTCCGTGCCGTCCGGCGACTGCGCGGCCGCGACGGCGCGCAGGTCGGCATGGCTGATGCGCGAGGGCAGCAGCCGCAGCTTGGGCCCTGCCGGACCGTGCCACGCCGCCGCGACCCGTGCCACGAGGTCGTCGATCCCGTTCGGCAGGCTCGACGCGTCGTCCACGCCGTCGACACGCGGCAGCGCCGTGAGCATCTGCAGACCGCGGTCGTTGAGACCGCGGCCGGGGATGGCCGTGACGTTCTCCGCCGCCTTGCGGTTGACCTCGGAATCCGTCGGGTCGCCGAGACGCAGCTCGATGCGGGTGCCGATGAGGTCTTTGATGTTGGCCCGGATCTCCATCCAGCGCGCCGCCGTGATCACGACGTGGACGCCGTAGGTGAGACCGCGGGCCGCGATCGCCTGGATCTGCGGCTCGAGCATCTCGAACTCGGCGCGCAGCGTGCCCCATCCGTCCACGATGAGGAAGATGTCGCCGTAGCCGTCGTCGGCCAGTCCCTGCCCGCGGCGCTGCCGGTAGGCGTCGATCGAGTCGATGCCGTGCTGCCGGAAGTACACCTCGCGGGCGTTCAGCAGGCTGGTGACCTCAGCCACCGTGCGGCGGACGACGTCCGGCTCGGACCGCGTCGCGACGCCACTGATGTGCGTGAAGTCCTGCATGCCGGTGAAGCTGCCGCCGCCGAAGTCGATGACGAAGAACTGCACCTCCTGCGGCGTGTGCGTGAGCGCCAGGGCGGCGACCGTCGTCCGCGCGAGCGTGCTCTTACCGCTCAGGGGCGCGCCGACGATGGCCATGTGTCCGGCCGCGCCGCCGAGCGAGACCGCGAGGTTCTCGCGGCGCTGCTCCAGCGGCACGTCGACGATGCCGAGCGGGACCGTGAGCGCTCCCGCCTTCCGCCAGCGCGGGGAGACGAGACCGAGCGACGGGTCCTCGACGAGGTCGCCGAAGAGCTGGTCGAGGGTGGCCGGTGTCACCAGCGGCGGCAGCCACACCTGGTGCGCCGCGGGGCCGCGTCCCTTCATGGACTCGACCGCGATCTCGAAGGTGTTGCGCTTCTCCTCCGGCTCGGCGTCGACCACGACCTCCGGCTCGTCCACCGGTGCCTCCGCCCGCCACACCGGCGCGGCGGTGAACAGCTCGACCGCGGTCGAACCCGTGCTCTGGCCGGAGCAGGACGAGGCCCGACGACGACGACGCGGCGGTGGTCCGGACACGTACGCGGCGCGGAACTGGGTCATGGTCTCGGTGTCGGACTTCAGGATGCCGGCGCCCGGCTGCGTGGGCAGGTGATAGGCGTCCGGCACGCCGAGGACCGTGCGGGACTCGGCCGCCGAGAACGTCCGAAGCCCGATGCGGTAGGAGAGGTGCGTGTCGAGGCCGCGCAGCTTGCCCTCCTCCAGCCGCTGGGAGGACAGCAGCAGGTGCACCTGCAGCGAGCGGCCGAGCCGGCCGATGTTGACGAACGTGTCGACGAACTCCGGCTTGGCCGACAGGAGCTCGGAGAACTCGTCGGCGACGATGAGCAGGGCCGGCAGCGGCGCCAGGTCGGTGCGGCCGCCGCGACGCGCCTTCTCGTAGTCGGCCACGTTGGCGAACGGACCGGTGGCCCGCAGCAGCTCCTGTCGGCGCACCATCTCGCCCTGGAGCGCGTCCTGCATGCGGTCGACGAGGGAGATCTCCTCGCCGAGGTTCGTGATGATGGCCGAGACGTGCGGCATGTCGGCCATGCCGGCGAACGTCGCGCCACCCTTGAAGTCGACGAGCACGAAGTTGAGCTGCTCCGGCGAGTGGGTCATCGCGAGCGCGAGCACGAGCGTGCGGAGCACCTCCGACTTCCCCGAGCCTGTGGCACCGATGATGAGGCCGTGCGGGCCCATACCCTGCTGTGCCGACTCCTTGATGTCGAGGATGAGCGGGCTGCCGTCCTCGGTCTGGCCGATCGGCACGCGGAGCCGGTCGCGCTCCAGGCGCGGTGCCCAGGCGGCGTCGAGGTCGAGGTCGCGCACATCGGGAAGACCGAGGAGCTCGACGAGCTCGGCCTGGCCGGTCGCGCTCTTCTTGCTCGCGATCGCCGTGCCGCCCGAGTACAGGGCGATGAGCCGGCGGGCGGTCGCCTCGGCCTCGACGATGGTGATCGCGTCGGCCTCGAACGGGCGTGCGGGCACCTGCAGGCTGACGAGCTCGGCGCGTGTGCTCGCACCGCCGGTCTCGAACGCGATGCGCAGGGCGTTCGGGTCGTCGAGGTCGCCCCACCGGGCGGGCAGGTCGATCACGGTGACACCCTGGACGCCGTCGCCGGTGACGAGGGCGTCGTTGAACGACGTCGTGGCGCCGTCCGTGACGATGACGATGTGCGGCGTCTTCGGTCCGGAGCCGTCGCGGGCGAAGCGCGAGCGCTCGCGCACCTCGGGCGGCAGCATGTCCTCGAGCTCGGACAGCTGCGAGCCGATCATCCGGGCGGCGCCGAGGCCGTCCCGCACGGTGCGCGAGTGCGTGTGCGGCAGCCACTTCGCCCACTCCCATTGCGGGAGCACTCCGGTGTCCGCGGCGATGACGATCTGCAGCACGTCGGGGTCGTGCATGGTGGCCGCGTGCAGCAGCATGGCCCTGGCCAGCGCCCGGGTCTCGTCCTCGTCACCGGTGATCTCGATGCGGGCGTAGTCGCGGAGGGTGACGCCGAGCGGGAGGTTCTTCTGGACCTCGTGCGTCAGCATGAAGCGGTGCGCGGCCGAGGCGGCGACGGGGTCGAGCTGCGCCAGCGGCGGGAGCTCCGGAGCTTCGAGCGTGACGCACAGCGGCTGATCGGTGACGCCCACGCGGACCGACAGGAAGTCGGGGTCGTTGACGCCGCGCTCCCAGACGCGGGTGCGCTCCTCCGCGAGGTACGGCAGGGTCGACGGCGCCGGCAGGTGCCAGTTCGCGGAGCGGCGCTGCTGCCGGGCGGCGACGCGGACGGTCTGCCGCAGCTCGGTCAGGTACGCCAGGTACTCGCGACGGGCACCGAGCGTGGCCGCCTGCCGCTGAGAGCGCTGCCGCCAGCCGTTGACGGCGACGAAGCCGAGCGAGGACAGCAGGAACATGCCGCCGGTCAGCAGACCCGTGACGGACTGGTTCGACATGGTGACCATGACGATCGCGCCGACGCTGCCGAGCATGGGCAGCAGCGACCCGAGGATCCCGATGCCGCCATCGTTCGGCTGCAGCTCCGGCGGGGCCTGGACCGGGAGCCTCCCGGAGGGGACACGGGGCGGGGCGAGACGGGGTCCTGTCATGCTCTCTCTCCGGCGCTGCTGTCTGTACCTAGCAGGAGGCTGATGGTGAAGCTGCGGTTGCCCATGCGGACGCGGTCGGCGTCGTCGAGGAGCACGCGCTCGCCGGCGACCAGCTCGGTCGTCTGTCCGTCGTCGCTGCGGACGTCGGAGCCGTTCGTGGAACCGAAGTCAGTCACCCACGTGCGGCCGCGGGAGTGCTCGATGCGCAGATGGGTCTTCGAGACCGAAGCATCGGGGTCGGTGACGACGATGAGGCGGTCGTCGTGGGCGCTGGCGACGGGGCCGCGCCCGAGGTTCGCGGCCACGGGGAGGGCGAGCTGCACCCGCTGGCCGGTGTCGAAGATGAGCAGCAGCGCCCCGGTCTCGGGGGCGGGGGCCTCGGCACCCGTCTGCGGCGCCGGGGCGGGGGCGACCGTGAAGAGCGGCCGATCCGATCCGGGTGCTGCCGGTTCCGGGGTCTCGGTACGGCGGGAGGCGGCGCGGGCGTCGGTGGGCTGGGAGTCCTCGTCCACGACGGACGGCGACGCCACCAGCGGCACGACCTGCGGCGGAGCGAGCGGAGCGGCCTCCCCCGGGGCGGGAGCCGGCGGAGCCTCGACGGCCGCCTTCGCGGGCACGGCGACCACGACGGTGCCGGCGACGCGGTCGGCCCAGGACTGCCGTCTGCCGCCGCGATCCCAGGCGCTGGAGGCGACGACGACCCAGCTGCCGACAGCCACGAGGAAGCCGGCGCCGGTGACGATACCGCGGACGAACTGGCGCCCGATCCCCGGCGACCACGGCCGGTCGGCGCGCGCGCTGCGCAGGCGCAGCACGGCGTTGCCGAGGGTGAGGCCGGTGCGCGCTTCCAGCACCCAGAGGAACAGGGCGAGTTCGAAGACGGTGAGGCCGGCGAGCAGCACGCTCTGGGTCAGCACGAGGACGACGGCGGAGGCGAGGAACACGGCGGCCGCGTCGAGGGTGAAGGCCGCGATCCGCTGAACGGTGCCGGCGGGGGCTCCGCGGAAGGCGGGGCCGAGTCCCTCGGCCGGCCGAGGGACGGTGCGCCGCGACGAGGCGATCGGCGTGGGCGGCGCGGGCGTCTGGCGCAGCGGCGTGCCGTCGACACCGGGGGGCGCCGCGATCAGGGCGGGCGGCAGCGCAGGGATCTCCCCCGGACGGTCTCCGCCGGGCGCCATCGGCGGGATCGGACCCCCGCTCGGCCAGGACTGTGATGGGCCGTTCCCGCTCATCCGGCCATCATTCCACGAACCAGGGAGAGCGCATTCGCGTACAGCAGGGCCGACGGCAGGGCGAGCGCGACGGCGAGCCATTCGAACGCGTCTCCGACCCGCGACCAGACCAGCGACTTCGCGCCCTTGGACACCGGGATGACGACGGCGACCGCCGCCAACCCGACGAGGAACAGCAGGGCCGCTCCCAGCAAATGGAAGCCGCTCCCGAGGGCCGCCGCGACCTGGATGCCGGCGACGAGGCAGACCACGGCGGCCGCGGCGCTGGGGAACCATCGGAGGAGGCGGGAGGTGGTGTGCCGCGGCGTGAGCAGCAGGGCGAGCGCGAGGCAGCAGAGCAGGGCGATCCCGCCGGAGACCACGAACGCATCGTCGGGCCAGGGCCGCAGGAACGCGACCGGAGCCATCACCGCGGCCACGATGCTGAGCACGGCGGTGCCCGCGATGAGCCGCGCGGAGGAATCGTCGACGACCGCGGTGATGCGCTCCGGATGCAGCAGCCCGACCGACTCGGGGATGGCTCCGCGCACGGTCCACCGGCTGGTCATGAAGTGCTTGTAGTCGATGAAGTAGCCCTCGGGGAGGTTGACGAGGCTGCTCGGGAGCGCGCGCAGGCCCAGCGGCACGAGCCCGAGCGAGAGGGCGGCGGCCTCCGCCTCCCCCCACCGCAGCAGCAGGGCGAGGCCCCAGACGGCGGCCAGGCCCACGAGCAGCACCGTCGCCGTCCCCGCCGCGGCGCGCATCGGCCGGGCCCTGGCCGTGACGGCGATGATCGCGGTGGTGATGCCGGCCGCGAGGAACCCGGTGGCGGTCGACAGGTGCGACGCGTCCTCCAGCCCGGCCGGGATGAGGAGAGCGCCGGCCGCGAACGACAGCAGCACGGGCGCGAGCACCCCGAGGATGCCGCGCACTCCCGCCGCGGAGTCGCGTCGCGCCCACGCGACGGCGCCGCCGACCGCACCCGCGGCGACGAGGAGGGCGACGAGCAGCCGGATCAGAGGATCGACGGCGCCCTGGGCGAAGACCGCGACGAGCAGCATCCCGCTCACGGCCAGCAGCCACCACCGTGCGCCGTGGTCGGTGCGCGTCGGGCCCGTCGCCTTCTCTGCCGGGCGCGCCTGCGGAGCCAGAGCCGTGCGGTCGATGAGCGCATAGAGGCCGCCGTCGACGAGGTCTTCGCACTCGGTGTCGCCGGGGATCTCGTATCCCCCGGGTCCGATCGTGACGAACCGGTTTGCGTCGGGGATCCCGCTCAGGGTGAGGGCGTCCTCCAGCGTCTCGTCGAGCGGCAGGGAGAGGTCGATGCGGCGGTCTTCGCTCTGGAGGACGATCCGACGCCGCTCTACGATCTCGACTGACACACCTGCACCCTATCCACTGCGCGAGACTCTCGCCGCGCGGCGCCGCCGCCGGAGGTCCGGAGGGTCACGATGACCCCGCTTCGACGGCATCGATGATCTCGCGTGCGCCGTCGGTCGTGAGCGTGACGTGCCCATACACAGACGTGTCAACGACTCCCGGGACCAACCGCTCCATCATCGACTCGAGGTCGATGGCCTCACCGTCGACGTCACGGACCGCAAGCTCGATGTCATCGGTCGGCAGATCGTTCTCATCGATGATGATCTGAAGAACCGACGCGAGGTCCGACTCGGTGAACTCCGCATCATCGAGATAAACGCCGACCGACAGCTCGAAGGAGAGTCCGCTCGTCGCCTTCTCTGCAAACGCCTCGGTGACTCCGACATCGGAGGCCAAGAGCGCCGCGGGGATCTCCTCGACCTCGTCGTCGGCCAGATCGCCAGCTACCAGCGAGCAACCGGTAACGGAAAAGACCGCCCCTGTGAGAAGCACGGCGGTGATGATTTCGCGACGACGCCTCAAAGCTCCACCCCCGAATACACCTGGTGGTCGATGACCTGCCCCCCGAGTCCGGCGAGATCCCAGGGGTCTTCGCCATCGTTCTCTGACCGATAGTGTCGTTCCCACGCGGCGACGGATTCCGCGTACGCATCATTGTCGTGCGCATCGAAGAGGTGTTTCCCTGGCGGGTCGGGGAGCGTGATCTGGTGCATGTTCGGCGGCAGAACCGTGATCGGCGTGTGCGGCACATCGATCGGTGCGATGCCGGGAAGACCCGGCAGCGCGATCGCGCTTCCATCGGTCATCGGCACGATGTCCGACGCGTGCTGGAACGCATAGACGGGGACGTGCGGCGGCACCGCGAAGTTGTCGACGGGCGAGCCGTTCGTCACCACCGCGAGCGGCTTGTAAGGGAAGGTCGGGTCCGCAGCGAGGTTGGCCGCCATGATGCCGCCCTGGCTGAAACCGGTCAGGACGACATCAGCTCCGGCGGGAATCCCCGCCTCCTGCATCGCCTGCAGGACCGCGCGCTCGTACTGGCCACGGAAGACCGGGTTGTCCATCATGAGAGCCAGGTTGCTGTCGCGGTCGTTCATCGCACCGTGCGGCCCGTCGAACTCCCACGGCTGCGTCGAGGGCAGCGACACCACCCAGTGGGTCGAACCGTCCGCCGCCCGCACCTGCTTGATGTCGATGACCGTCGCGTCCTGACCACCCATGGCGTCCGTCGTCGTGTTCACCGCGACGAGATCCGAGAGGGAGCGCAGGTCGGTGACTTCGTGCGCCTCGATCCACGCGAGGAGCGCCCTCCCGCTCAGGTCATCCGGGTCGATCTCCCGCACGTTCACGTCCGTGTCGAGGAAGTCGTCCAGCACGTTCCCGCCCGGGATCCCGAGCGGGCCGCCGAACAGTCCCCCGAGCACCGGCATCATGTCGGCGACCACTCCGCGGAGCCGCTGCAGCGCGTCGCCGACCAGCGGGACGAGCTTGTACAGCAGTTCCGCGAGCGAGACGACGGCGCTGATCAGGTTCTTCACGAGCGCGCCGCCGACCGTGACGAACTCCGCGGCGGAGTTCGCGAACCGCTCGAGGTCCTTGAGCTTCGACAGCGGGTTCACCGACCATCCGAAGAGGTCCTCGGCGAATCGGCTGAGACGGCCGAGGAAGTCGCAGATCAGCACGCGAGTGGACTCGATGATGTGCGAGACCGCACGCACGGCGCTCGCAGTCGCGCCCGTCCACTGCACGCCGTCCTCGCTCACGGAGAGCACATCGGAGAAGCGCTCGCGCAACGCCCTGACCGTGCGGCCGTCCAGGTCGACCAGCCGACGATCAGCGTCGCTGAGCATCGCGTGCGTCCTTCCGAGCGCGCGCTCCGCGTCCTCCCAGCGGGCCGCGAAGGCGCCGACGGTGCCCGGGTCGCCGAGCAGATCGTCGAACCACTCGCGGAGGGGCTGGATGTACTGGATCAGCAGACCGGCGATGCCGGGGATGCTCGCACAATCGGCCTGCGCCGACGTGTAGCCCGCAGCGCCCGCTGCCCAGGACCCGGATCGCACCTGGCCGCTGATCGCGGCGACCGCGGTCACAGCGCCTGTCCTTCGATCGCGCGGAAGGTCGTCACGGCGGTCTCCTCCACCTCGCGGAACTGTCCGACAGTGGCCGCGAGAGCCGCAGACGTCAGTGCCGAGAGCGCGCTCGCCGTCGCGAGCGTCGACCGGGATGCCTCTGCGAGTGCCGACACCGCCGGGCCGAGCAGGGGGGCGCACAGGGCCCCGAACGCCTCTCCGCCCACGCCGCCGGCCGCGTTCGCCGCGGCGCCGCGCAGGATATCCGCGGCATCAGAGAGCGCCCGCACATGAGCCTGCAGCAGATCCGCGTCGACGACGATCTGCTGGTTCGCCGCTCCCGTGGTCATTTCCATCCTCCCGACATCGTCATGTTCAGCTACCCCCCGAGTGCGCGCTGGCCGGCCAGGTCCGTCTCGGAGTACGACGTCGCGAGATCGTCCAGGGTGGTCGCGATGGCGTCGACGAGGGCGCTGCGCTCCCGCATCGACAGGTCGAAGCGCCCGTGCGCGGAGTCGAACGCGGACTGGGCCTCCCCCGACCACGAATCCCGCAGCACGCCGGCGATCCCGACGAGCTGCTCCAGGGCGGCATCGATGTTCGCCGACGCATCGCCGATGGAGCGCGCAGCCGCGGCCAGGCGGGACGGGTTGACCTCGATCGTGGCCATCAGCGGTACCCGAGGGTGTCGTCGCCCGGGGCCGGAAACGCGGCCTGGACGTCGCGCCGGACCGCGTCGACCAGCCCGGAATCCGCGCCGAGCGTCTGCGCCAGGGACTCGACCACGGCGTCGGCCGCCGCGCGCTGAGCCGCGGCGATCGTATCGGTGATCGTCGCGCCGAGCGCGATCGCATCGTCGATGGCGCTCGACAGCCGCACCTCGGCGATCGCCCCGGTCGGCTGCGCCACCACCGTGACCCGACCATCCGACGACGTGACCGTCGCCGTGGTCTGCGTCGCCTCGGCAGACACCCGCGCCGCTTCCTCCGCGAGCACGCGCGAACGCGCGATCTGCGCATCGATCTTCGCGTTCAACGCCTCCATCGACGCGAGAACGTCATTTCCCTCCGGCATCTTCTTCCCCCTCCGTTCGGTCACAACGAGTCGAGTGACCGATTGCGCTTAGTGCTCATGCTTTCCCCCTTGCGCGGCGGTCTGTCGTCGTGACGAGCTGGTCAGCACTACGGCAAGGACGACCCCGCCGATGACGAGGATGGCGAGCACGGCCCCACCGCCGATCAGCAGCGGCGCGAGACCTGTCCCGGCAGTACCCGAGTCAGATCCCGCCTCACTCGTCGGCTGCGGAGAAGCGCTCGCGGCGAGCAGCGCGGCTTCCTCGTCCACGTTGGCCTGCTGGGGAACAGCGTTCTCATCGTCGGCGTCCCAGAGCGGGTTCACATCCGGGTACTTCGTCGGATCGACAGCCAGCATGCCGGAGAGCGATATCGCCCCGTACCCGCCGCTGTTGTTCCACTTCGGTTCGTGCTCGCCCTTCGTCCCGGTGTTGTGGATCATGCTCTGGATGAGCTGATTGGACGTCGCCTCCGGGTACTTCTGCTTCACGACCGCCAGGAAGCCCGCCGCGATCGGCGTCGCCAATGAGGTCCCTGAACGCAGTTGCTGCGCGTCCCACGAGTCCGCGGTGCCCTGCGCGATGATCTCCAGCCCCGGAGACGCCACCTTCACGTCCTCACTCAGGTTCGGCGAGGGCTCGGCGAGCACCGGATCGTACGTCGAGTACTGGATCTTGCCGTCGGGACCGAACGCCTGCACGGCGACGACACCGTTGTAGCTCGAAGGCCAGTCGCCGACCCCGCCCACATTCGGCAGCGAACCCAACACCACGACTCCGGCCGCATGAGCCTTCGCCACCGAATCCGCGGCGTCGACCAGCCCGCCCAGCGAAACCGAGATGATATCCGCACCGTCGTCCACCGCCGCCGAGATCGCCTTTGCCAGGCCGGAGGGGCGGCGCATTCCCTCATCGCTCAGATCGTCGTTGATCAGCTCGCCGTTCTCCTGCAGGCAGGTGGACTCGACGTCGTTCCCCTCCGGCGCGCTGGTGGTGATCATCGAGTTGTAATAGAGCACCGTCGCGCCCGGCGCCACGCCCTTGATGGGGGTGCCGCCGACCGCCTCTCCCGTGCCCAGGATCATCGAGGCGACGTTCGTGCCGTGATTCGCCGCGACATAGTCCGAGGAGATCGCGTCATACCGCTTTCCCGACTCGTCGAAACAGAACGACTCCTCCCGCACCTGGAGGTCAGCGCCCCGCAGACCGGGAGCATCCGGATTCACCTGGGTGTCGATCACGGCGATCGTCACTCCGGAACCGTCGAGGCCGGCGTCCTGTGCGGCCTGCACCTTGCCCCGGTTGAAATACCACAGCCCGCCCTCGGACGCATCCGATGCGGCCGCCTCACCGGAGGCCCGAGGCTCGGTACTCGGCTGGGCGACAGGGCCGTCGCAGGTGATCGATCCGGTCAACGTCGCGGGGTACCGCTCGGCATCATCAGCCGTGACATTCACATCGTCACCGGGTTCCCATCCCTCGACGAGGGATACTTCGCCGCCGGACTCTCCGATGGTGAGCACGGTATCTGAGGCGCTGAGGTGGAGTTCCGTTCCTTCGAAGAGCACCAGCCCCTCATCGCTACCCGCGCCGACCGATCCACGGCGGTCGCTGTCGAGCCGGATCGAAAAGCGTCCCTGTGGATCGTTCGAGATCGCAAGCCCGTGCGCACTGTCCGAGTCGCAGCTGATCTGGTCCGGCTTTAACGTCAGAGTCTGCTCTCCGCCGTCTGTCGCGTAGGTCACAGTGAGCACCGTCGCGCCGCTCGGGGCGCAGGCCGCAAGCCAAGCGCGGTCAACGCCGTAGCAAGGAACGCTGCCGCTGCCCGCCGCATCCCGGAAACGGCGCGCCCACGGGTCAGCTCACTGCGTCCACTCATCCCCCGTACCGCGCCTTCTCGGACCAGAGCGGCGTCATTCAGTTGTTGGGCTCGTCGCGGGATCCGGCGCGGGCGCCCTTGGCGCGGGGGCCAACTTCCTCGTCGTCCTCCAGCTTCGGCGCGATAGGACCACCGAGGCCCGAACGCTTCGCCTTCTCCTCCTCGTCCGCGCCTCCGGCGCCGCCCATCATGCCCATGCCGGGTCGGCCACCGGCACCTGCCGCGCCGGAAGACCCGGTGCCCGAGGCACCCGCCCCGCCGACGCCGCCGGCACCGGCCATACCGCCCGCACCACCGACGCCGCCGACGCCGCCGCCGACCGCGGAATTGCCGAGCAGACCGCCACCGGCCTTGAGTCCGGCACCGGCACCCGGGCCCAGGCCCGCACCGCCGAGTCCGCCCATGCTGCCGAAGCCGGCTATCTTCGAGCTCGCCGCGATCGCCGCCGCACCGGCGCCACCGCCCACGATGCCGCCGAGACCCCCGCTACCGCCGGGGAAGACGCCGCCCGGGAGGGCGCCGCCGGGAAGCGAGCCGGAGCCCGAGCCGCCGGGACCACCGGAACCGCCAGGAAGACCGCCACCGGGCCCGCCCGGAAGGAGACCACCGCCGGGAGAGTCGATCGAGGGATCATCGATACCCACATCGCCCGGACGATCGCCGGGACCCTCCGGAACCCATCCTCCATCGCCCGGCCCGGCGGGGACCGAGGGCACCGCAGGGTTCGTCGGGACCGGGGGATGATACTCGCCGACACCGCCGCCGGGAGGAGTGACACCTCCGACACCGGGTGCGGAGCCGGACGGGCCTCCGATGCCGCTCGGATACGAGATCCGTGGAGCCGTCACCCCGGGATCGGATCCGCCGGGCTGGTCATCCGTGCCGCCAGGCACGGTGACGTCCATGTTGAACGACGCCACCCGCTCTGAGGACTCAAGGAGTTCCTTGGCCGGCTCCTGGAGCGACGCCTCGACCCGCTCGACGATCTTTCGGGCCTCTTCTTCCCGCTTGTTGCCGAGGAAGTTCCCGATGGCATCGAGTGCGGTGTCGGCGGCAAGCGGCCCCAACACGGGGTGGACGACCACCGAACCGACGCGCGCAGCGTTCGCCCAGAAGGAATCGACCTGCGCGCTCGGAAGCTCTGCCGCTGCGGTCTCCCGGCGGATCGAGTTCGCCGTGTCGATGACCCGCGTGATGTGTGAAACGTGCGCTTCTACGTTGCGGAACTGCGCGCGGAGGGTGTTCAGCGACGTCTTGGCGCTCTCGGCAGCGCTCCCCTCCCAGGCGGACGATGCGAGCACAGCAGCAAGCGCACTGTCCAACGACCGCAGCGCGTTCTGAAGCGCAGGAGCCTTCGGGATGCGCCAGTCCTCAACAGCTCGGATGCGATTGAGTTCCGCTTCGTAACCGCCACCAGCCTGCTTACCGGCCATGGGCTCCCCCTTGCTCGTTGTTCCGTCGTCGTGAAGATCGTGTGAGCACCACCGCGAGAATGATGCCGCCCACAAGAAGGACAGCGACCAGGATCCCGCCCCCGACCAGCAGCGGCACCAAGGCGTCCTGCGTGGACGAAGTCTCGCCAGGCTCATCGCTGTCGGCGGTCGGCGCCGGTGTCGCCGAAGCAGCAGCGCGAACGTCGGCCGCCGACGGCCGGGCGTCCGGATCGTCTGCATCGAAGATCGGGTTGACATCCGGGTACGCCGTCGGATCGACAGCGAGCATCCCCGTCAGCGAGACCGCTCCATAACCCACGCTGTCGTTCCACTCCGGCTCGTGCTCACCCTTGGTGCCCGTGTTGCGGATGAGACTCTGCAGCAGCTGACCCGAGGTGGCATCCGGGTACTTCTGTTTCACCACGGCAAGAAAGCCCGCCGCGATCGGCGTCGCATACGACGTGCCGGTGAGGAGGACCTGCTCGTCCCAGGAGTTCTCGCTGCCCTGCCCGAGCACACCCACTCCGGGCGCCGCCACGATCACATGGTCGCTCTGGTTCGGGAAAGGCTCACCCCCTTCAATGGGCGTAGAGCTCTGGATCTTGCCGTCGGCCCCGAACGACTGCACCGCGACGACGCCGTTCCCCCCGGCAGGCTGCACGGCGAACCTGGAGTCGTTCGGGAGCGCCGCCACGACGATCACGCCTGCAGCCTCCGCCTTGGCGAGCGCTTTGGTCACGTCCGTGCCGCCGAGGGAGATCGAGATGATGTCCGCGCCATCCTCCACCGCGTCCTCGATCGCGCGTGACATCCCGTTCGTACCATCAGCCATGACCGTGCTGCCGTCCTCGAGCAGGCACTGCTCATCGGACCTCTCACCCATCGCGGTATCGAACACCCCATCAGTGACGATCGCCGGGTAGTAGAGGATCTTCGCACCAGGCGCGGCCCCGGTGACGGGAACGCCGCCCGCCGGGGCATCTCCGGTCCCCGCGATCATCGAGACGACGTGCGTCCCGTGCGATGCCGCCACATAATCGGTCGACGTCGCCGGCACCGGGTCTCCCGCGGCGTCGCGACAGTAGGAGTCCTTCACCTCGAGATCCGCGCCGCGGAGACCGACGACGTCGGGATTGATCTGACCGTCGATGACCGCGACGGTGACACCCGTCCCGTCGAAGCCCGCATCGTGCGCTGCCTGCACCTTGCCGCGATCGAACCACCACAGACCCGACTCCAGCGTCGCTGCGTGAGCGGAAGCAGGGAGGAGAAGCGCCAGCGCGACGATCGACGCGACCGCGCCGGATGCGCTGGCTGGCACACCGCGTCGCATCAGTAGTCGGCCTCCGGATTCGTTTCTCCATCGCTCTGCGCGACGGCAGAGTCGAGAAGCGACAGGATTAGCTTCGATTCATCAGCGATGGCTGCATCCTGCTCCGCGATCATCATCACGGCCTGGCGGATGGTCTCCTGCGTCGCATTCAACGAATCGACGGCGTTCTGGGTCGCCATGCCCAGGCGCTCGGCCGCGACGGCCACCGCGGTGCGCAGCTCATCCGTCGCCTTCGACGTGCCACCCTCGGACACGGCGACTTCGTTCGCGGCAGGAAAAGCCGCTGCTTCACGGGCCAGCCGCTTGAGCTCAGCCATGATCTGATCGAAGTCGATTCCGATGGTCATCGACGCCCCCTCTTCTTTCCTCCGGCGATCCCGTCACGCCTGCTGTACCGTCCGGTGGCTCACCGAAAAGCACAGCAGACGGCGCGGGCCCGACGCATCTCTGCGCCAGACCCGTGCCCCGGGTTCACGCGCCGAAGCGCCCCGCAGCCGACTTGTCGGTCTGCACGTACTGACCCGAGATCTCCTCGGTCTTCCCGGCGATCTGCGTGAGCAGCTGCTGCATCTCGCTCAGCGAGCGGTTCCACTTGGCCTGCGCCTGGTCGTAGGCCTGCTGCGCGGCACCATCCCACGCCGCACGAAGCTTGCTGACCTCGGACTCGAGGCGGTCCAGCTCGGAACGAATACCCTGCGACCCGCTGCGGATCTGCGCCGCGAGAGCGTTGACCTGCTCCGGGCGAACGGACATCGACTGCATCATGTTCTCCTTGAAATCTCTGCGGACTGCGCTCAGGCGCCCATCATCGAGCCGAGGCCCGCGATGGTCTGCTGGTGGGATTCTTCGGTCGCGGCCTGGTCGCGCTCGGTGCCGGCGAGGGCATCCTCGAGCGTCACGAGGACCTCGTTGAGCTGACGAGCCTGCTCGTCCCACCGCGACATCAGCGTGGTGAACGATGCGGCGGCCGCACCCGTCCAGAACCCGCGCAGCTGCTCGATCTCACCGCGGACCTTCTTGGTCTGCTGATCGATCCCGGACTTCGTCTCCCGCACGGCCTGGGCTCCGCGACGCAGAGCCCCCTCTTCTGCGGAGATGACATCAGCCATTACTCACTCCCTCCGGTCCCCATGAGGACACACGCGGGGGAGCGCCTTCCCGATACGGGACGACTTCGGAACAACCCCCGACAATCTGTTTCCGCACATAGGCTAAAGCAGGTCGGTGCCCATTTCCAACGGCCTGGACAGATCCGTATCGAAATTTCTACGTTCGATCGATGAATGGCCTGAAGCATCGGCACGCCACTTCCGCTGATGCCCGGCGCCCTACCGGTCTTGCGCGCCTCGGTGCTCGTTGTTCCGTCGTCGTGAAGATCGCGCGAGCACGACCGCGAGAATGATGCCGCCCACAAGAAGGACAGCGACCAGGACCCCGCCCCCGATCAGCAGCGGCACCAATGCGCCCTGCGTGGACGAGGCCTCGCCAGGCTCGTCGCTGTCGGCGGTCGGCGCCGGCCGCGCAGCAGCAGCAGCGGCAGCAGCGCGGACGTCGGCCGCCGACGGCCGGGCGTCCGGATCGTCTGCATCGAAGATCGGGTTGACATCCGGGTACGCCGTCGGATCGACAGCGAGCATCCCCGTCAGCGAGACCGCTCCATAACCCACGCTGTCGTTCCACTCCGGCTCGTGCTCACCCTTGGTGCCCGTGTTGCGGATGAGACTCTGCAGCAGCTGACCCGAGGTGGCATCCGGGTACTTCTGTTTCACCACGGCAAGAAAGCCCGCCGCGATCGGCGTCGCATACGACGTGCCGGTGAGGAGGACCTGCTCGTCCCAGGAGTTCTCGCTGCCCTGCCCGAGCACACCCATCCCCGGCGCAGCGACGATCACGTCGTCGCTCTGATTCGGCGAAGGCTCGCCCACGCCCTCGATGGTGGTGGAGCTCTGGATCTTCCCATCGGCACCGAACGACTGCACTGCGACGACGCCGTTGCCCGACGCAGGCTGCGAGGCCACCCCGGAGTTGTTCGGAAGAGCCGCCACCACGATCACGCCGGCGGCCTCCGCCTTGGCGAGGGCGTCGGTCAGATCGAAGCCCCCGAGGGAGATGGAGATGATGTCGGCGCCATCCTCTACCGCATCCTCGATCGCACGCGACACCCCGGTCGTCCCATCAGCCATGACCGTGCTGCCGTCTTCGAGCAGACACTGCTCGTCGAACTTCTCCCCCATCGCGGTGTCGAACACCCCATCGGTGACGATCGCCGGGTAGTAGAGGATCTTCGCACCAGGCGCGGCCCCGGTGACGGGAACGCCGCCTGCCGGGGCATCTCCGGTCCCCGCGATCATCGAGACGACGTGCGTCCCGTGCGATGCCGCCACATAATCGGTCGACGTTGCCGGCACCGGGTCTCCCGCGGCGTCGCGACAGTAGGAGTCCTTCACCTCGAGATCCGCGCCGCGGAGACCGACGATGTCGGGATTGATCTGACCGTCGATGACCGCGACGGTGACACCCGTCCCGTCGAAGCCCGCATCGTGCGCTGCCTGCACCTTGCCGCGATCGAACCACCACAGACCTGACTCCAGCGTCGCTGCGTGAGCTGCCGCGGGCGCGACCAATGCCATCACCGTTCCCAGCGTTCCCATCCACACGAGCAGCCGCCGCACGCCGCGGACACGTCCAACCTGCATGATCCCCTCCGTTACCCTCCGCCGCGCGAGACCGTCGCCCCTGCCCGCGCGTGCGCAACAGATAGTATCTGGCCTGTCAACTAGAGTGAGTCCGGGCCGGACCCCCGCAATGCCTGCGGCGGGAGAGCATCACACACGTGGGGGGACACCACCGATATGAGCCAGAGCGGCACCGTGGCAGGAACCGTGCTGCGGATCTCCGTGGTCAGCGACGACCGCAGGCTCGACGTGGGGGTGCCGTCGCAGGTCCCCCTGGTCGAGATCATCCCCGGCTTCGCCCGCAGTCTCGGCGTGCTGGACCCGACCCTCACGCACGGCGGATACGCGCTGCAGCGGGCGGACGGCACGCCCCTCGACCCCGCTCGTGGCGCCGCGGCCCAGGGCGTGCACGACGGCGAGCTGCTGACCCTGGTGCGCGGCGGACTCATGCGCGAGCCGCGCATCTACGACGACGTCGTGGAAGCCGTGATCGACGCGACCGCGGAGCAGCACAACTCCTGGACCCCCGCGGACAGCTCCCGCACCGCCCTCTTCGTCAGCCTCACCTTCCTCGCCCTCTGCGCCGTGCTCCTCGTCGCGACGCCGCCGACGTCTCTGCTCCCGGCGATCATCGCGGGATCGGGCGCGGTCGTGCTCAGCGTGGCCGCCGCCGTGCTGATGCGGCTGCGGCAGCCCGAGGCCGGTCATGCGCTCGGACTCACCGCCGCAGCGTACGGCGGGCTCGCGGGCTACCTCGCGGTCCCCGCGCAGAGCATCTGGGGCTGGCCGCTCGCGGCTCTCGGGCTCGGACTCGTCGTCGTCGGGGGCCTCAGCCTGGCCGTCACCCAGGACAAGCCCGAGATCCACCTCGTGCCCATCGCCCTCGGCGCCTCGATCGGGATCACGGCCACGGCGGCCGCGGTCTTCGGCGACCCGCTCGCCTCCTACGCGCTGATGCTCGCGACCACGGCGCTGCTCGCGAACGGCATCCCCTGGCTGGCTCTGAGCTCCACCCGCATCCGGGTGATCTCGCCGCAGAGCGACGCGGACATGTTCTCCGCGCCGCAGCCCATCGACGCCGAGGAGGTGAAGCGTCGCGCCGCCGCCGGCACCCGCACGCTCATCGCGCTCCGTGCCGCGCTCGGCCTCGCCGCCCTCATCGCGACCCCGCTCGTCGCCGCCAGCGGCGTCACGGGCGCTGTGCTGTGCGTGCTCGCCTTCGTCGGCATGATGTTCCAGTCGCGGCAGATGCACGCCCGCCTCGGGGTGCTCGTGCTGATGGCGATCGGGGCGATCGGCCTCGCCGCGACCGGTGTGACCGTCGCGCTCGCCCTCCCCGACGTGCGCACCTGGATGCTGCTCATCCTCGTGGTCGCCACCGTGGTGCTCATCGGACTCACGCTGCTCACGCCAAAGGCCCGCCTCCGCCTCACGCGGCTCGGCGACACGGTCGAGGTCGTCGCGCTCGCCCTCCTGCTCCCGCTCGGGGTCATCACGGCGGGGCTCGTCTGACCGATGGCGACCAAGAAGGACCTGATCGAGGCCCAGGGCTTCAGCCGACGACGTCTCCTCTCCGCCTTCACCGGCGGCGCCCCCGGCGGCAAGGAGCTCGAACCGGCCAAGCCGCTGCGCGCCGTCATCGCGGGCATCGCCCTCACCGTCGGCGTGATCCTCGTCGGCGTGTTCTGGGGCATCATGCAGCCGGGCCTCCCCGGCGACTGGCAGAACAACCGCCTCATCGTCGCCACCGACACGGGCGCCCGTTACGTCTCGGTCGAGGGGACGCTGTACCCCGTCATCAACACCGCGAGCGCCCGCCTGCTCATCCCCGCCGGCGAGTTCAAGGTCGTGCGCACGGATCAGGCAGCCCTCGACGGCATCCCGGTCGGCGGTTCGATCGGCATCCTCGGCGCCCCTGACGACCTGCCCACCCCGAGCGCCCTCATCAACACGGCATGGACCGCGTGCATCGACGACTCCGCCGGGACCGCCGTCTCGCTGTCAGGGGCGCCGATCGCGGAGCCGTCGGCGGGTACCGGCGCCGTGGTGCAGCGCGGTGACGAGCTCTTCGTGATCGCCGACGGCCTCCGCTACGCCGTCCCCGCCGACGACGCCAACGCGGTGCTGCGCGCGGTCGGCCTCGGCACCAGCGACGTCATCGAGGTCGACGGACGCTGGCTCAACCTCTTCGAGAGCGGCGCCGACCTCGAGCCGATCCGTCTGAACGCCGTCGGCGCCCGGGTGCCGGGGACCGACCTGACGGCGGGCACGATCGTGCACGTGCAGGGCAGCCCCGCGGACGAGCGCTACGTGGCGCTCGCGACCGGGGAGCTCGCGCGCCTCAGCCCGCTCGCGTACCAGCTCTACCTGCTCGGCAGCGCGCAGGAGGCCGGCGCGGATGAGGAAGAGGTGTCTCCGGCGGAGGTGGCCGACGTTCCCACCGTTCCGAACGCCGGTGGCGACGACTGGCCCACGCTTCCGCTGACGCCGCTCGCCTCCGGCGAGACCCCGTGCGCGGTCCTGGGCGACGACGCCCGCACCGTCCTCGGGTCCACGAGCACCGAGCTGCCGGAGGACCGCGACCGTGTCGCCGTCACCGTCGGCGGTGGGGCCCTCGTGCAGACGAGCGGCCCGTCGGACGAGGCGGTGGGCATGGCCGTGCTCGTCGACGAGTCCGGTACCGCGTACGCCATCCCGGGCGCCGTGCCGGACGAGTCGGCGGAAGACGCCGCCAGCGGACCGCTCGCCCAGCTCGGTTACACCCCCGGCGACGTCGGGCGGGTGCCGAGCGCGTGGATCGACTTCTTCGCCGCCGGGCCGGCGCTGACCACAGAGGCCGCGAGAGAGTCGCCCGGCTCCGAGGACGAGTGATGCGCCGCCGCGCCGCTCTCGCCACCCTCGTGGTGGGTGCTGCCGTATGGGGGACGCCGGCCGCCGCGGTGGCCGCGCCGACCGCCCCCACGACGATCGTGTCGATGGCGACCGGCGCCTGCGAGCCCGGCACCGTGGTGTTCGCTCCCGAGGCGCCGTCGGCACTCGCGGCCCTCGGGGCGGAGGATGCGAACCGTCTCGCCACCGGGAAGGGCGTGGTCGTGGCGGTCGTCGACTCCGGGATCGACGCCGGCAACCCGCACCTCGCCGGCGTCGTCGTCGGGGGCGTGAACCTCGTCGGCGACGGCGAACGCGGCGACGGCCTGAGCGATCTGACCGGGCACGGCACCGCCATCGCCGGGCAGATCGCGGCGCAGCCCGTCTCCGGCTCCGGCGTGGTGGGGCTCGCCCCCGATGCGCGCCTGCTGTCGGTGCGCGCGTTCCGCAGCGACTCGCCGCAGGACATCGACAAGGGGTGGGGACCGAGCGCCCAGCGCCTCGCCGACGGCATCAACTGGGCGGCGGACAACGGCGCGGACATCATCAACGTCTCGTCGTCGCAGGAGACGGACTCGCCTGCGCTGCGCGCGGCGGTGGAGCACGCGGCCGCCGTCGGAGCGCTCGTCGTCGCCAGCGGCGGCAACAGGATCTCCGACCCCGAGGCGGAGGACGGAGCCCGGTATCCCGCCGCCTACGAACAGGCGCTCGGCGTCAGCGCGGCCGACGCGACGGGGCTCGCGACCGACAGCTCGATCCACGGTCCGCAGGTCGGGGTCACGGCCCCCGGCGCGAACGTGCTCACCGCGGCGACGGGCGGCGGGGACTGCCTGTTCGCCTCCGATGCCCCGGCATCGAGCTACGCGACGGGCTATGTGAGCGCGGCGGCGGCTCTGGTCGCCCAGGCGCACCCGGACGATCCCCCGGCGGGGTGGGCGTATCGGCTGACGGCCACGGCGCTCCGTGCGGATGCCGACAACCGCGATGACGTGAACGGCTGGGGCTTCATCCGGCCCTCCGCCGCTATTCAGCTCCTCCCCGACCCCACCACCCGCGGACCCGTCAGCCCCTTCTTCGACACGGCCGAGAGCGCCGTGCGGCCCCCGGCGGTGAGCGTCGAGCCCGACCACGGCGTGCCGCCGTTCGTCCTCACCCGCGAGGTGGCGTTGATCGCCGCGATCGCCGGCGCGAGCCTGCTCGGAGTCCTCGGCATCCTCATCGTCCTCCGGCGACGCCGGGAGACCCCCGCCGACGCGGCGGTCGAGGTCGAGCGACAGGGCGGCCTCCTCGACCGCCCCGAGCCCGAGGCGTGAGAACCGGAGACAGAAGATGACCCCCATGGCTTCGCCGTGGCCGCCATACGATCGTTCGGCCTCGCTCGACGCGGCGGGCAGACGGAGCGGAGCGCAGCCACCGATCGGCTCCTCGCTCTCGCCGGTCTGCTCGTCGTCTTCGCCATGGTGTTCTCGGCGCTGACCGCCGCGGGTGCCGGATCATCGCCCGGAGGCTGCCGCCTGCCGCGCCCGGACGACGGCGCCCACGAGGGCCGCACCGGTGACCATGACATCTCCCGCCAACGGCAGCAGGGGCAACCTAATCCTGGCGAGACACCCGCACCAGTCGGAAGCCGACGATCGTCTCGATGAACGAGAGCACCAGGACGATGACCGCCACAGCCATCCCGTTCTGGCTTCCGCTCGCCGCGCTGAGCACGAAGACTCCCATGCTCCCGATCACGCCGACGACGGCCGTGAGGAGGGCGAGAAGGGTCAACGGTCCCGCCGCGGGCAGCTTCGCGGCAGCCGATCGTCCGAGCTGGAAGCCGTATCCGGCGAGCAGAAAGCTGAGGACGGCCACCACGGCTGCGACCAGGCCACCGCCGAGCAGAGCCCCTTCCGCCGAGGCGTTGGCGAGTGCCAGGAGCGCAGCGATTGTCGCGAACGCGCCGACGACAACGGAGACGATGGCGGGCACACGCGGGCGCGCCGTCCGGACTGCCCCGCTCATCAGGCGGTCGCGATCGACGGCCAGGTGGTGATGCCGGCCGACGTCGACGTCATGGTCGAACGCGCCTGCCCCGCCGACACGTACAGGATGGTGACGCCGGCACCGGCAGCGACGAGGAAGGTCGCGATGCCGAGACCGACGAGCACCGGAGCCGCCGGCAAGCCGATGATGGTTCCCGTCGCCACGGCCGCGCCGGCAAGAGCGCCGAGGAGCGTGAGGATGGCGACGGCGATGGCACCCCAGAAGGCGGCGATCGCCACCGCCAGCCCGCTCATGGCGTTGCCGATGTTCTCCGCGTAGTCGGACATGATCGATGTGTTGGCCCGGCGCTGCGGCTCGAGCGACTGCTGGTACTGGTCCGCGGCGCGCCCTGTCCACCGGTCGTCCACCGACAGGTTCGCGTCGACGATCGTGTCATTGATCCGCGACACCTGACCACCTACCCGCTTCCAGCCGTCGGCCGCGCCGTTGAGCACGAAGGGGTTGCCGAGATAGCTCAGCTTGTCCGCCAGCCAATCCCACATCTCCTGGATCTTGGTCAGCGTGGTGTCCCACGCGTCCTTGACCCGGTCGGCGACCCAGCTCAGGTACGCGGGGATGGTGCGGAGCGCCGCGTTGATCAGGCGCACGATCTCGTCGAGCTTCTGCTTGACCTTCTCCAGCAGTTCGAGCACTCGGTCAATGACGGGGTTCATCGTTGTCGTCTCGCCTTCGGTCAGACTGCCGGTTGCCAGATCCGATAGAGCTCGGACTGGGTGATGTCTTCGTAGCGCTCGAACTGATCGCGGACGGCGCGCAGCGCAGCCGCGCCCTCGCTCGTCCTGGTCGCACCGTCGGTGAGCAGTTGCTGCACGCGGGAATGCAGCTCCGCATAGAGGTCGGCCAGGTCGATCGCCGCGAACGAGAAAGCGCCGCGGTTCACCTCGATCCCCGCGATCTCCCCAGCGCTGGACTGCAGGGTGGCGGACGCCTCGTCCCACAGCGTGGCGTCTTTCGTCAGCGCTTCGAAACTGAGCGCGATCTCCGGATCCATCTCATTCCTTCCCACTGACGAACGCCACGAAAGCGTCCGGATCATCGACGAAACGGCCGTACTTCTCGAGCGGGCTGCCATCGAGCGCCCCCGCGTCCCGGGTCGCCCGGGTCTTCTCGAAAGCCTCGCGGAGTGTGTCGTTCAGCTCGCGCGAGATCTGGGCGCCGGAAGACCGCTCGGCCCAGTTCGGTGAGAGCGAGACCGCGACGAGGTGCCCGCCCGCGGACAGCTCCACGGTGAGGTGCCGGGAGAGCGGTGCGACCTCCTCGGTCTGTCGTCCCCGGCTGAGAGCGTCCGCGAAAGTCGCGTCGATGTTGGCGGAGACGTCGTCGAGGAAGGCGAGCATGTTCTCGAGAGCCCTCTCCACCGCGGGCGTGGTCTCCGGCTCCGCGAGGAGCGCCTCCTGCAGCTTCGCCGCCACCGAGTCGTGCGTCGAGGGGATCGGCGAGGGGCGATGATCCTGTTCGGCCGCGTCGCCGATGTTGGCCGCCCACGCCTCGACCCTGGCGGCGCTCAAGCCTTGGAAGGCGGCGACGATGCGGTCGCCGAGAGCCGACGGTTCGATGCCGTCACGCCAGCGGTCGGCGATCTCGACGGAGAGCACTCCGTCTTCGTCGATCTGCGCCGTCACCAGGCCTGCCTCATCGGTGAAGGAGGCGGGAACAGCCCGCGCGGACGCATCGGCGAACATCTTCGCCTGACTGTCCACCTCGTCGCGCAACTCGAAGAACCGTTCCGCATCGTCGCTCATCGACTATCCCCCCTCAAGGCGTTTCCTCGTCCACCATACAGAGCCTCCCGGCCGGCGTGGAGATCCTCAGCCGAAGACGACGAAGCCGAGCGCGACGAGCCCGACGACCGACACGACGCTCGCCCCGACGGTCGCAGCAAGGGTGATGATGCTCCACCGCTGCGCCTGCTTGGCGACGGACGGCAGCCCGGGCTCCACCACGCGCGTGGGAGCGGCCGCCCCGACGACGACGGGCGGAGCGACGGGAGTGCGCGGTGCCGGCCGGGGCTTGTAGATCGCAGGAGCCGGTGCGCCATCCGGGGCGGCGAAGGAATCGACGTGGAACCGCGGTTCGGCGGCCTGGGGTGCGGTGCCGTCGCCCTCTGCGGCGGCGCCCTTCTTCCGCCGCAGGCGTCGAGCCGGACGCGCGACCGCCACGGTGGCGTCCTCGGGGACGTCGGCCGCCGGAGGGGTGGAGCGATCGACGACCACGGTCGCGTCGTCGATGGCCTCGCCCGCGGCGTCCTCGGGCCCGGCATCGTCCGGCTCATCGGTGATGGCGCCCTCGGACGCGTCCTCCGCGGCATCGTCGGTTCGGTCGGGAGCCGGAGCCGTCTTCGCGCGATCCACCACGATGGTGGCCTCATCGACGGCGGCCGATGTGTCATCGGCCGCCGGGGGAACCGGGTCCGCCGCTCCGGCCCGCCGGCGGTCTCGGCGTGTCAGGATGACGGTCTCCTCGACCTCGTCGTCGCTCATCGCGCGCGCACCGGGACCGTCGTGCCCTCGAGCATCGAATCGGTGACGGCGGACACGGCGGCCCGTCCGCCCGTGGCGTCGTCGGGACGCGTGCGTGCGCCGCCGGAGACGACGTCGATCACCAGGACGGAGACGTTGTCGCGCCCTCCGCTCTGCAGCGCGCGGCGGACGAGGGCCGCCGCCGCGGTCTCCGGGCGACCGTTCATGGTCAGCGTCGCGCGGATGGCCTCATCGCTCACCTCGCCGGTCAGCCCGTCGGAGCACAGCAGGAGCCGCTCGCCGTCGACGACGGGGAGCAGCCAGCTGTCCGCCGTGCTGTCCGGGGCCCCGACCGCGCGCGTGATGACGTTGCGGCGCGAGAACGAGGCCAGGTCTTCGGGGCGGAGCTCACCGGCATCGACGAGCTCCTGTCCGAGGGAGTGGTCGATCGTGAGCTGCGCCAGCTCGGTGCCGTGGTGCCGATACACCCGGGAGTCCCCGACGTTGAAGACGAGCCAGTGCGGCGCCCCCTCGTGCTCCACGAGGGCCACACCCGTCACGGTGCTGCCCGCCCCGCGCTTGTGCGCGGCGGCGATGTCCTCGACCACGGCTGCGGCTCGACTCAGGGCGTCGCTGATGTCGCCGACATCGACCGGCAGTCCGCGCAGCGGCTCGAAGGCGGCGACGACAGCCGCGCTGGCGCGATCACCGGCGTCGTGCCCACCCATGCCGTCGGCGACCAGGAAGACCGGACGCGCGTCGAGGACCGCGTCCTCGTTGGCCGTCCGCGTGAGCCCGGTGTCGGTCAGCGCGGCGACCCGGAGGACGACGGATTCCACGGTCACGAATCGCGCTCCGCGACGACGTGCATGCCCACTTCTCCCAGGATGAACCGCCCGGTGCCGACCACGCTCTCCCCGGCATCCAGGAGCGTCTCCGAGCCGTCGTCCCCGACCACCACGACGCCGTTGGTGGCGTGCAGGTCGGTCAGGCGCCACTCGTCCTCCTGCACCACCAGGCGGGCGTGGGTCTTCGACAGCGTGCGGGTGGTGTCCGGGATGGCCAGCCGCTGCTCGCCCGGTTCCCCGGTGGGGTTCCGGCCGATCACGACGCTCGCGCCGGACAGCGAGAACCGACGACCGTCGTCCAGCACGAGGACGCGCCGCACCCCGCGCTTGCGGGCGACGACCACCGTGGCGTCGAGGTCGTCGTCGGTGGGACGCGGCGTCACCACGGTCTTGTCGACATCGGCGACCAGGCCTTCGGGCGCAGCGGGAGCAGGTACCGGCACGCTCTGTCCTGCTGCGGGGGAATCGGTCGCAGACGGAACAGGGCGGATCATGGGCATAGGCGGGGCTTCGGGCTGACCGCCGTCGCGGAACGAGGGCGGCACGGGTCGGACGACACGGTTCGCCTCCGGAGCCGGCGCGGGGGCAGCGGGCTCCTCGCTCGGCGAGGAGTCCACGGAGGGAGCAGGGGCCGGCGCGGGCTGCGGGGCGGCGGGCGGTACGTCGCCCATCGCGGCCATGATGCCGGTCGTCGGCAGCGCGGGAGTGGGGGGCGTCGGCTGTGCGGCCGGGGACGGTGGTGTCGGAGCGGCCGCAGGCGGAAGCACGGGCGCCGCAGGCTGAACCGGGGCAGCAGGCGGAATCGAGGCAGCCGGCGGAACGGGAGCAGCCGCGGGAGACGGCGCGGGCGGCGCCGGTGGTGCGAACGACGGAGACGGTGTCGCGGACGACGGAGCCGGCGGCGCGGCAGGCGGAGCGAAGGCCGGCGGAGCGAACGACCTCGGTGCCGGGGGCTCGCCCTGCGGCGCACCCGCGGTCGGCGGGGCACTCGCTGCAGGAGCGACCGCGGACGGCGCGGCGTAGTCCGGGAAGATCAGCGGCGGCGCCTCCGGCGATCCGTTACCCGCGGGAGCGAGGGAGGGGATCGTGTACCCCGACGCGTCGCGCGCGGGGGCCGCGGAAGGCGGGGCGCTGCGCCGCGGACCCGGCTGGAGGGCCGCGAGACGATCCCCCTCCGGGTAGGGCGCCGGGCCCCATGCGAGCACGGTCGCCCACACCGGCGGCAGGAGGATGGCGAGCACGGTCATGCCGGCGCCCCGCCCGAAGCGCCGGTTGATGCGATGAGTGGCGACGACCTTGAGGTAGATGCCGTAGATCTGCACGAGCGGGATGAAGTAGAACACCACCGACCAGGCGGGCACTCCCCCTCGCGCGAGGATCTCGGCCTCGTTGAGGACGGGCACCCAGCCCTTCCAGCCCTCCCCGTCGATGCGGGGGAACAGGCGCGACAGCGCGAGGGCGTACCAGACGTAGACGGCCAGGCCGACGAGCAGCCCGAGTCCGACGATGATGACGAGCATCGTGGCCAGACCGGAGTCCGCGGGCGCGGTCATGAGTCCCCCTTCTTCCGGTCATCCAGTGAACCGGTCCATCCGAGCGTACCGAGCGCGGGTCGCGCGCCGAAGCCGGGGAGGCGCAGGGAGCGCGTCCTGGCGACGAAAGACGTCGGCCGCACCCGGGTCAGAAGACGCTGCCATCGAGTCCCCGCCTTCGCCAGTTCCGCCCGCTCCGCATCCACGATCGCCCAGGCGGCCGTCGCTTCGTCGGAAGTGGGCGGGTGCTCGGCGAAGACAGCGCGGTCGACCAGAGCAGCCAGCCGCTGTGCTGCCACGCGACCGGTCGTCTGCGCGCGCTGCATCCTCGTGCCCTGCGCGTCCATGGGCACGTCATGGTCGGCGTACACGTCGGCGAGCTCTTCCCAGGCTCCGGCCAGGCGCACCTCGGGGTCTGCGGCCGTGCGCCGCGCATGCCCGCGCCGGCTCTTCGCGCCCACGAGCACGAGGAACGGCAGAACGAGCAGCAGCAGGGCAAGAAGCCCGAGACCCACTCCACGGAGGATCGGCAGCAGGAAGGCGAGGACCTCCGAGGCGGGCTCCTCCAGCGGGGGCGCATCGTTGTTCGCGTCGCTCTGCGCCTGCGGGGGATCCAGAGCCTCGGACCGCGGCTGCTCCGGAACCGTGGGGTGCTCCGGGAGCTGCTCACCTTCGGTGATGGCGCTCGGCAGCATGGCATACTGCGGCGTCGCGTCGACGGGGATCCACTCGCCGCCCGAGGCGCGCACCTCGACCCAGGCGCTCATGTTCGCGCCGGTGCACACGTCGGTGCACGCCGGGATCCCGGGGACCTCTTCGGCCGCCGCGAGTCGCGCTCCCACCACCACACGGGATTCCAGGCCCCAGTGCTGCGCGAGGAGGGCCGCGGCCACGGAGAACTGCTCGTCGTCGCCGACCGCCGCCACCAGCAGCTCCGGGTCGGCGTCGGGACCCGCCCGACGCTCCTGCTCGGTGAGCTCGGTGAACAGCTCCTCGATGCGGGCTGCGGAGTGACCGGCATAGCTGGGAGCGAAGGCGTAGCCCTCGGACTCCTGGAGAGCCGCGATCCACCCCGTGGCAGCGGCGTCCTCGAGCAGCGCGTGGCTCAGGTAGCCCCGGGATCGGAGACGGTCGACCACCTCGAGGTAGCCGGCACCGGTGCGGGGCTGCTCCTGCATCTCCGCCCATTCGACCAGCGCGGGGTATCGATCGGCATCGAGGGTCGACCGGCTGCCCTGGAGAGCGGTCACCGCGTCCGGTGCACCGGGCGCATCGACCAGCACCGAGTAGCGATCACCGGGCACGAGACCCTCCCCGCCGCCGGGCGCCTCCGCGATCGTGATGGCGGTGTCACCGTCATCGTTCACATGGAACCCGTCGGCGAGCGCGTCCGCACGCTCGCCGGAGAACGCAGGTGCCTCGGCGAGACCGGCGGGCGACGGAACCCAGATGCCCCGGTAGGCCTCGCCGATCGTGATCTCCAGCGTGACCCGGCCGGAGCCCGGGAGCGCGGAGCGCGGCAGACGGCTGAAGCGGTCATCGGCGTCGATGTGGAAGTCCTCGCCGTCGTACGCGTCGAGGGTGACGAAGCGGATGCGGTCCACGGCGCCCGGGTCGCCCTCCAGCTCCACCACCGGAGTGTCCAGGGTGTCGCCGGAGAACCAGGAGCGGTAGGAACTGAGCGGACTCGGCTGCTCCTGCACCACGACCTGCGGCTCGATCTCGTCGCGCAGCACCGAGCGGTCGGACCAGCCGGCCGCCGCCGGGGTGATCGCGAAGCCGGCCCCCAGGGCGACGACCGCCAGCGCCCCGGCGAGCAGGTGCCGGCGGGCGGTGAGCCAGACGGGGGTCGCCCGCCGGGAGATGTTGGCCGCGGCCACGGTCCGCAGCGCGGCGGCGCGCTGCAGGCGCGTACGACCGACGAGCCACACCAGGGACACCACGAAGACCGCCACCCCGACCAGCCATTCCCGCGGTGCGGGAAGCTCGATGCCGGCCACCGAGGCCGGGGAGGACGTGCCGCTCACACCGAAGGCGACGCCGAAGACGCTCATGGCCACGACCACGGGGACCGCTGCCACCGCCCGCTTGCCGCCGCTCCAGACGAAGAGCGTGGCGAGGAAAGCCCCGAACAGCATCACCACGAGGAAGGGGATGAGCACCGCCTGATACTCCCCCAACGGCGGGTTCAGAGTGAGCATCTGCTTCCAGCCCAGCACGACCCCGAGCACGGCATCCCGCACACCGCCGAAGAATGCGGGGACAGAGGTGAGAGCGGACGGGATGGCGAGCGGCACCGCGACCACCAGGTACACACCGACGGCGGCGAGCGCCCCGAGCAGAGTGCCCCAGCGCAGGACACGCGTGACGACGGCGACGGCCATGCCGAGGAGGCCGCCGATGATCCCCACCGCGAGGGCTCGGGATGACTCGTAGACCGGCCAGGCGGCCACCGTGGCGAGCAGGACGCCGACCAGGACGTACCCCAGCGACCAGAGGGTCAGGGCAGAGGGCGGGGAGCCCCGTCGTGATCCAGCGCGTCCGCGCTTCGGCCCGGCCGCGCTCATCGCAGCGCTCCTCGGGCGAGCATCTGCGGGAGATCGCCCAGTGCACCGAGGGTCATCACCGCGAGCTCCCTGGCCGTCCGCATCGTCGGCTGCGCGCCGAGTTCACTGCGCACCGCGACCGCCTCCACGGCAGCCGGGAGCTTCACCGCCGCGTGGCGCAGACGCTCGATCGGCAGGAGGGAACCGGTGAGCAGGAAGCCGATGGAGAGGTCGGGGTACGACTGCGCCGTGAGAGCGGTGACGGCCTCGAGCCTCATCACCCGCGCCGTCTGATCGATCGTGGAGGTCGCGTCGAGGAGCGCCTTGGGAGTCACCGTCGGCAGCGTGCGGATCGACAGCACCTCCGCACGGCCGTGCTCCGGGATCTCGTTGCTCACGGAGAACAGCACGTCCCTGCCGTCCCGCACACCCTGCAGCGCCAGCGAGGCGGCCGCGCTGACGGTGTTCTCGAACTCGTCGTCGTCGGCATACGACTCCGGATCGAGATCCAGGATGACGGCGATGCGCGCGTGCCGGGACTCCTCGTACTGCCGCACCATGAGGGTGCCCGTCTTCGCCGTGGACTTCCAGTGGATGTGGCGCGGCGAGTCGCCGACGACGTACTCGCGCACGGCATGGAAGGAGAGGTCGGCGTCCACCAGAGTGGTGCTCGGCGTGCCCTCGAGGTCGCGGATCAGTCCCGCACTGGTGCTGGGGAGCCGCACGGTCACCGGGTGCACGTGGATGCGCTGCACGTCCGGCCACCGGAGCTCGCGGCGGAGGATGCCGATCGGGTCGCCGCGAGTGATGGTCATCGGGCCGACGTCGATGACGCCGCGGCGGTGCGCGGCGATGGTCAGCTCTTCCCGATGATGCGCACCCGGCCGCAGCAGCGGCACGTGCGCCTCGACGAGGCCCTCACCGACCGGCACGTCCACGACGCCGGGGAGCGAGAGGCGCTCGCCGTTGTTGCGGACGTCCAGGGTCGCACCGATCTCGGCGCCCGCGACCACGCGGTCGCGGTCGAGCACGAGATCGATCCGGTAGTCGTGGGCGCCGAGGATGAACGGCACACAGGCCACCAGCAGCACGAGCGCGATCGTGGCGACCGCCCAGGCCTCCACCCAGCCGAACAGCACCCCGGCGAGCACGCCGAGCACCACGGCCACGGCGACGAGCATGCCCGCCGTGGTGACCGTCTCACGGACCCAGCCGACCGTGGCCCTGGTCGCGCGCCCCACGGAGCGGACCACCCGACGCGCGCCGAAGACCGCGCCGCGCACGGGACCGCGGCGCGTGCGGTCGTAACGCGTGACGGTGGACGTCCGCGTCGACGTGCTCGTGCCCGCGGTCGTGCGCGTCAGGCGGGATTCGGTGCTGAAGGTCACGCAGTGCCGTTCTCGCGTGGGGGTTCGACGTCGAGGAGGATCTGCCCGACGACGGCCACAGCCGTCACCCCGTCGAACTCGGCCTCCGGCTCGAGCACGAGGCGGTGCGCGAGGGCGACGACGGCGAGCTCGCGCACGTCGTCGGGCGTCACGAACGTGCGCCCGTTCTTGGCCGCCCACGTCATCACCAGCCGGGACAGCGCGAGGGCGCCGCGCACACTGGCGCCGAGACGGACCTCGGACGCCCGCCGCGTGGCGTCGACGATGCGCATGATGTAGTCCGACACCAGCGGGTTCACGTACACCCCGCGCGACATCTCCGCCATCGTCAGGATCGTGTCGGTGTCGACGATGCCGTCGAGCACCGTCTTCGGCCGGCCGGCGCCCTGCAGGATGCGCATCGTCGCGGCCTCGTCGGGGTAGCCGATCGAGGTCTTGATCATGAAGCGGTCGAGCTGGGCCTCCGGGAGCCGGTAGGTGCCGCCCTGCTCGATGGGGTTCTGCGTCGCCATCACGAGGAACGGGGAGCCGACGGACCGGGTGACGCCGTCGACCGTGACCGTGCCCTCCTCCATGACCTCCAGCAGCGCGGACTGGGTCTTCGGGCTCGCCCTGTTGATCTCGTCGGCGAGCACGATGTTCGCGAAGACGGGCCCCGCGTGGAACTCGAACGTGCCCTCCTTCTGGTCGTAGACGGTGATGCCGGTCACATCTCCCGGAAGGAGATCGGGCGTGAACTGGATGCGGCTGCTCGTCCCGTTGACCGTCTGCGCGACGGCGCGGGCGAGGGCCGTCTTGCCGGTTCCCGGGTAGTCCTCCAGGAGGACGTGGCCTCCGCTGACGGCGGTGGCGAGCACGAGCTCGACCACGTGGCGCTTGCCGAGGATCGCCTGCTCGATGTTGCCGGTCAGGATCGAGAACGTCTCGGCGAACCAGGAGGCCTGCTCGGGAGCGATGGTGACGGGGGCTGCTGCGGTGGCTGGCATAGGGAAAGAGTATTCGTGTCGGTGTGCTCGGCGGTCAGGGGCACAGGCCCGTGATGCGATGCGTGATGGGGGTCAGGGTGGCGAAGGCTCCGGTCCACGTGATCTTCGCGTCGAAGGTGCCGGGGGTGTCGACCAGGGGCGTCACCTCGAGGATGTACGAGCCGCGTGCCGCGGCGGACACCGTCACGACATCGCCCTCGACGACGGGCATGCAGGGCTGGAACACGGCGTTGACGACGGTCGGCGCGGTCGTCGCGGTGATGTTCACCTCTCCGGAGCACGAGCCGGTCTGCGTGGCATGGCAGGCGCGGGCGCGGACCTGCCCCGGGGACGAGTCCGGGGTGAGGGCGAAGTCGCCGACCCACTGTCCGTACATGTAGTACTGCGGCACGAAGCCGTTCTCGACGTCGATGCGCGGCGCCGAGGCCAGACCGTAGTCATAGCGGTTCCCGTCGCGCCGGGGGTCCTTCGCGACCGTGTAGGTGGTGTCACCGCCGGGGCCGTCGACGAACGTGAACGTGAAGACGGTTGTCGTGGACGACTCGGCCACGCCGTAGCCGTTCGATGCGCACGCCTTGACGTAGTACAGCTGGTACGGCCGCAGCCCCTGCAGAGAGGGGGACTCGGACCGCACCTCGCCGCCGGAGACCGACAGCGTGCCGTCTCCGTTCGCCGTGCAGCTGACGCTGCCCGATCGCCACGCGACATAGGTGACCTGGACGCCCCTGGTGCTGCCGTTCGCCTGTGCCGCGATGCCGGAGACGTTCACCGCCGTGTTCGAGACCGCCGTCGCCTGCGTCGTCGCCGGGTCGAAGTACACGGAGCCGGCGACGGTCACGGATGTACGGAACCCGCCGCCTTCGTTGCCGCCGCCGGTGGGCGGCTGGAACTGGCTGATCGGGACGATCGTGAGCGTCTGCGCCCCCGGCGACAGCGAGATATCGGCCGTGGTGGTCGCCCCCGTGCGATTGATGACCTCGCCCGTCTCCTCGATCCGGAAGGAGACAGCATCGTCGGCGGCGTCGATCGATACCCGCACCGCCCCGCGCCCGCGGTCGGAGACCCCCGGTCGATACTCCGGCGTGGCCGTCGCGTTCGCCACGACCGGGGCGGCGTAGGCCCAGCTCGTGTGCGGCGAGGTGGACGCCGAGGTGCCGACGGCGTTGACCGCTGCAGCCGTGAAGGTGTGCGGCGCGCCGTTGGTCAGGCCGTTCACCGTGCAGCGGTACACAGCACCGGCCGGACTGCAGGAGGCATTGGCCGCCGCCCCGTCCTGGAGGATGGTCACGCCCGACACCGCGGGGTGGGCGCGGCGCGCCTCGCCGAGCGGCACCTCCAGCACGACCGTCGAGCGGGTGAAACCCACGGTGGTCACGCTCGCCGGCGCCTGCGGGAATCCCTGCAGGTCGAGCGTGAGGGTGCCCGTGCCGGTTCGCCCCTGCGCGTCGGCCACGACGAACGAGACCACGCACTGCCCGCCCGGCGCCTGCCCGCCACCGGGCCAGCTCGCGGTGATCGTCTTGGAGCCCGCCGTCGAGAACGAGGCGACGTCGCAGCGCGATCCCGCCCCGAGCGACATCAGTCGCAGCCCGGATCCCGGCTTGCCGGCGAAGGGATCGTACTCGCCCGCCACATCGACGACGTCGATCGAGCAGCGGGCGCTGGTGACGACGCACTGCTTCGTGAAGGTCGCTCCCCGCGGGGCGTCCGGTGGGGCTGCGCCCACGACCAGACGCACGGAGGCTGAGGGCTGTCCGTACTGCGGCACGGTCACGCTGACGTTCTCGGTGTTGCCCGGTCGCGCGTCGGCGCGCGCCTCGATCGTCAGCTTCGCCCCGCTCTGCGTGACCACGAACGCCGAACCCGAGTACACGATCCGGTACTCGAGGGAGCCCGCGTTGCCCTCGCGCCCGCCTTCCCACGCGGCCATGTTGGCGTAGAGGTCGACGCTCTCCGTGGCTCCCGGCGCGATCGTGTGCGAGATCGAGGAGAGCAGCAGCTGCGGTTCGGACGGACGGATGCTGACCGGGACGTCGATGTAGGACCAGCGCTTCTGTCCGTCCAGACGCACCGGGATCAAGCAGGTGTCCGACCACGGCGCCTCACGACCGGCACGGTACTCCGCCTTGCGGGGGCCATCGGCCGCGCACGACGCCGCAGCCCGTTGCGCGGTGAACGCTCCGGAGCCGATCTCCACGGCATCCGATGACGGCAGATCGAGGTAGTCCGGCACCGCGAAGCTGACGGCCGCGTCCTCATCGACGACGACCGGCGTCGCGCCGGGGACGAGCTGGACCTGCATGTCGTCGAACGCCGGGATCCGCAGGAAGCCGTAGGCGGTCACGTCCCGTCCGCCGGCGGCGTTTCCGGTGAGCTGGAAGGGCACCAGTGCGCCCTCCTTCGGAGCGGGGCCGATGATCCGGTTCCCCTTCACCGTGTACCCGGCCTGATCGCCCCACAGGCTCAGACGGAGCGACGAGACGTCGCCGGACGGCCAGCGCACCCGGTCCGTGACGACGTCGAGGCCACCGTCCACGAGGTCGTCCCGGTCGCGCGCCGTGAGCACCGTGTCCGTCACGACCGGCTGATCGGCGACCGTGCCCTCGGTCACGGTCAGCACGATGAGGCCCTGTGCCGTGCTCCCGGTCCGCGTCGACTTCACGGTGTAGAAGTAGGAGTTCGTCCCCGCCGTCTCCCCGGCGCGCAGCACGACGCGCCCGTCCTTCAGGGAGGTGTCGGAATCGATCAGTGCATTCAGCCGCTCGTACAGCGGGTTCCCCTTGACGGGGGGCGCGTTCGGGACGAGCGCGGTGATCTCGAGCTCGCTCTGCGCGGGGTCGAGGTCGTTGGACCGGGGGTCCAGCACGACCGGTGTGCGGGACCCCGCCTCGACCCGGACGTAGTCGCTGAACGTCACCGGAGCGGCGTCCTCGACATCCGCGTCCAGGACGCCGATGCGGACCGCGCCGCTGCCTTCCTCACCCTGCGGGTCGCGCACGGTGTACCGGAACGACACCTGTCCGCCGTCCACTCCCCCGGCCGGGGCCCGGTACACGATCGCCTCGCCGCTGGCCGAGATGGTCGCCGTGCCCCCGCCCTTCTTCGGCTGGTCGACGCCGGACAGCACCACCCGGTCCCCGTCTCCGTCCATCCCGGTCGTGGGTACCGGAATCGTCACGGTCTGCCCGCTGAGGACGCGACCGGTGAGAGCGATCGGCGTGGGAGCGCGGTTCGTCCCGGGCGGCACGACGGTGACCGTCACGACGCCGTCGTCGGAGAGGGAGGGGTTCCGTTCGAGCGAGACCGAGTACGTCAGCCGATAGGTGCCTGGCGTCTTCGGCGCCAGGTAGCGCAGCGCGTTGCGGTCGGCGAAGACGAGTTCGTCCGGTTCGCCCGACCCCGTCACCTCCGGGAGCACCAGGAGCGGCTCCCCGCGGGGGGCGACGTCATTGGCGGCGACCTCGATACGCGTGAGCGAGCCCGCCCGCACCGTCACCGCGTCCGGGAAGACGATCGGGCGGGTGACGGTGGACGGCGGGGTGAGGAACACGCTCACCGTGCCCTGGACGGCCCCGCCCGCGCCATCCGCGACCGTGACGGTGGCCTTGCCGATCAGGCCGGGCTCGCCGTCCTCCGTCGTCCCGTTCACCCGCAGGCTCTCGTTCCCGACCACGCGCACGTTGAGCTGCGGGGTGGAGCTCACGGCGTCGGACAGCAGCAGCACCCGTCCGCTGGTGTTCTGCACCGCGCGGAGCACATCGACGGTCGTGTCCTCGCCCTCGCGGACGAACGCCGTCAACGGCGCCATCGCGAGCGCTGCGGAGCCGTCGACCGCCGTGACGCGGATGACCGCCGACTGCTCCGCCTGGGTCGTGGCGTCCTGCGCGGTGTACGTGACCACGTACTGGCCCGGCTCCGCCGCGGTCAACTCCACGGTTCCCGCGGCCGCGTTGGGGGTGACCTCGAAGCCCTGCGCAGTCGCGGCGGTCTGGACGGCGTCGACGAGGCGATACGACCCGGAGCCCCCGGACAGATGGTCGGAGATGCGGATGGACTGCCGCTCGCCCACGCGCGCGGTCACCGCGACGGCCGATGCCTGGAGGGCAGGGCTGCCGCTGACCTGGACTTCGAGGGTCTTCTCTGCGGTCGCACCGTGCACGTCCTGCACCACCACCGTGACCGGGATCACGGCATCCGCGGCGTTCGGGTCGGTGTGCCGGATGGCGACGCGGCCGTCGTCCGTCGGCGCCACCATCACCGGTGCCGAGGGATCCGTCTCGTAGGCGTCGCTCAGGATGAAGGCATCACCCTCGGGGTCGACCCAGCCGGAGAGCGCTGAGACGATCGTGCTGCCGCCGGCGAGGATCTGCGGCGTCGGCCACTCCTGCTTGCAGGCGTCGACGCCGCACCAGACCGGGGCGGAGTTGACTCCTGGATCGACGACCGTCAGCGTCACGGTCGCCGGCGGCGAGACGGCCGCGCCGTCCGTCACGGCGTACGTGAAGCTCGCCTGGCCCGAGCCCGCCTTCACATCGACGACCAGCGACTGGCCGTCCGCCACGAGCGCCAATTCCCCGAATGCCGGATCGCTCAGGCCTGCCGCGACGGACTCGGGATCGATCGTGAGGACGTCCTTCTTGTTCGGGTCGTGATCGTTCAGGAGGACCGGCAGGAGGACCTGCTCCCCCGCACGCACACCGAACGCGTCGTCGACGGCCACCGGCGGAAGCTGCTCCGCCACGTCCTCGACGACGATCGTGCCCTCCTGCTGCTCCGTGTCGTCCTCGATCTTCCACTGCTCGAGCGGGATCAGCACGCCGTCCGGCGCCGTCCAGATGAGGCCCGTCCCGGTCTCGACCAGCACCGCGCGATCGCCGTTGCCCTGGAAGACCGGGTCGATGGCGGCCGCGTCGAGCGTCTCGTCCGGGACCTGCAGCGGGGTGGTCTCCCCCGCGCTCCACAGGGTTCCGCCGCCGCTGTCGAGCCACGCCGCGTAGGTCTCCCCCCGGACCGTGACCGGAGCGGAGGGGACGCCGGAGGCCTCCGCCACCCGGTCGGCCTCTCCGGACGCGAGGTCGACGGAGACGAGGCCGTCCGAGTCCGCGACGAGCACCGCGTCGCCCTCGGCGGCTCCACGCTGCAGGCGTGCGTCCTCGGCGACGTCGAGCGTGACCGCCGCATCGCGACCGGAGAGCCACAGCTCGCCGGAGGTCGGCTGCAGCATCGCCCAGCGTTCCCCGACGACCGCGATCGCCAGGCCCTCCCCGGCTTCCGGCGCATCGGCCACGGGTGACTCATCCCCCAGGAACCGGTGCTCGTCGATGTCGAAGCGGCGCACGGCCCCCTCGTCCGCCGAGTAGAGGACGAGCAGGCCATCCGGCGACAGCCCGATGGCATCGGCGGTGTACGTCGGCGGGTCCTCCCCCTCCTCGACCTCGACCTCCGCGAAGGGGTCGACGAGGGCCGTGCCCGCCCCCGGTGCGAGGGTCGACACCGACACCTGCCCGGTGTCGGTGCGGTAGGCCACGTAGACCCCGGCGGAGAGGACGTCGCGGGTCCCGGCGGGGGTCGGCTGCGAAGCGAGCGGGGTCCCCTCTTCAGAGCTGTCGGAGAGCAGATCGGCGGGGCTGGCCGGATCGACATCCCACCGCTGCCGGTTCCCCTGTGCGTAGAGCACAGTGCTGGAGCCGCTCTGCCAGACCGCCTCAGGGTCATCGACATCGCGGACGGTGTCGATCTCGGCGAGCTCGGTGTTGACGCGCGCATACTGCCCGCTGTCGCGCATGACCCAGACCGCCGGTTCGAGACGCGGCACCTCCTGCGACTGATACCCCTGCGCCGTCACCGCGAGCGCCACGACGACCACGAGCGCGATGATCCCCGAGATCAGCGCGATCAGCTTGCCCCTGGGCGGGGTCGCCGCCTCGGCGGCGGTGCGGTTGCCTGCCGCCATCAGAGGATCCCTGTGAGGAACAGGACCGCGGTTCCGAGACCCGCGATGACGGCGGCGCCGATCACGGCGCCGACGATACCGACGACCAGGGGGGACCGGCTTCGGCCTCGGGTGCTCGCGGGGATGTCGTCCCGCTCACGGGGTGCGGCCTGCGGACGGGCGGCGCGCGCTGCCCTCCGCGAGTCGGGCGCGACCGTCGTGATGACCGGCCCGCGGACGCTCGTATCCGAGAAGTTCACCGGCGCCGCCGCGGCCCACTCCGCCGACGCCGCCTCGAAGGCCGTCGGCGAGATGCCGAGCTCGTACTGCGCCCAGCGCAGCTTCTCCGCGAACTCCGCCATGCTCGCCGGCCGCTTCGCCGGGTCGCGGTGCATGGCGCTCGCGAAGATGTCGTCGATGATCGGCGGGATGCCGGGGACCGGCACCGCCGTGTACCGCGCCTTGATGATGCGGTCCGTGAGCTGATCGCGCGAGTTCGAGCCGCGGTCGCCGCGTTCGAACGGACTGCGGCCGGCGAGCAGCGTGTACAGCGTCGCGCCGAGGCTCCACACCTCGCTGGGGATGGATCCGGACACGCGCTCCTGCAGCACCTCGGGGGAGCTCCAGGGCACGGACATCGCGATGGTCTCGCCCTCGCCCTCCTCGATGACGGCAGCGGCGATGCCGAAGTCGGCCAGCACGGGCGCGCCGAGCGAGTTGATGAGCACGTTCGAGGGCTTGATGTCGCGGTGCAGCAGACCGGCCCGGTGCACGGTCTCCAAAGCGCCGGCCATGCGGACGCCGATGTCGAGCACCTCCGCGAGTGGAAGCGGGGCCTTCTTGTAGCGCGCGCTCATCGTGTCGGGGCAGTACTCCATCGCGAAGTACGGCCGCCCATCCGCCGAGATGGACGCCTGGTAGATCGTGACGATCGAGGGGTGAGCACTCAGCCGCGCCGAGATGTCGGCTTCCACGTTGAAGGTCTGCAGCACCTCGGGGTTCACGGCATCCGCGAGCAGGACCTTGACGGCGACGACGCGGCGCGGCATGTCCTGTTCATAGAGGAACACATCGGCGAATCCACCGGACCCGAGCGGACGCACATAGCTGTACCCCGCCAGCGTCGGCGGTGTCGCTGCCATGCGCGTTGCCACACCTGCTCCTCACGGTCTGATGGGAGACCGCGCGCCTGCAGCCGCCCGGCGTCGTGCGCCGGGGGATCCCCCGATGTGCCGAGTATATCGGGCGAGGGAGTGTGGCCCCGCTCTCTTCTCGTCGGACCGTCAGGCCTTCCAGCACCCCTCGATGTGGTCGTCCACCATGCCCGCCGACTGCATGAGTGCGTACATCGTCGTCGGCCCGACGAAGCGGAAGCCTCGCCGCCGCAGTTCCTTGCTCAACGCGGTCGACTCCGGAGTGACGGCGGGGACGTCGGCGAACTCCCGTGGCCGTGCTCCGGTCGCCGGCGGGGCGAACGACCACATCAGCGCGTCGAGCTCCCCGTCGGCCATCGACTCCACGATCCGGGCGTTGCCGATCGTCGCGAGGATCTTGGCGCGGTTGCGGATGATGCCGGTGTCGGCCATCAGCCGTTCCACGTCCGCCTCGTCGAACGCCGACACCGCCGCGGGCTCGAAGCCGGCGAACACCTCCCGGAACCGCGGGCGCTTGCGCAGGATCGTGATCCACGAGAGTCCCGCCTGGAACCCCTCCAGCGCCATCTTCTCGAACAGCGCACGGTCCCCGTGCAGCGGCGTCCCCCACTCCTCGTCGTGGTACCGCCGGTATTCTGCGTCGTCGCCGACCCACGCGCAGCGCGCACGGGAGTCGGGCCCCAGGAGGAGGGAGGTCATCCCCTCACCGTATCCGCCCCCACCGACGCCCCACCCGTCCCGCGTCCCCTGGTCCCGCGTCCCCGGTGAGAGTTCACTTCCGCCCCTCCCCCCGCCTCCCCAGGCCCGTTTTCCATCCCGCCCCGGCACACACCTCCAACGGGGGATCGAAAAGGGCCCTTCGACACAAATCCGCGGCACCTTTTCGATCCCGCACCCGTACCTCCGACGCGAGATCAAAGCGGACCCTCCGACACGGAACTCCGGCACCTTTCCCATCCCGCACCGACCGCGGAGGCAGCGGACCGCCGTGGCACGGTGCACCCGGTTCCGCGCCCGCCGCTCGTCCTCCGCGCGCGCCCACCCAAGGCCAGCGCGGGATCAGAACCGCACCGACGCGGCCCTCGCCCGGAGACTTTTCCGTCCCGCCCCAGGGGCTCCACGGTCACGGGACGGAAATCGCTCCCAACGCGGGCACCGGAGGTGCGCTTTTGCTCCCGCACCGGACGGGAGCGGGAGCGAGACGGGAGCGGGAGCGGGACGGGAGCGAGACGGAGATCGCGCCTCGCGAGGGTGAAGGGGGTGCGCTTCTGATCCCGTACCGGATAGGACGAGGGACCGGGACGGGAGGGGGGTCAGTCGGCGAAGGTGGCGGCGTCGATGACGAAGCGGTAGCGGACGTCGGACGCGAGGACGCGCTCGTACGCCTCATTGATGGCCGAGGCGGGGATGACCTCGATCTGCGCGGTGATGCCGTGCTCCGCACAGAAGTCGAGCATCTCCTGGGTCTCCCGGATGCCGCCGATGTTCGAGCCGGCGATGGAGCGTCGTCCGGCGATCAGCGACCCCGCGTTCAGGGCGAGGGCCTCCGCCGGAGCACCGACGCACACGATGGTGCCGTCCACGTCGAGCAGCCCGAGGTAGGAGCGGAGGTCGATGACGGCGCTCACGGTGTTGAGGATCACGTCGAAGGAGCCCCGCAGGTCGCGGAAGGTATCGCGGTCGCCCGTCGCGAAGTAGCGGTCGGCGCCCAGGCGGAGGCCGTCGTCCTGCTTCGCGAGCGTCTGCGACAGCACGGTCACCTCCGCGCCGAGGGCGTGCGCGATCTGCACGCCCATGTGACCGAGGCCGCCGAGTCCGACCACCGCGACGCGCGTGCCGGGGCCGACCTTCCAATGCCGCAGCGGCGAGTACGTGGTGATGCCCGCGCACAGCAGGGGAGCCGCCGCGTCCAGGGGCAGAGCGTCCGGGATCCGCAGCACGAAGTCCTCGGTGACGACGACCTGCTGGGAGTAGCCGCCCTGGGTGATCGTGCCGTCGCGGTCGACCGCCCCGTAGGTGCCGACGGCGCCCTGCGTGCAGAACTGCTCGTCGCCGCGGAGGCAGTACACGCACTCCCGGCACGAGTTCACGAGGCAGCCGACGCCGACGCGGTCGCCGAGTGCGTGCTTCGTGACCTCGGACCCCACCGCGGCGACCGTTCCGGTGATCTCGTGTCCCGGGGCGAGCGGGTACTGCTGCGGACCCCAGTCTCCGCGCACGGTGTGGATGTCGGAGTGGCAGATACCGGCGAACGCGATGTCGATGAGGATGTCGTGCGGGCCCAGCTCCCGGCGCTCGATGACGGTCTTCTCGAGCGGGGCGGCTTCGGCGGGGGCGGCGTAGGCGGTGACGGTCGACATGATGCTCCTCGGGTCGGTACTCGCCGAGACTATCCGCCGGCGTCGATGAATCCGCTGTCCGGAGGGCCCGGGCCGTCGGTACGGCCCGGGCCGACCGCTCAGCGCTTCTGCCGCTTGAGGGTCTTCTCCAGGACGGGAGCCTGACCGGTGGCCTCGAGGTCGGCGTAGTACGCACGGGCCTCGTCCTGCCGCTGCTTCTCCGCGCCGCTCGCGATGGGCGCCCGCACGTGCTCGGGCTCGTAGCCGAACGCGTCCACGAGGTCGAGCGCGTACGGACGCAGCCGCGCGCACAGCCGATCGATGTAGCTCGACACCGCCGCCGCCCGCTGGGTGGAGAGCCGCCCGTGGATGAGGTGCCAGGCGAGGTGCTTCTCGATGAGCTGCAGTCCGAAGAGGTCGCGGAGCCAGGTCATGACCTTCTTCGTCTCGGCGTCGTCCATCGCGTGGACGGCGTCGGTGAAGGCCTCCCACTGCAGCAGCTCGCCGTGCGCCCTGGCCGCCTCGATGAGCTCGGCCTGGTTCTCGTTGAACAGCCGCGCCCCGAGCACCTTGTCCTTGCCGGCGGCGCGCAGCCGGGTCGCGATGTCGGCGACCATCTGCTGCACACGCCCTGCGAGGAGGTCGTGCTGCTGCTCCTCGCGCAGTCCGCGCTCCACCGACCGGGCGACCTGACCGAAGTCGGTCACCGCCTGACCGAGCTGACGGAGGCCGGCGCCGTGGAACACCTTGCCGGCGGTCATCCCCACGGCGTAGCGCGCGAGGGCCGCGGCGTCCTTGCCCTGGAACTGCTTCGCGTAGTCGGTCAGCAGCCGCTTGCCGACGAGCTGGAGCAGGACGTTGTTGTCGCCCTCGAACGTGACGTAGATGTCGAGATCGGCGCGGAGCCCGACGAGCCGGTTCTCGAACATGAAGCCGGCGCCGCCGCACGCCTCGCGGGCATCCTGCAGGGTGTCGAGCGCATGCCAGGTCGACAGCGGCTTGAGCGCGGCCGCGAGCGTCTCCAGATCCTCGCGGTCGTCCGGGGTGTCGGAGCGGCCGGAGAAGACCCCGTCGAACTTCTGCAGGAACTCGTCGTGCGCGAAGATCTGCGCGTACGTGGTGGCCAGGCGCGGGAGCAGCCGGCGCTGGTGCTTGCCGTAGTCCATCAGCACGACCTCCTGCCCGTCCGCACCGTCGAACTGGCGACGCTGCGTGGCGTAGGTGATCGCGATGTGGAGGCCGAGCGCGGACGCCCAGGAAGCGGCGCCGTCGAGCGAGACGCGTCCCTGCACGAGGGTGCCGAGCATCGTGAAGAAGCGGCGGCCGGGGCTGTCGATCGCGCTGGAGTAGGTGCCGTCCGGGGCGACGTCGCCGTAGCGGTTCAGCAGGTTCGTGCGCGGGATGCGCACCTGGTCGAAGGAGAGACGGCCGTTGTCGATGCCGTTCAGTCCGCCCTTGAGACCGTCGTCCTCGCGACCGATGCCCGGCAGATCCACGCCGTCCTCGCCGCGCAGGGGCACGTAGAAGCAGTGCACGCCGTGGTTCACGCCGTTGGTGATGAGCTGCGCGAACACGGTCGCCGCGATGCCGTGCAGCGCCGCGTTGCCGAGGTACTCCTTCACAGCTCCCCGGAACGGCGTGTGGATGACGAACTCCTCCGTCTCCGGATCGTAGGTGGCGGTGGTACCGACAGCGGCGACGTCGGAGCCGTGCCCGATCTCGGTCATCGCGAACGCGCCGGGGATCGACAGGTCCATGACACCGGGGAGCCACCTGTCGTGGTGCTCCTTCGTGCCGAGCTGCAGGATCGCGGAGCCGAAGAGCCCCCACTGCACGCCCGACTTGATCTGCAGGCTCGGATCGGCGGCGACGAGCTCCTCGAACCCGGCGATGTTGCCGCCGTTGTTCTCCTCGCCGCCGAAGCGCTTCGGGAACGCCCGGTGCACGGCCTTGTTGTCTACGAGGAGGTGGAGCTGGCTGAGCACGCGCTCGCGGTGGTCGTCCTTGCCGAGCTCGTCCTTCCGCCAGAACGCGGAGTCCTTGATCATCTCGCGGGCCTGGCGGCGCACGTCGCCCCAGGTGCCCATGAGGGCGTCGTTCAGGCGGGCGACATCGATCCGCGGGGCGGTCGCGCTCTCGCGCGGGTCAGGTGTCGTCGAAGGGCGGACGGCGGCGTCGACCATGAGCGTTCCTCTCAGAGAGACGAAGGTGGATGCCTCTCATGGTAGGTGTGCGACAAAACCGCACGAAGTCCCCTGTCCGCATCCTCCAACGCCTGACCGCCCCGTGCGCGCCCGCCCTTGTCGGCTCGCGACAGGTTCCGCGTTCGTAGCCCCGTCGACCCACCCCGTTCCGTGCGTCCCGGCCCCCTGCGAGCGTCCGCAAAGGGGTGGCTCGCGCGGAAGGGGGTGGGCCGGCGCAGGAGGAGTCAGGAGGCAGCGATGACGGCGAGCACGCCGTCGCCATAGGCCTCGCGCTTCTTCGCACCGATGCCGGTGATGCCATCGAGGTCGGCGTGCGACGTGGGCCGATGCTCCGCGAGCGCACGGAGCGTGGCATCGCCGAAGACGATGTACGCCGGGACGCCCTGTTCTCTGGCGGTCTCGGCGCGCCAGGCCCGCAGCGCCTCGAACAGCTCCCGGTCTCCGGCGTCGAGGGCGTCGGCGGCACTCGCCTTCCGGGCGCGGGACGGCGAGGACGGGCGTCCGATCGTGTCTTTCCGGAGCGGCACAGCGGTCTCGCCGCGCAGCACCCCGGCCGCGGCCTCTCCGGGTGCGAGCGTGCCGTAGTCGCCCTGCGCGACGAGGATGCCCCGGGCGAGGAGCTGGCGCACCACGCTCCGCCAGTCCTGGTCGGAGAGGTCGGCGCCGATGCCGTAGGTCGCGAGGGCGTCGTGCCGCTGCTGGCGGATGCGCTCGGTCGAGGCCCCGCGGAGGATGTCGATGAGGTGGCCGGCACCGAAGGCCTGATTCCGCTCCCGCTTGAGCCGCACGATCGTGGACAGCAGCTTCTGTGCGGGGACGAGCCCGTCGAAGGTCGCCGTGTCGTCGAGGCACGTGTCGCAGTTGCCGCAGGGCTGCGACTCCTGACCGAAGTACCCGAGGAGGTTCTGCCGGCGGCACTCCACCGTCTCGCACAGCGCGAGCATCGCATCGAGGTGCTGCCCCATGCGCATCTTGAACGTGCGGTCGCCGGGACTCTGATCGATCAGCCGGCGCTGCTGCACGACGTCGCCGAGCCCGTACGCCATCCACGCCACGGACGGCTCGCCGTCGCGACCGGCGCGGCCGGTCTCCTGGTAGTACCCCTCGACCGACTTCGGCAGATCGATGTGGGCGACGAAGCGCACGTCGGGCTTGTCGATCCCCATGCCGAACGCGATGGTCGCCACCATCACCACGCCGTCTTCACGGAGGAAGCGTGACTGGTTCGCCGCCCGCACCTCGGCGGGCAGACCGGCGTGGTACGGCAGCGCGTCGAGACCCTGCGCGGCGAGATAGGTCGCCGTCTGCTCGACCGACTTGCGGCTGAGCGCGTAGACGATGCCCGCCGCCCCCTCGGGCTGCGACCGGATGAACTGCACGAGCTGCTTGCGGGGATCGACCTTCGGGACGATGCGGTACTGGATGTTGGGGCGGTCGAAGCTCGCCACGAAGTGCTTCGCCGCGTCGAGGTGCAGGCGCTCGGTGAGCTCCTTGTGCGTGGCCCGCGTCGCGGTGGCGGTCAGGGCCATCCGCGGGACGCCGGGGAACCGCTCGCCCAAGTCGCCGAGCGCGAGGTAGTCGGGCCGGAAGTCATGACCCCACTGCGACACGCAGTGGGCCTCGTCGATGGCGATGACACTGAGCGTGCCGCGCTGCAGGAGGGAGGTGGTCTGCGCGCTCGACAGTCGCTCCGGGGCGACGTAGATGAGGTCGAGCTCTCCGGCGACATAGGCGCGCTCGACCTCGCGGCGCTCCTCGATCGACTGGGTGGAGTTGAGGTACGCGGCCTTCACCCCGTTGGCGCGCAACGCATCGACCTGGTCGTGCATGAGCGCGATGAGCGGGCTGATGACCAGTCCGGTGCCCTCCCGCACGAGAGCGGGCACCTGGTACGTGATGCTCTTGCCGCCGCCGGTGGGCATCAGGACGACGGCGTCGCCGCCGCCGATGACCTGCTCGACGATGGCCGCCTGGTCGCCGCGGAAGTCGTCGTAGCCGAACACCGTGTGCAGTGCCTCGCGGGCCGTCGCATACCGGCTGGGCGTGGCGCGGCGGACGGCCGGCGCGGTGGTCACCGCGGTCGTCGGACCCGGACCCCAGTCGAGGGGCGGCTCGAAGCCCGCGCCCTGCGGCTCCCAGTCCATCGGCTCCGGCGGCTCGGTCGGCTCCCACCCGTCGTCCCAGGGCTGGTCGGATGCCGCGTCCGGCTCGGGGATCCATCCGTCGTACGGATCGCGGGGAGTCTGCGGCATCCCTCCAGCGTAATCACCCCGACGGACAGCGGCACGGCGACGTCCACAGGCCCGCACCCTCGATCCCGGGCGTAGGTTGGTTCCAGACGCCGGAAGGAGCATCCGATGACCGACATCACCGTGACCCGCAACGACGAGGCCTCCCGCTACGAGATCCGTTCCGATGACGTGCTGGCCGGGTTCGCCGAGTTCGACACCCGCCCCGGCGTGATCCGGTTCCTGCACACCGAGATCGACCCCGCGTTCCAGGGCCAGGGCCTGGCGGGAAAGCTCGCCGCGGCGGCACTGACCGACGTCGCGTCGACGGGCGACGCGATCGTGCCGCTCTGCCCGTACATCGCGAAGTACCTCAAGACGCGCGAGGTGCCCGGCGCCGAGATCCGCTGGCCGCAGCGCCCGGGCTCGACGGCGGACGCCCCGGTGCAGGAGGAGTCGGCCGGCGCGGATGAGGACCCCACGGGCAGGGCGGAATGATCGGGCAACGCCGCCTCGTCCTCGAGCCCCGGGCGGTGCCGCTCGGGGGCGTGCGCGGCATGGAGGTGCTGCGGGTGCTGCCGCATCGCAACCTCCCCACCATCGGCGCGTGGTGCTTCCTCGACCGGTTCGGCCCGGCCGAGACCCGGATGCGCGTCGAGCCGCACCCGCACATCGGTCTGCAGACGGTGACGTGGCCACTGGTCGGCGAGATCCGGCACCGCGATTCGCTGGGCAGCGACGCCGACCTCCGGCGCGGTCAGCTCAACCTCATGACCGCCGGCAACGGCATCTCGCACTCGGAGTACTCCGTGGGCGAGGGCCCCGTCCCGCTGGACGCGCTGCAGTTCTGGGTCGTTCTCCCCGAGTCCGCGCGCCACGGCGACGGCGGCTTCGAGCGGCACACCGACCTGCCGACGACGACCCTTTCGGCCGCGACCGGATCGGACGCCACGGCCACAGTCGTGCTCGGCGAGTTCGCGGGCGTGCACTCGCCGGCGACCGTGCACACGCCGATCGTCGGGGCGGAGATCGTCGTGCCGGCCGGAACCACGGTGCGCCTGCCGCTGCGGCCCGAGTGGGAGCACGCGCTGCTCCTCGTCGAGGGCGACGCCGCCGTCCCCGAGCACGCGATGACCCGCAACGACATGCTCTACCTCGGCGATTCCCGCGACGGCGTCGAGGTGACCAGCAGCGAGGGCGGGTTGCTGTTCCTGCTCGGGGGTGAGCCGTTCGAGGACGAGATCGTCATGTGGTGGAACTTCGCCGGGCGCTCCCACGACGAGATCGCCGCCGCCCGCGAGGACTGGGAGGCCGCATCCCCCCGGTTCGGCGTCGTCGAGGGGCACGACCAGCGCATCCCCGCGCCGCCACTCCCCCCGGTGCGCCTGATGCCACGCAGCCGCTCCCTCTGACCCCCGCACAGGCACTCCTGCACAGGCACTCCTGCACAGGCACTCCCGCTGATCCAGGCATTCCCGCTGATTCAGGCACTCCCGCTGATTCAGGCACCCAGGACTCTCCCTGCCTGCTCTCACGCCACTGCCTGCCCTCGCGCGCGACCTCGCTGTCGCGCCCGAACAGGCACCCACGCCAGTCCAGGCACTCCCGCCAGAACAGGCACTCCCTCCCTTCCCTGCCTGCTCTCACGCCACTGCCTGCCCTCGCGCGCGACCTCGCTGACGCGCCCGAACCGGCGCCCACGCCAGTTCAGGCACCCACGCGAGTTCAGGCACTCCAACCAGTTCAGGCACCCACGCGAGTTCAGGCACCCACGCGAGCTCAGGCACCCACGCGAGCTCAGGCACTCCTGGGTCTCCCTGCCTGTTCTCGCGCCAGGGCCTGCCAACGCGCTGGAGTCCCCTGACTCGACCGCACCGACCCTCCCCGCTCTTCAGGCACTCGCGCCGGCTCAGGCTCGATGGGCTTTCACCGGCCTGAACCCGCGCGATCGCCTGTTCCAGGAGGCAGAGTCCGGGAGGCAGAAGCAGACTCAGGCGCGGTCGGGGGTGTGCACGCGGGCGAGGAAGCGGTCCGTGCGGGGCGAGGGTCCTCGAGGGTCGAGCAGCGACACGGCGACGGTGACCCCGGTCGCCAGCGGGATCGTCCAGGCGGCGGGCTGCGCGAGGTAGGGCGCCGCGACGCCGACCCCGTCCACCGCGGCGTGCACGAGCAGGGCGAGCCCGGTCGCGACGCCGCCGCACACCATGCCCGCGACCGCCCCGCGCGCGGTGAGGCCGCGCCACCACACGCCCAGCAGCACCACGGGCGAGAGCGTCGACGCCGCCACGACGAACACCACCCCCACGCTCGACACGAGTCCCGCGGGAACCGTGAGCAGCGCGATCCCCAGCGGCACGAGCGCGCACAGCACTGCGGACAGCCGGAAGGAGCGCACGGAGCCGGAGAAGACGTCCTGGCTGATGACCCCCGCGAGCGAGACCACGAGCCCGGCCGAGGTCGCCAGGAACGCGGCGAAGGCTCCGGCGACGATGAGCGCCGTCAGCAGCTCACCCGCGAGTCCAGGGAACACCCGCGACGGGAGCTGCAGCACCACGGTGTCGGCGACCCCCGGCCGTGCGAGGTCGGGGGCGGCGATCCGCGCCAGGAGCCCCATCGCGCTCGACACGGCGTAGAACGCGCTCACCATGGCGATGACGATCACGGTGGTCCGCCGCGCGGAGGCTCCGGTCGGGCTCGTGTAGAACCGCACCAGGACGTGCGGCAGACCCATCGTGCCGAGGAGCAGGGCGAGCAGCAGCGACGCGGTCTCGTAGGCGTCGAAGCCGGACGGCCCGGCCTCAGCGGGGAAGACGAGCGCGGGATCGAAGTCGTGCGGCCCGCCGCTCAGGGCGAAAGCGATGCACACCACCGGCACGAGGAGCGCCGTGAGCTTGAGCCAGTACTGGAAGGCCTGCACGAAGGTGATCGCGCGCATGCCGCCCGCGGCGACCGCCGCCGCCACGAGCACCGCGATCGTCACGGCCCCGACCCACTCCGGCAGCCCGGCCACCACGACGAGAGTGATGCCCGCGCCGTGCAGTTGCGGCACGATGTAGAGCCAGCCGATGATGAGGACCGCGAGGCTGGTGACACGGCGCGCGGCGGTCGAGTCGAGCCGGGCCTCGACGAAATCGGGGATCGTGTACGCCCCGCTGCGGCGCAGGGGCGCGGCCACGAAGACGAGCACGAGCAGGTACCCCGCGGCGTACCCGATGGGGAACCAGAAGCCGCGGGCGCCGTCCAGCAGCACCAGCCCGGAGAGGCCGAGGAAGGTGCCGGCCGAGAGGTACTCGCCGCTGATGGCCGAGGCGTTCCAGACCGGACGCACCGTCCGCGAGGCCACGAAGAAGTCGCTCGTCGTGCGCGAGACCCGCAGCCCGTACACGCCGATGAGGAGGGTGGCGATCACGACCAGGGCGACCCCGACGAGGTCGAGCACGGCGTTCACTCGCGGTCCCGCAGGGCGCGGTACCGCCGCTCGTTGCGGACCGCCGTGCGCACGTACAGCACCGCGAAGACGAGGATCACCGGGTAGAACGCGAAGGCCTGGAGGAGCCACGACAGCGGCAGCCCGCCGAGGACGACGGCGTCGATCTCGGGGATGAGCGCGATCCCGAGTGCCAGGGCGACGACGACCACCACGAAGCCGGCGACGGTGCCGAGGGCGAGCCGGAGCTGGCTGCGCATCAGGGCACGGGCGTAGACGGCATCGGCCTCCGCGACCGGGGCACCGGGCAGCGCGATCCCCCGGGTGGAGGCGGAGGAGCGGCGCGGCGGGGTGTCCGCCGTGACGCGCACCCGCTTCGGCGCCTCGGTCATCCGGCCCCCTCTCCGCGCACGAGGGCCTCCCGCACCGCCGCGACGAGCCTTCTGCTCACCGGCAGCACGGCCGTGCCGACGACCACGACGGGTTCCCCGCCCGACAGCCGCGCCTCGGTCACCGCGGCGATCCGGACGAGGGTGGAACGGTGGATGCGGAGGAATCCGGCCGGCGCCCACCGCGTCTCGAGCTCGGAGAGCGGAATGCGCACGAGATGGCCGGGCCCGTCGTCCTCGGTGTGCAGGCGCGCGTAGTCGCCCTGTGCCTGCACCCAGCGCACGTCGCTGCGCCGCACGAACCGCACGGACGCGCCCACGGTCACGGGCAGCACCTCGTCCTCGCCGCGCGGTGCGGCCTCCTGCTCGATCACCCGGTCCACGGCGTTTCGGAGCCGTTCCCGCCGGACCGGCTTGAGGAGGTAGTCCGCGGCGCGCAGTTCGAAAGCCTCGACCGCGCGGGCCTCGTCGGCGGTGACGAACACGACCGCGGGCGGTTCCGCGAGGCCGAGGAGCGCGCGGGCGAGCTCGGTGCCGAGCAAGCCGGGCATGTGGATGTCGAGGAAGGCGATCCGCACCGCACGCGCGGAGAGCTGACGCAGCGCGTCGGCGCCGTTACTCGCGGTGAGGATCTCGCCGATGCGCGGGTCGGCGCGCAGCAGGTGCACGAGCTCGTCGAGGGCCGGCTGCTCGTCGTCGGCGACGAGGACGTCGATCATGCCGCTCCTCAGTCGTCGTCCGGGTCGTGGAGGGGCTGCGATTTCGGGACTCGCATGCGCACCAGGGTACCCGCGCCGGCGTTGGTCTCGACGACCAGACCACCCCCGCTGCCGTAGACCTGGCGAAGCCGGGTGTCGACGTTCCGCAGGCCCACGTGACCGCCGTCCTCACGCGCCGTGAGCAGCGCGCGCAGACCCGCCGGGTCCATGCCGACGCCGTCGTCCTCGACGAGGATCTCGGTGTGCGTGCCGTCGTCGCGGGAGGTGATGCGGATCTCGCCCCCGCCCTCTCCCGGCTCCAGGCCGTGCCGCACGGCGTTCTCCACGAGCGGCTGCACCGAGAGGAAGGGGATGACCGTCGCGAGCGTCTCGGGCGCGATCTGCAGCGTCACCCGCAGGCGTTCGCCGAACCGCGCCCGCTCCAGTTCGAGGTACGAGTGGATGCTGCCCAGCTCCTCCGCGAGCGTCGTGAACTCTCCGTGCCGGCGGAAGGAGTAGCGCGTGAAGTCGGCGAACTCGAGCACGAGGTCGCGGGCCCGGTCGGGGTCGGTCGTGATGAACGAGGCGATCGCGGTGAGCGCGTTGTAGATGAAGTGCGGGGAGATCTGCGCACGCAGAGCCCGGAGCTCCGCCTCGGCGAGCTGGGTGCGGGAGGCCTCGAGTCCGCCGAGTTCGACCTGCGCCGCACACCAGTCGGCCACCTCCTCCGCCGCCCGCACGAGGGCGGCCCGCACCGGCGACGCGAAGGCGACGACCACCCCGACCGGCACCCCGTCGACGAGGATGGGCGCGCCGACCGCCTCCAGGTCGTCCGTCCGCGAGGGCGCGGGGAAGACCTGCCGCCGCCCGGACGCGCGCACCTGGGCGGCGATGCGCACGGCGGCGGATTCGAGCCCGTCCGCGGCGCCGTCGAGGGTGACCGTGTCGTCCTCGCCGACGATGGCGACCGCGGCGCTGCCCAGCAGAGTCCGCAGGTGCCGGGCGGCCTTGACCGCATCCGGGCCGGCCAGTCCGCCGCGGAGGTGCGGGGCGGCGAGGCTCGCCTGGTGCAGCGCCCGCAGCGCCCCCTGCTCCGCCTCGCTGCCGAGGTCGGCCGAGCCGCGCGCGAACCGCCGGGCGAGCAGCAGCAGCGCCGTGAGGGCGATGCCGCCGAGCGCGCCGAGGATCGCGGCGAGGACGACGTCGTTCATGCGCTCAGCCTAGGGACGCGCCGGCAGGCTCAGCGACCCGCGCTTCGACAGGCTCAGCGACCCACCCTGGCGCTTCGACAGGCTCAGCGACCCTCGCTTCGACAGGCTCAGCGACCCACCCTGGCGCTTCGACAGGCTCAGCGAACCGCGCTTCGACAGGCTCAGCGACCCACCCTGGGTCCCTGAGCCTGTCGAAGGGCCCTGAGCCTGTCGAAGGGTCAGCAGCAGCGGGCACCGGGATTGCGGTCCTGGTCGTCCATCCGCTGACGCCAGAACTGCCGCTCCGTCAGCGGCTCCTCGTCCGGATGATGCCGCCGGTGATGGGTGACGTACGTGGCGTACGCGGTGTCGCCCATCAGCGTCGTCATGTACCAGCGGATGCCGCGGCCGACCCGGCCGAGGGCGCTCCACAGCGCCCGCAGCGGGGAGGTCGCGGCATCCGTCCGATCCACCGTGGAGGTCATCTCAGTGCCGTGCCGCCGCGCGCTCTTCGGCGAGGATCGGCTCCCACTGCTTCTCCAGCTCGCGCTCCTCCGCGTCGGGGAGGAACCCGGCCGGGGCGAAGCGGCGCGACGGGACGGGCGGGTCCTCGGTGTTCTCACCGCCGCCGTTGCGGATCGCCTTCACGGTCGCGATGACCGCCATGACGATGACGATGATCGCGAGCACCACGAAGATGATCGACAACGTGCCCTGCACCGCGGTGTTGCGGATGACCGCCTGCAGCACCTCCGGCGCGCCGAGCGTGGTGTCGCCCGAGTTCAGCGCCTCCAGGTAGCGGAAGTGGTTCGCCCAGTATCCGATCGCCGGCACCGGCGAGAAGATCTTGTAGAGCGACGCCGTGATGGTGACGACCGCGGTGAAGGCGAGCGGCAGCGCGATGATCCACAGCCACCGGAAGTAGCTGCGACCACGCTTGGCGACGATGGCCAGCACCACGGCGAGCGCGATCGCCGCGAGCAGCTGGTTCGCGATGCCGAACAGCGGGAAGAACGTGTTGATGCCGCCGAGCGGGTCGGTGACGCCGAGGATGAGAATCGCTCCCCAGCCGGCCACCATGATCGCGGTGCAGATCCACACCCCGGGACGCCAGGAGACGTCGCGGAACTTCGGGAACCAGGCGCCGATCGAGTCCTGCAGCATGAAGCGGGCGACCCGGGTTCCGGCGTCCACCGCCGTGAGGATGAACAGAGCCTCGAACATGATCGCGAAGTGGTACCAGAACGCCATGAGCGCCTGTCCGCCGAGGGCCTGCTGCATGATGTGCGCGAGGCCGAGCGCGAGCGTCGGAGCACCACCGGTGCGCGAGACGATCGACTCCTCGCCGACCGCCGCCGCCGTGCCCGTGAGCATGTCGGGGGTGAGGTTCACCCCGGTCAGCCCGAGCGAGTTCACGAAGGCGACCGCTCCCTCCACGGTGCCCCCGGTCGCGGCGGCCGGGGCGTTCATGGCGAAGTAGATGCCCTGGTCGATCGAGATCGCGGCGACGAGGGCCATGATCGCGACGAACGACTCCATGAGCATGCCGCCGTAGCCGATGAACCGGGTCTGCCGCTCCTTCTCGACGAGCTTCGGTGTGGTGCCCGACGCGATCAGCGCATGGAATCCGGACAACGCGCCGCACGCGATCGTCACGAACAGGAAGGGGAACAGGGGCCCGGCGAACACCGGACCCATGCCGTTCTCACCGAAGATGCTGACCGCGGGGACCGAGATCTCCGGACGCACGAGGACGATTGCCCCGGCGAGCATCACGATGACGCCGATCTTCATGAAGGTGGAGAGGTAGTCACGCGGCGCGAGCAGAAGCCACACCGGCAGCACCGCGGCGATGAAGCCGTAGATGATGATGCCCCACGCGATCGTGGTGCGGTCGAGGTGGAAGAGCGCCTGACCCCACTCGGTGCCGGCGACCCAGCCGCCGCCGATGATCGCGGCCATGAGCAGCACGAAGCCGATGATCGAGACCTCGGTCACCTTGCCGGGACGCAGGTAGCGCAGGTACACGCCCATGAAGAGGGCGATCGGGATGGTCATCGCGACGGAGAAGACGCCCCACGGGCTCTCCCCGAGGGCGTTCACGACGACGAGCGCGAGGATCGCGACGATGATGAGCATGATGAGCAGCGAGGCGATGATCGCCGCGGTGCCGCCGATCTTGCCGAGCTCCTGGCGCGCCATCTGGCCGATGGTCCTGCCGCCGCGCCGCATCGAGAAGAAGAGCACCGTGTAGTCCTGCACGGCTCCCGCGAGCACGACGCCCACGATGATCCAGATGGTGCCGGGGAGGTAGCCCATCTGCGCCGCGAGCACGGGGCCGACGAGCGGTCCGGCGCCGGCGATGGCGGCGAAGTGGTGACCGTAGAGCACCCGGCGGTCGGTGGGGACGTAGTCCTTGCCGTCCTGCTTCACCTCGGCGGGCGTGGCGCGGCGGTCGTCGGGGCGGGTGATGTACCGCTCGATGACCTTGGAGTAGAAGCGGTAGCCGATCAGGTAGGTGCAGACGGCGGCGAACACGAACCAGATCGCGTTCACGGTCTCCCCGCGCACGATGGCGAGCATCACCCAGGCGACGCCGCCGAGGAGGGCGATGGCGGTCCACAGCAGGATCTTCGGCAGGGTCCAGCGGCGGCTCTTCGCCTCGTGCTCCGCGGAGAGGGCGACGGGTGGGAGGTTCGGGTCGGTCTCGATGACGGGGTCGTCGTCGACGAGCCCGGCGCCGTCGCGGCGGCGCGACGAAGGTGCGGTCATGGGGTTCTCCTCTGGGGGCGCATCATTGCGTCTCCCCACGGTAGGGAGGGCGTCCCGCTGTCGCTTCCGGATCCGGGGACGCTGCGACGAGCGGCGGCGGCCGTGCGACGAACGGATGCCCAAATGCGACGGCACGGCCGCACGAGGGATTCCTCGTGCGGCCGTGCCGGGGTCGTGCAGACGGTCCCGGATCACCCGGGGGCGTCGGTCTCCGGAGGCTCGGTCGGCTCCGGAGTCGGCCCCGGCGTCGGAGTCGGATCCGGGGTCGGCGTCGGCTCGGGAGTCGGCGACGGCTTCGGCGCGGGAGTCGGCGTCGGCGCGGCATCCGCGGGCGTCGTGACCGTCACCACGGTGCGCACGGCCGAGTCGCCGTACTGGACGAGTCCGAGGTAGCGGGTGCCGGCGATGAGACCGCTCCAGCTCAGCTCGTAGCTCGTCTTCTCCCCGCGGACCGCGGCGATCGGGTTCGGCGTCGCGGTGAACGACCCCTCCCCGTCCGGCAGCACGGAGGCGTGGGTCATGTCCCACGTCATCGGCCCGGTGGTCGCGTACACGTTGGCGACGACGAGGTAGGTGCCCGCTGTCGGGGCGGGGATCGTCACCTGCTCGTCGGCCGAGCCCGTCGCCGACTGCCAGCGCTCGTAGTAGCGCAGGTCATCGGGGCTCACCACCCGGTAGACGGTGAGGTCGAGATCGCTGCCCTCGTCGTCGGACGAGTCGAGGTCGAACCGCGAGAGGGTGGCGCCCTCCGGCACGTCCACGATCCAGGACACGTCCTTGTTCGCGTCGCCCGACTTCTCGTTCCCGGAATGCCCCTCGACCGGGTTGTCCGGGTCGCTGAGGAGCTGGAACGGCGTGAGACCCGAGACGCCCAGCGCCAGATCACCGTCGAGGCCGGGGGTGATGTCCACCGTCGTGCTGCCGTCGACGCCGGTGCCGGTGACCTCGGCCGGGGCATCCGCCGTGACCGGGAACACCGCGATCGGCGAGCGCACCGTGTTCTTCTTGCTCGTCCAGGTGAGTGAACCCGTGGCCCACTGCTCGACCGGCGCGGTGGTGCTGTCGAACGTGACCGTGAAGGTCTTCGTCTGCCCCGGCTTGTCGAAGGAGAGCTGGGACGGCGTGACGGTGACGTTCACGCCGGGGACGGAGGCCTTCGCCGTGAACACGCCCTTCTCGGTCGAGGTGACCGAGCGGGTGACGGTCTGCGCGCTGGCCAGGGAGCCGATCGAGATCGATGCCTGGTTCAGATCGCTGCCGTCGATGGGGTCGATGCCGGGGAAGTCCGACAGCCCCTTCCCGTCGAGGAACGCCGCCCAGTCCTTGAAGCCGTTGAGGTAGAGCAGACCGGGGTTCAGGAACCGCGTCGCATCGACCTGTCCGGCTCCCTGCTCGAACGGGTTCGTGTTCTTCGAGCCGTCGGGGAGCACGGTGTCGGAGGCCGTCGTCATCAGGGCCGAACGGATCTCGCCCGGGGTCGCCCGCGGGTGCTCCCCGAGGTAGAGCGCGCCGAGGCCGGCGATGTGCGGGGAGGCCATCGACGTCCCGGAGAGGATGCCGAAGGTCGGGTCCTCACCCGGGGCGTTGTGCGTGGCGGCGAGGATCGCCACTCCCGGAGCGGCGATGTCCGGCTTGAGGACATCGGTGCCGTCGGCGAGGACCGGTCCGCGGCTCGAGAAGCCCGCGATCTGCGGGGTCGGCGTGGTCACACCGGTGGTGTTCTCGCCGACGAGGGTGATCGGCCGATCGACGCCGCCCTGCACGTAGGCGAGCACGGCCGCACGGTGCACGGCGTTCAGGTGCACCGTGGGCACGGCGTGGAAGTCGTTGTCGAGGGAGTCCGCACCACCGGGCACGTTCACCAGGACCATGCCGATGCCCCCGGCGTCCTTCACGACCTGCGACTTCTCCGCGCGGGCGTTGCCGCCGCGGTCGCAGACGACGATGTGTCCGGCGACCTTCGCCGGGTCGAGGGTGCCCGGCAGGCACAGCTGCGCATCCGCCGCACCGGACGCCGCGGCATCCACAGCGGCGATGGAGGGGCCGGAGACGCTCTCGCCGAACGGGACGGTCACCGAGGCGCCGGCCTGCTCGAAGCCGTCGAACTGCACGGTGCCCTCCCACGTGGGGATGGTGGAGGCGGCGACCGTGGTGTACCACGGCGAGGCGTGGTCGGCGGTGACCGGATCGGGGCCGTCGTTGCCCGCGCTGGTCGCGACGAAGACACCGGCGGCCGCGGCGTTGAGGAACGCCAGGTCCTCCGGAGCCATCACGGTGCTCGCGGCGCCGCCGCCGATCGAGTAGTTGATAACGTCGACGCCGTCTGCGACGGCCTGATCGATGGCGGCGACGAGGTCGCTCAGGGCGCAGATGTCATCCGTGGTCACGGTCGTGTCCGGCCCGACGTAGCAGGCCTTGTAGGCCGCGACCTTCGCCCCGGGGGCGACGCCGGAGACCGTTCCGAAGTCGACGCCCTCGATCTCGGCGTCCACTCCGAAGTTGCCTGCGGCGGTGCTCGCCGTGTGCGAGCCGTGACCGTCGCCGTCACGCGGGGAGAGGTAGTCGTACTGGAAGTCGAACCCGGCCGCCTGGGCTCCCGCGAAGAAGTACTGTCCGCCGATGAGCTTCGTCGAGTAGTCGCGCTCGTCCCAGTCCTGACCCTCGACCATCGCGCCGCGGAACTGTCCGCCGTCGGACTTGTCGAAGTAGACGTAGGTGCCGTCGGTGTACGGCTCCGTGCCCTTGTGCCGGCTGTTCTGCTTCTTCTGCTGCTTGAGCTTCTTGCCCTCGAACGAGGGGTGCTCGGGAGCGATGCCGGTGTCGATCACGCCGACCACGACGCCCTCGCCCGCCTTCTTCACGCCACCGGTCTGCTGCCACACCCCGCCACGCCCCTTGCGGTCGTCGCCGAGGCCGAGGTAGTCGGTGGAGGTCTGCGCATCGGGGTGACGGATCTCGTCGGGGTACACCCCGAGGACGTCCTTCGAGGCGCGGAGCTGGTCCACCTGCTCACCCGAGAGGTCGGCGCTGAAACCGTTGAGCACCACCTGGTAGGTCGTGTCCGGGGTGACGCCGACGTCGTTGATGAGGCTCTTCTGCTCCGACTCGAGGTGCTTGACGTAGCGCCGCGCGTCCTGCGACTGCGTCTCGAGCTGCTCGCCCTCGTCAGGCTTCGTCGCCTTCAGGCCCTTGACGTCGCCTTCGTAGCTGGCGAGGGGATCGGCCTTCATGATCACGATGTAGTGCCCGGGGGTCCCCGCGACCGGAACGGGGTGCGTCACCTCCCCGGTCGCTGCGTGGCCTGCGGTTGCCGTCGATGCGATGAACAGCGTCGCCAGGGTGGTGGCTGCTGCGATCCGAAGGGGTGTTCGACCCATATCTCGCTCCTGATGATCCGATGATCCCGATGCCGCGTCGTCGCCGCACCGCGGCTCACGATAGCCCCGCCTTCCGGCGCCGGATCGAGAACTGAACGATGGTCGCCCCCGATCGTGCCGATCGGTCAGGATGGACGGCGGCCGACTCTCCGAATGTCGCCAGTAGGCTGGAGACGTGGCCCGAACCTCCGTCCTGTCGACCAGAGTGCTGCTGATCTGCGCGGCGATCGGTGTCGCCACGGGCATCCTCGGCGGCATCGCCGGATGGGTCACTCCCCTCCTCCTGGCCAGCCCCCTGCTGTTCCTCTACGGGCTCGTGCTGGGCTCGCACGTGCTGCCGGGCATCATCGCGCAGGAGGTGCTGCGACTGCCGTTCGTGGCGCTCATCACGCACGTGTTCGCGGCGCTCATCGCGAGCGCCTTCAACCCGGCGTGGTCGCTGCGGTTCATCGGCACGGCGCTGCTCTTCGGCCTCATCCAGGAGGGTGTCGCCGCCCTCACCCGCTATCGCTCCTGGGGCGCCTGGCGGTTCTTCGTCTCGGCGGTCGTGATCGGCGTCGTCGTGGCGGTGGCGGTGTTCTTCGCGGCGAACCTCGCGGTCATGCCGCTGTGGGCCCAGCTGCTGTACCTGACGATCTCCGTGCTCGGTCCGGTGGCCTGGACGGCGATCGGCCTCGCCATCGGTTCGGCGCTGCGCACCGCCGGGGTCGCGCGCCGCTGATCGCGCACGGGCCCACTGGCAGCACAGGTAAGGCTCAGCTAAGTTAGAGGCACACCCTCCGTCGAACCAGGGACGTGCCGTGCGCCCATCCGCACCCCTCCTCCGCGTGCGCGAGCTGACCCTCACCCACGCGGACGCCGTGCACCCGTCGCCCCGTGACGTGACCTTCGACATCGATCCCGGCGAGGTCGTGCTGCTGCTCGGCCCGTCCGGTTCCGGGAAGTCGACGCTCACGCTCGCCCTCAACGGCCTCATCCCGCACGCGCTCCCCACGACGATGACCGGCACGGTCGAGGCCGGAGGTATCGACACCACCACCGCGCACACCGCGACGCTCAGCACGCACGTCGCCATGGTCTTCCAGGATCCGGACGCGCAGATCGTCACGGGGACGGTGTACGACGAGGTGGCCTTCGGCCCGGAGAACCTCCTGCTCCCGGTGGAGGCCGTGCGCGCCCGCGTGGAGGAGGCGTTGCGGCGCGTCGGCTTGTGGGAGCGCCGCGACGACAACCCCGACCACCTGTCCGGCGGCGGGCGGCAGCGTCTCGCCATCGCCTGCGCCCTCGCGATGGGCTCTCCTCTCATCGTGCTGGACGAGCCGACCGCGAACCTCGACCCGCAGGGGATCGACGACGTGTACGCGGCGCTGACCGAGGTCGTGGCCGCCGGAGACCGGGCCATCCTCCTCGTCGAGCACAACCTCGATGCGGCGATGCGCTTCGTCACGCGCACCATCGTGCTCGACCGCGAGGGTCGGGTGGTCTTCGACGGTCCGGCGGCCGAGACCATCCGCGCGCACGCCGACGAGCTCCTGGCGATGGGGGTCTGGCTGCCCGCCGCGACGCTCGCCGCGCTCCGCCTCCGCGACCGGGGCGTCGTCCTCGATCCGCTGCCGCTGACGCCGGAGGCGCTGGCCGCCGCGCTTCCTCCCGGCCCCGGCGCCGCCTCCTCGATGCCGGTCGGCGATCCTCGCCCCGCCGGACCGGAGCCGATCATCCGGGCCCGCGGCCTCACCGTCGCGCGGCGCCGCACCGAGATCCTGCACGGGGTCGACCTCGACATCGCCGCCGGGAGCCTCACCGCGATCGTCGGGGCGAACGGGGCGGGCAAGACGACGCTGATCCAGGCTCTCGCCGGAGTCGTGCCGCCGCCGAGGGGTCGAGTCTCCGCCGACGGCATCGATCCAGGGACGGCCTCCCCTCGGGAGCTCGCGGCCCGCATCGGCTTCGTGTTCCAGAACCCGGAGCACCAGTTCATCGCCGCCACCGTGTTCGACGAGCTCGCCCACGGTCTCCGCCTGCGCCACGTGCCGGACGACGAGGTCCGCACGCGTGTGGCGGAGATGCTGGAGCGGTTCGGGCTGTCGCATAAGGCCGGGGTGCACCCGTTCCTCCTCTCCGGCGGTGAGAAGCGACGGCTCTCGGTCGGCACCGCCCTCATCAGCCGTCCCCGTGTCCTCGCCCTCGACGAGCCCACCTTCGGGCAGGACCGCGCCAGGGCGGCCGAGCTCCTGGCGCTGCTGGAGAGCCTCCGGGCGGACGGCACGACCGTGGTCATCGTCACTCACGACCTGCAGCTCGTCGCCGAGCACGCCACCGACACGGTCGTCCTCGCCGACGGGCGGGTCCGGGCCGCCGGTCCGACGGCGGAGCTGTTCGCCGATCCCGCGATCCTCCCCTCCGCGGGCTTGCGCGTCCCCGCCTTGCAGCGCGTGCTCACCGCGGCCGGGTGGGAGGTGTCGCCATGACGATGACCACGCTCGATCCGTATGCGCCGCTCACGGCCACGTCGCGGCGGCAGTTCCTCTACGGCCTCAACCCGCTGGCGAAGGTCGCCGGCTTCGCCCCCGCGATACTGCTCCTCGTCTTCGTGCGGGATCTGGCCACCCCCGCTGCCTTCCTCGTGCTCGCCTACGTCCTCATCCTCGTCGGGGCGCGGGTGACGGGGCGCCTCCTCGCGCTGCTCCTGCTCGGTCTGCCCGTGGGCATGGTCGCGATCGGCGTCGGCTTCTCGCTGTGGGTCGACGCGGCCCTGGTCGCCGACACCACCTCCGTCGTGACGATCGGTGACTGGACCCTCTACGACGGCGCCCTCCTCATCGGGTTCGCCACGGCGCTCCGACTCGGATCGATCGTCGCGCTCGCGCTCGTCGGCGGCCTCACCACCAGCGGTTCCGACCTCGTGCGTGCGAGCGTGCAGCAGCTGCGCGTGCCGTACCGCATCGGGTACACGGCCCTGGCCGCCTTCCGCTTCGTGCCCCGGTTCGGGCACGAGCTCGCCGTCATCCGCGCCGCGCACCGGGTGCGCGGTTACCACGGCGGCCGCGGCCCCTTCGCACGGATCGCCCGCGGCTGGGGGTGCATCGTCCCCCTGCTCGCGGGTGCCATCCGGCATGCGGAGCGCGTCGCCCTCGCGATGGACTCCCGGGCGTTCGGTGCGCATCCGACGCGGACCGAGCGGCACCTCGTGCCGTTCCGCACGAGGGACACCGTCTTCACCGTGGTCATGCTCGCCGTGTCGGCCGCGATCTTCGTCGTGTTCTTCCCCTGGCAGCTCCCCTGAAAGGCGCCCGCATGGCATTCAGCAAGATGGTCAAGCCGGAGACGGCCGAGCTCCTGCACCTCACCGTGCTCCGTACCGAACGGCTCGCGCCGCACTGGGTGCGGGTGACCCTGGGCGGCGGCGAGATCGACCGCTTCCGTCCGATGGGCTACGACCAATGGTTCCGGCTGTTCCTGCCGATCGGCGGGGAGGCCGGACTGGAGCGCGTGCCCGCCAAGGCCAACCGGATGTTCGGGTATCTGAAGTTCCTCCGCATCCCCGACGGCGAGCGCCCCGTGATGCGCAACTACACCGTGCGCGCGTACCGCCCGGCCACGCCCGAGACCGGCGCCGAGCTCGACGTCGACTTCGTGCTGCACGGCTCGGCGGCCGACGGCACCGCCGGTCCGGCCTCCCGATGGGCGGAGACCTGCGCCCCCGGCGAGCACGTCCTCATCATCGACGAGGGCCTGACATTCAACCCCGAGCGGGGCACCGACCGGGTGGTGCTCGTGGGCGACGAGACCGCCCTCCCCGCGATCGCGTCGATCAGCGCCTCCCTGCCGGCCGACGCCGCGGGCACGGCGATCATCGAGGTCCCGTCCGCGGAGGACGCCCTGGAGTTCGCGCATCCGTCGGGGCTCGACGTGGTGTGGATCGTGCGGCCTCACGAGATCCCGCCCGGGGTTCTCGCCCTGGACGCCCTCGCTCGCACCGCTCTGCCCGATGCTCCGTTCCACGCGTACGCGGCCGGCGAGCAGGCCCTGGCCTCCGGCGTCCGCAAGCAGCTCGTCGGCGAGCGCGGCGTCGACAAGAACGCCGTCAGCTTCTGCGGCTACTGGAAGATCGGCGCCGCCTCCCCCGCCTCGAAGGCCGCCCGCGAGGCCGCCGCCGAGCCTCTCGCCTGAGCCCGGGCACAAGTTCGGAGCCACAGCACGACACGCCGGGGCGGACGAGGCCGCCCCGGCGTGTCGTCGGGGATCTCCGAAGCTGTGCCTGGAGACCTCAGCGCTTGCCGGCGATCTGACGCCCGACGATCTCGCGCATGATCTCGTTCGTGCCGCCGTAGATGCGGTGCACACGGGCGTCGAGGAAGGCGCGGGCGATGGGGTACTCCGTGATGTAGCCGTAGCCACCGTGGAGCTGGACGCCGGCGTCGAGCACCTCCCACTCACGCTCGGTGGCCCAGAACTTGACCTTCGCGGCCTCTTCGGCCGAGAGCCTGCCGTCCTTGTAGGCCAGCAGCGCGCGGTCGATGAAGGCCCACAGCGCGTCGACCGTGGCGGACATGTCGGCGATGGTGAAGCGGCTGTTCTGGAAGTCGATGATGCGCTCCCCGAAGGCCTCGCGGTCCTTGGTGTACGCGACGGTCCAGTCGAACGCGGCCTGCGCGGCGGCGGCTCCGGCCACGCCGATCGAGAGGCGCTCGAGCGGGAGGTTCATCATGAGCTGGATGAAGCCCTTGCCCTCGACGCCGCCGATGAGGTTCTCCTCGGGAACGAACACGTCGCTGAACGACAGCTCGGCGGTGTCGTGGCCGTGGAAGCCCATCTTCGAGAGCTTCTTGCCGTTGTCGAACCCCTCCATGCCCTTCTCGATGAGGACGAGGCTGAACGCGTCGGGCCGGTTGCCCTCGCCCGTCTTGACGAAGGTCACGACGAGGTCGGCGGTCGCCCCCGACGAGATGAACGTCTTGGCGCCGTTGACGAGGTAGCCGCCGTCGACCTTCTTCGCCGTGGTCTTGATGCCGCGCAGGTCGGAGCCCGCACCGGGCTCGGTCATCGCGAGCGCGCCGACGACCTCGCCGGTGGCCATGCGGGGCAGCCACTTCTCCTTCTGCTCCTGCGTGCCCATGTGCACGAGGTACGGCACGGCCAGGTCGTCCTGGATGCCGAAGGCCCCGGCGAGCGAGCCCGCTCCGGCCGCGATGACCTCTTCGTTCACGATCGCGCGGAAGCGGTAGTCCTGCAGCATCCCGGCGCCGCCGAACTCCTCGGGCACGGAGAGCCCGATGATGCCCGCCTCACCGGCGGCGCGCATCGTGGCGCGGTCCACCTCGCCGGCGGCGTCCCACTTCTCGATCGCCTCGTGCGTGACGTGGCGCTTGACGAAATCCTTGACGAGGTCGCGGAAGGCCTCGTGATCCTCTTCGTAGATGTCGCGTTCCATGCCGTCCTCCCGAACGTGTCGTGCGTCGTTGCTCCGGCGAGTCTACGGCGGGAACACGGGGCAGGACAGGCGATTGTGAGAATGCATCCCATCCCGGGTGGGACTGGGTACCGCGTTTGTGGGATGCCTCAGAGCACGCCGGGCGACACCGCGGACGCGCCGCTCAGTGCTCGTAGTCGGGAGCGGCGGGCAGGCCGAAGAACTCCTCGAGGGTGTGGAAGCCGCCCTCGTGATACGCCGCCGCGAGCTCCGTGCCGACGTAGCGCAGGTGCCAGGGCTCCGGCGCGTATCCGGTGACGGGGGTGCCGACCTGCTCGTAGCGCACGATGAACCCGTACTCCCAGGCGTGCGCGGCCACCCATTCGCTCTGCCGCGTCGCCCCGAAGCCGTCGAGACCGCCGCACCCGGCATCGCAGGCCACGACGTCGAGGGCGAGACCGGTCTGATGCTCGCTGTGACCCGGCCGCGCCGAGCCGGCGTCCGCGTCGGCCTGCCCCTGGTCCCGCACGTGCGCGCCGTAGGTCGCGACCTGCAGCCCATAGGACCGGTAGCCGTTGTTCGCGCCGAGGCGGCCGACGCCCGCAGCCTCGGCGGCCTCCGCCATGCGCCCGGCCGCGTCGGCGACCTCCGCGCGCACGCGGCCCGACGGCGTCGTCATCTGCAGCGGCACCTGGCCCAGCCCCTCGGGCTCGTAGGCGGCGGGGTCGAGCGGACGCCCCTTGTTGACCACCACCCAGATCCGGGCGGGATCGCTGAGCGAGACGCAGGGCGCGTTCCCGGCGACCACCGCCTCACGGAAGCGCGCTCCGCCGCCGAACCCCGCGATGGTGGCGGCGTCGTCCCCCGCCGCGATCGCCTCCTGCACCCCGGGGTCGGCGCAAGGGTCCGCCGCCGGCGTCGCCGCGTTCTGCACCGACGGCACCTGCATCACCGCGACGGGGCGCGGGAGGGGCTCTGACGCCACGGGGGTCGCGGCCGCCCCGGTGAGGGAGAGCACCACGCCGAGCGCGGTCACCGCCAGCCCGACCGGGAGGGCGGGTCCGAGGATCGGGGAGCGCGGCGCCGCATGCTGAGCGTACGGCGAGGAGGGCATGGGTCCATTCTTCCATTCGAACATTGATGCCACACTCGCTTGACTTCAATTCGATTCTTTGTTCGACTAGGACGATGCGGTGGCAGGGACAGAAGCTCGCGGACAGCGACGAGGCGGCGCTGCCCGGTCTCGAGAACCGGTCCAGCGTCCTCCGCACGGTGACGACGCCCGAGTTCGCCGGGATGACGTTCCACGAAGTGCTGTCGAAGTCCGCCCTCAACCACGTCCCCGGGGCGTCGCGCATGCCCTTCGCCTGGACGATCAACCCCTACCGCGGCTGCTCCCACGCCTGCACCTACTGCTTCGCACGGGGCACGCACGAGTACCTCGACCTCGACGGCGGCGCCGACTTCGACACCCAGATCGTCGTCAAGGTCAACGTCGTGGAGGTGCTCGAACGGGAGCTGCGCCGCGGGAGCTGGCAGCACGAGACGGTCGCTCTCGGCACGAACACCGACCCGTATCAGCGGGCCGAAGGGCGCTACGCCCTCATGCCCGGCATCATCGAGGCGCTCGCGGCGTCGGGCACTCCGATGTCGATCCTCACGAAGGGCACGCTGATCCGCCGCGACATCCCGCTGCTGAAGAAGGCAGCGCAGCGCGTGCCGGTCGACGTGCAGATGTCGATCGCGATGTACGACGACGCGCTGCAGAAGGCGATCGAGCCCGGCGCTCCGACCACGCAGGCCCGCCTCGACACGGTGCGCGCCCTCGCCGACGCCGGGTTCCCGGTGACGGTGTTCCTCATGCCGATCATGCCGCACCTCACCGACTCCCTCGCCGCGATCGACGACGCCCTGCGCCGCATCAAGGCCGCCGGAGCGCGGAGCGTGATCTACGGAGCCCTGCACCTGCGTCCGGGCGTCAAGCCGTGGTTCTTCCAGTGGCTCGGCGAGAACCGTCCCGACCTCGTGTCGTCGTACCGGGGGCTCTATCCCGGAGCGTCCGTCGAGGCGCCGAAGCCGTATCGGCAGTGGCTCGCCAAGCGCGCTCGTCCCCTCATCCGGATGCACGGACTCGACGGCCGGCACGAGGACGACTATCCGCGGCGCGGGTTCCGCCCGGGCCAAGGCCACGTGCAGACGGAGACGCCGGCGGCGGGGCCGGTGATGTTCACCCCGAGCGGCCGCGCCGCCGCGTCCCCTCCCCAGCCGATGCTGTTCTGAGTCGGTCACGGAGGGGGTGCTTCGCCGCGTAGGCTCGAGGATCATGGCGATCGGTTCGACAGTCCACACGTTCGAGATGCAGCTGGCCGACACCGATCGCGGGGTCTACGAGGACGTCTCGCTCCGCGCCGCCCGGCATCCCTCCGAGACCGACGCGTACATGCTCACCCGGGTGCTCGCGTACGGGCTCGAGTTCGCGGAGGGCATCGCGTTCGGCGGCAGCGTCTCCGACACCGAGGAGCCCGCCGTGCTCGTGCGCGACCTCACGGGCCGGGTGACCGTCTGGATCGAGGTGGGCGCTCCCGATGCCGCGCGGTTGCACCATGCCTCCCGCCTCGCGGACCGGACGGTGGTCTACACGCACCGCGATCCGGCCAAGGTCATGGCGCCGTGGGCCGACAAGCGCATCCACCGGGCCGAGGACATCCGGGTCTACAGCTTCGATCCCGGGTTCGTCGACACCGCCACGCCTCACCTCGCCCGCCGCAACACCCTGACCCTCACGGTCACCGAGGGCGTCCTCTACCTCGACCTCAACGGCACCGCCCTCACGACATCCCTCCACGAGCACACCCTCCCCTGACCCCGGTGCAGAGTGCGACAAGGCCCCGGAGACCGAAGTCTCCGGGGCCTTTCTGATCCCGAATGCGTCAGGAAGTGAGCTCGGCGGCGGACGGCACGCGCCCGGCGATCTCCTCGATCACGTCGTCGTCCAGGCGGGCCTGCTCGAACGGGGCCTCGATCTCGGCGCGACCGAGCAGCTCGGTCATCCGGCGCTGGCGCTGTCGCGTGATGAGCGTGACGACCCGGCCCGAGCGCCCCGCGCGACCCGTGCGACCGGAGCGGTGCAGGTACGTCTTGTACTCGTCCGGCGCGTCGGCCTGGACCACGAGGTCGATGTCGTCCACGTGGATGCCCCGCGCGGCCACATCGGTGGCGACGAGGACGTTCACCCGACCCGAGGTCAGCTTCTCCAGGTTCCGCGTGCGCTTGGCCTGGTTGAGATCGCCGTGCAGCGAGACGGCCGGGATCCCCGCGTCGTCGAACTGGTCGGCCAGCATCTCGGCGTAGGCGCGAGTACGGGCGAAGACCAGCGTCTTGCCCTCGCGGTCGACGAGCGACGTGAGGATGTCCGCCTTGTCGCGGTGCTCGATGACGAGGACCCGGTGCTCGATGGTGCTGGAGCCCTGGTCTTCGCCCGCGACCTCGAACACGGCGGGGTCGACGAGGAACTCGTCCACCAGCGCCGCGACCTCGCGGTCGAGGGTCGCGGAGAACAGGAGCTTCTGGCTGCCCTCGGCCGTGCGGCGGAGGATGCGCTGCACGGGCTCGACGAATCCGAGCTCGCACATGTGGTCGGCCTCGTCGAGCACCGCGATCCGGCAGTCCGACAGGTCGAGCTTGCCCTGGTTCATCAGGTCCTCGATACGGCCCGGGGTGCCGATGACGATGTCGACGCCCTTCTTCAGCGCGCCCACCTGGCGGCCCTGGGGCACCCCGCCGTAGATCTGCGTCGTGAAGAGGCCGACGCTGCGGGCGATCGGCTGGATGGTCCGGTCGATCTGCAGCGCGAGCTCGCGCGTGGGGGCGAGGATGATCGCGCGCGGCGCCCGTCCGAACTCGCGGCGCTTGCCCGCCTGCGACTGCAGCACCCGCTCGACGAGCGGCGCCCCGAAGGCGATGGTCTTGCCGGAGCCGGTGCGTCCGCGGGCGAGTACGTCGCGCCCCTCGAGGACGGCGGGGATGCTCGCCGCCTGGATCGGGAACGGCGTCGCGGCGCCCATGTTGTTCAGGGTCTCGGTGATGTTGGAGCCCAGGCCGAGGTCGGCGAACGTGACGCCCTCGACCTCGACGGCCTGCACGGCCTGTGCCTCGAGGCGCTCGTGGACGACGTCGTCGGCCTGCTCGAACGCCGCCTTCGGCTTCGCGTTCCAGTCGCTCCGGGTCGGACGCTCGTCGCGACGAGGGCGCTCGTCCCGACGGGGCCGCTCGGTGCGGTAGGCCCCTCCGGTCGACGGCCGCTCGCGTCCGCCCTCGAAGGAGCGCTGCGTGCGGTCGCGGTCGAACGCGCGGCGCGCACGGGCGGCGTCGTACGAACGCTCGCCTCCCCGGTCCCCCGCACGGTCGCGATCGTCGCGGCGAGGACGCTCGTCGCGGTCGAAGCGGGGACGCTCGGTCCGGCGGTCATCGAAGCGCGGGCGGTCGTCGCGGTCGAAGCGCGGGCGCTCCGTCCGACGGTCGTCGAAGCGCGGACGTCCGCCGTCGCGGTGGTCGTTGTCGCGGAACCCCTGTCGCTGCGAGCCGCCGCGGTCGTCGCGCCGCGGACGGTCGTCGAACCGTCCAGCGCCGGACCGGTCGTTGTACCGCGGACGCTCGGCGCGGTCGTCGAACCGGCCGCCACCGGCGCGGTCGTCGCGGCGGTGCGGGGCCTCGCGACGCCCGGACTCCGCACGGGTGCGGATGCTGCGGGCCTCGTCGCGACCGGCGCGCTCCTGGGAGCTCCAGCGGCGCTTCGGAGCACCGGACTCGGTCTCCTCCGGGCGGTAGCCGCGGTGCCCGGGGCTGCGGCTGCCGGGGCGACGGTCGTACCCGCCGGCCGCGCGACCCTCGCGGTCGTCGCGCGCGGGACGCTCGTCACGAGCCGTGTCCCGACCGCCGGCCGGACGGTGACGGTCGTGGAACGAGGTCTTCTTGGCGCCGTAGCGCGGCTCGAAGTTCGCAGCGGCGCGACCGCCGCGGGGCTTCTTGTTCTTGGGCATTCGGGTGTCCTTCTTGCGTTCTCGCACGAGAACAGCGCTGCGCGCACGCGCGAGCACTCCGATCCAGCGGAGTCCGGACGATCTGCGGCCGGGGCCATTCCTGTGATGGTTGATTCGCGTCGATCGACGCGCACCATCGGCCCCTGGACTCACACTTCACACACTGAAAAACGTCCGCGCCCTGCGCGGGTGTCCGAAGCCGACCGTCTCAGTCTACCCGGCATCCCTGGGAGACCCCCGCACTCCGGCGGCCTGCGGCACTACGATGTCGAGGTGAACTCCGTCTCTCCCACCGGCACCCAGGTGCACCTCCGCCTCGGCGACGTGACCGCGCAGATCGCCCAGGTCGGCGCCTCGCTGCGTGCCCTCCGGATCGGCGAGGTCGATCTCGTGTCGCCCTACCCGCTCGACATCCCGACCCCCTCCTGCTCCGGAGTGGTGCTGACGCCGTGGCCCAACCGGGTGCGCGACGGCCGCTGGGACGACGAGGGCACAGTCCGTCAGCTCGCCGTCACCGAGCCCAAGACGAACAACGCCAGTCACGGCCTGCTGCGCTTCACCGCCTATACGGTCGAGCAGACCGAGGGCGCCGCGACCCTGCGCGCGACCGTCTTCCCGCAGACCGGGTACCCGTACCTGATCGAGACGTCCGTCGCGTACGTCCTGACCGCGGACGGGATCGACGTGACGCACACGCTCACGAACTGGTCCGACTCCGCGGCGCCGGTCGCGCTCGGCACGCACCCGTTCCCGACGATCGGCGACGTCGATCCGCACGACCTCGTCCTCCGCGTCCCCGCCCGCACCGCCTTCGCGACGGACGACCGGATGCTGCCGGTCGGCACCCGTCCGGCCGAGTCCGCCCTGCGAGAGGGCGTCCGCGTCGGCGACATCGCGCTCGACACCGGCTTCACCGACCTCGAACGCGACGCCGACGGCCGGGTGCGGCACACGCTGACCGCTCCCGACGGCCGCGCGATCACCCTCTGGCAGGGCGAGGGCTTCGACTTCGTGCAGGTGTACACGGCCACGAACTACCCCGATACCCCGCTCGCGGTCGCGATCGAGCCGATGACCGCGCCGGCCGACGCGTTCAACAGCGGCCGGGGCCTGCGCCGTCTCGCTCCCGGCGAGACCTGGACCCTGGAGTGGGGCCTCACCTTCGCCTGACCGCGGTTCACAACTCCGGAGAACCGACGCCGAAAGGCCCCGATCCTCGTCCTACGGACGGGACCGGGGCCTTTCTCCTGAGTTGTGAACGCGCGGCTACTCGCCGTGGTTCTCGCGCAGCTCGCGCCGGCTGACCGGCGTGCCGTCCGTGTGCACGGGGACCGGGGCGCCATCGTCGTGCGGCTCGCCCTTCCGCGCGCGACGGCGCTCCCGCGCCCCCTCGACGAGGTTGTACAGGGTCGGCAGCACGATGAGCGTCAGCACGGTCGAGGAGACGAGCCCGCCGATCACCACGATCGCCAGCGGCTGCGAGATGAATCCGCCGTGCCCGGTGATCCCGAGCGCCATCGGGGTGAGGGCGAGGATCGTGGCGAGCGCGGTCATGAGGATCGGACGCAGACGCTTCTCCCCTCCCGCCATCACCGCCTCCGCGGTCGACAGCCCCTTCTCCCGGTACTGGTTGACGAGGTCGACGAGCACGATCGCGTTCGTCACCACGATGCCGATGAGCATCAGCACGCCGATCAGCGAGGCCACGCCGAGCGGCACGCCCGTGATGATCTGCAGCAGGATGGCGCCGGTCGCCGCGAACGGCACCGAGATCAGCAGCAGCAGCGGCTGACGCAGCGACTTGAACGTCGCCACCATCACCACGTACACGATGAGGATCGCGGCGAGCATGGCCAGGCCGAGCTGCGCGAACGAATCGGCCTGCTGCGAGGCGACGCCGCCGACCTCGGCCGAGGCGCCGTCCGGCAGGTCCGCCGCGGCGAGCGCCTCGGTGACCGACTGGGTGGCGACCGCGAGGTTGTCCGAGGCGGGCGGCACGGTGACGGTCGCGGTGCGCCGTCCCTGCTCGGTGGTGATCGAGGTCGGACCGTTGCGCTGCTCGACGGTCGCGATGTCCTGCAGCGGCACGATGCCCGCCGCGGTGGGGATCGCGAGCTGCTGGAGGGCGGCGACGGTCGTCGGCGGCTCGGGGTTGACGAGGTACACGGTGAGCGCGGTGTCGTCGATCTCGACCGAGCCGATCTGCTGCGGACGCATCGTGTTCGACACGATCGATCCGACGGCGACCTCGGACAGCCCGACCCGGGCGGCGGCCTCGCGGTCCACGACCACGGCGATGTACGGCAGCGCCTCGGCGAGGTTGTCCGTGACCTGCCCGATGCCCTCGCGACCGTCGAGCTCGTCCACCACGGCGGAGGTGGCGGTGGCGAGGTCGTCACCGCTCGCGGCCGACACGGTGATCTCGATGTCGCTGGAGCCGAAGCCGGCGGAGGCCGCGACGGTGACCTCGCCGACCTCGTCGCCGAGACCGTCGATCGCGTCCTGCACCTCGGCGCGCAGCTTCTCCTGGTCGGCGTCGCCGTCGGTGAGCACGGAGTAGGTGATGCCCGCACCGCCGGAGAACGCGTCGCGCAGCGCGGAGCCGCTCGACCCGATAGAGGCCTGCACGTGCTCGATGCCGTCGATGTCGAGGAGGGCCTCCTCGACGGGGACGGCGGCGTCGGACTTCGCCTGCAGGCTCGCCGTCGGACCGAGGTCCTGCGTCACGGTCATGGTGTTCTGACCGGAGTCGCTGAGGAAGTTCACCTTCATCAGCGGGGCGGCGGCGAGCGTCCCGGCGAGGACCACCACCGCGAGCGCGACCGTGATGCCCGAGTGCTTCAGCGTCCAGCCGAGGATGGGGCGGTAGCCGCGCTGCAGCCTCGTCGGCGGGGCGGCCGGGTCCTCCGGGTCGATCGCGTTCCCCTGGTCGTCGAGGAGCGGCTTGCCGGGCTTGAGGAACCAGTACGCGAGCACCGGGACGATCGTCAGCGCCACGAAGAGCGACGCGACCATGGCGATCGTGACGGTCATCGCGAACGGACGGAACAGCTCGCCCACCATGTCGCCGACGAACACGATCGGCAGGAACACCGCCACCGTCGTGATGGTCGAGGCGGTGATGGCGGCGGCGACCTCGCGCACGGCGAGACGGATCGCATCGCCCTTGTCCGCGTCGCCCACGTAGTGGCGCTTGATGTTCTCGATCACCACGATGGAGTCGTCGACCACGCGGCCGATCGCGATCGTGAGCGCCCCGAGGGTCAGCACGTTGAGGGAGTAGCCGAAGGCCTGCAGCCCGATGAAGGTGATGAGGACCGAGGTCGGGATCGAGATCGCGGTGACCAGGGTCGAGCGCACCGACATGAGGAACACGAGGATCACGAGCACGGCCATCACGAGGCCGAGCAGACCCTCCGTGGCGAGGGTGTCGATGGACTGCACGATGAACGGCGCCTGGTCGAACACGACCGTGAACTCGGCGTCCGGGAGCGCCTCCCCGATCTCGTCGAGGGCCGCGATGACCCCCTGCGACACCTCGACCGTGTTGGCGGCGGGGAGCTTCGTGATGGAGATCGACAGGGCGTCCTCGCCGTCGACCCGGGAGATCGAGGTCACCGGGTCGGACACCTGCTCCACCGTCGCGACGTCGCCGATGGTGACCGCGGTGCCGACGAGCGGCAGGGCGGCGACCTCGTCGACGGAGGTGATCTTCGCTCCGGTCTGCACCGTGAGGGTCTCGCCGTCCTCGGTGATCTCGCCGCCGGGGAAGAGCGTGCCGTTCTGCTGGAGTGCCGTGCTGATCGCCTCGCTGCTCTGTCCCGCGGCGGCGAGCTTCGCGAGGTCGGGGGTGATGGTGATGCGCTGTCCGACGCCGCCGACGATCTCGGCCGCGTTCACCCCGTCGACGTCCTCCAGATCGGGGATCGCGACGCTCTCGAGCTGGGCCTGGGCGTTGTCCGCGTCCTCGAAGCCGGTGACCGCGACTTGGATCACCGGGAAGTCGTCGATCGACACCGAGAGCACCTGCGGCGTGACGTCCTCCGGGAGCTGGGAGGAGATCCGGTTGATCGCCTGCTGGATCTTCTGCTCTGCGGTCGCGAGGTTCGTGCCGTACGAGAACATCGCCTGCACGATGGACGCATTGGTCGTGCTCGTCGCGGTGGTCGACTCCAGGTCGGGCACCCCCTGGATGGCCGACTCGATCGGCGTCGAGACGTCGTTCTCGACCACCTCGGGTGAGGCGCCGGGGTAGGTGGTCATGACCACGAGCGCCGGCAGCTCGAGCGACGGGATGAGTTCCTGCTTGAGGTTGGTCAACGCGAGCCCGCCGAACACCGCGGCGACGATCGTCACGAGCGCGATGAGGGCGCGGTTCTTCAGGCTGAGGATGGCGAGTTTCGACAAGGCGGGGTCCTCGGTGTCAGGGGGTGGCGGTCGCTGCGGATGGGAGGGAGAGAGGTTCTCCGAGGATCCGCGCCAGTGCGGATTCGAGGAAGGACTGTTCGAGATCGACGTCGCGGATCTGCGTGCTCCACATGACGCCGTCGATGAAGATCATCGCCGCTCGGGCCCGGTCGGCGCCATAGGTCGGCTCCAGGAGGTCGACAAGGCGGTCGGACAGGTGGCGCGCGAGCGCGCGCAGCCGCGGATCGTGGACGGCTGCCGTGACGACGGCGCGATCCGCCTGCACGGCGTGTCCGTCGTGGATGCTGTCGTGGACGAGCGCGGCGATGACGTCGGCCCCGGCTCCGCGTTCGGCGAGGGTCTGCCGCACTCCGTCGAGCCGGCATTCGATCTCGTCCGCGAGGGCACGGAAGGCGGCGCTGCGCAGGTCGTCGAGGGTGTCGAAGTACTGGGTGGTCGCGCCGAGCGGCACTCCGGCGCGGGCGGCGACCATGCGGTGCGTGATGGCGTCGGCCCCGACCTCGACGATCAGCTCGGCGGTCGCGGTGACGATCTCCCGGCGGCGCGCTTCGGGATCCCGCCGCCGACGCGCGCTCTCCGCCATCACTCACCCCCTGGACATCCGTACATGTACGTTTGTACATTCGCTCCGGTGTGAACTCCCTGAGAGCCCCCGCCCATCTCCCCATCTCCCCCTTTCCCCTTCCCCCCTTCCCCGCCCCGCGAGATCACTTCCGCACCCCTCACCTCCCTTCCCCGCCCCCTTTCGCCCTCCCACAGGCGGAGCACCCCCGCAGCGCTGCGGGATCAGAAACGTGCCTGGGAGCCGCGGTTCGGGTGGCATATTGCACTCCCCTGCCGGGGGGCTGGATCCGGTGCCGGGTGGGTCAGGCGGTGGCGGGACGGGAAAGGGGCGTTGAACGCGCGGTGGGGGTGGCATATTGCACTCCCACCCGGAGGGTGGGAGGGGGCGGGCGAGAGGGTGGGAGGGGGCGGGCGAGACGGTGGGGGTCAGGCGGCGGGGGAGGAGGAGGGGGTCTGGCCGCGCTCGAAGTAGGCGACGAGCTCGGGGTCGAGCGGGGGGACGGAGATCGCGGAGCCGTCGCCCCGGAGGGACGCGGTCGCGAGGATCCCGGCAGCCACGGCCTCCCGCGCCGCGACGGGAGAGGTCGCCGTGAGACCACCGTGCCGCACGAACCGGAGGAACTCGGCCACGAGCAGCGCGTCGGCACCGTCGTGTCCGGCGTCGGGCACCTCGGGGACGATGAACACCTCGTCCGCGTCGGCCGCTCCGGCGTGCCGACGGTTCCACAACCTCACCTCGCTGCCGGCCACGTCGCCGAAGTTCTCGATGCGCCCCTCGGTGCCGATCACGGTGTAGTTCCGCCAGTAGTCCGGGGTGAAGTGGCACTGCTGGTACGAGGCGAAGATCCCGCCCTCGAGCCTCAGGTTCACCATCGAGATGTCCTCGACGTCGACGACGGGGTGGAGTCCCGTGAGCGCGGTCGGCGGCCAGTTGTCCATGCTGAACCAGTCGGGCATCCGCTCCCCCGTGCGGTCCCGCCGGTCGGTGATGTCGCCGTAGACGCTCAGGCCGCCCATCGCCGCCACCTGCTCGGTGTACGCGCCGGCCAGCCAGTGGATGATGTCGAGGTCGTGCGCCCCCTTCTGCAGGAGGAGTCCGGTGGTGCGGCTCCGGTCGGCGTGCCAGTCCTTGAAGTAGAAGTCGCCGCCGTGCCCCACGAAGTGCCGCACCCACACGGCCTTCACCTGCCCGATGCGCCCGTCCTGGATGAGCCCGCGCATGAGGGTGATCACGGGCATGTGCCGCATGTTGTGCCCGATGTAGAGCCGGGTGCCGGTGCGTCGCGCGGTCTCCAGCATGCGGTCGGCGTCGGCCAGATCGATCGCGAGGGGCTTCTCGCAGAAGACGGGTACCCCGGCCTCCAGCGCCCGGATGGTCAGGGCGGCGTGCGTGTCGTCCGGGGTCAGCACCATGACCGCGTCGACACCGGATGCGAGCAGCTCGTCGGGGGAGTCGGTGATGAGCGCGTCGGGGACGAGCGCCCTGGCGTCCGCGCGAGCGCGCGGGGCGAGGTCGCAGACGGCCGTGATGCGGGAACCGTGGCCCGGCCGGTGCACCTCCTCCTGGAGGGTGGAGCGCGCGCCGAAGCCGATGATGCCGATGTGGAGGTCCAACAGAAGTCCTTCGTGACAGAGGGGGAGAAAGGAGGGGGGCTCAGCGGCCGCGGGAGGCCGGGGCGTCGAGGTCGGTCGACCCTCCGGGCACGAGAGCCCAGGGGAACTCGTGCAGCGCGCCGGGTGAGGGCTCGTTCTCGAGCGCCTTCTCGACGATGATGCGCGCCTGACGCTCGTAGAAGTCCGTGGGGCCGACGGTGGTGAGGGTGGGCGCGATGAGCCGCGCGTCCGGCGTGTTGCCGACGCCGATCACCGCGACGTCGTGCGGGACGCGGAGCCCGAGCATGTGCGCGGCGTTGATCGCGGCGATCGCGGCGAAGTCGGTCGTCGCGTACACGGCGTCCGGGCGGTTCTCCTGCGACAGCAGCTCGATCGCGGCGGTGAAGGCGCTGGCCTGGGTCTCCGCATAGGTCACGGTCCACGCCGGATCCGGGGAGATGCCGGCCGCCGCGAGCTTCTCGACGTACGGCGTGTAGCGCGTGACCTGGGTTCCCGCGAGGCGGACGGCACCCTCCGCGGCGATGCAGCCGATGGCCGTGTGCCGCTCCAGCAGGTGATCCATCGCGAGTTCGCACCCCGGGATCGCGTCCGAGCGGATGACGTCGAAGCCGTCCGGCTCCAGATGCTCCGAGAACACCACGAGCCGCTGGCCGCGCTTGACGAGGTCGCCCAGCCGTCGGGCGTCCTCCTCGTCCAGGCCGACGCCGTCGAGGTACGCCACGTCGCTCTCGACACGGTCGAGGGCCGCGTGCCAGTCGCCGTCGGCGAGGATCAGCGTCGTGAGTCCGTGCCGGTTCGCCTCGGCGTTCACGGCGTCCGCCACCGCCAGCGACCACGGATCGCTCAGCATGTGCAGGGAGAGCTGCACCATGCCGCTGCGGCCGGTGCGGATCGCCCTGGCCGCCGTGTTCGGCCGGTAGTTCAGCTCGTCCGCCGCCGCGAGCACCCGCGCCGCGGTGGCCTCGGCCACGCCCGCGCCACTCGCGCCTGCCCGCCCGGAGAACACGTACGAGACGGTCGCGGTCGACACTCCGGCACGTTCCGCCACCATCCGCAGGGTCGGCCGGCGGCTCGGGGCGTGCTCACGCTGTGCCATGTCTCAGCCCTTCGTCCCGCTGAACGCGATGGCCTGGATGAACTGCCGCTGCAGGATCATGAACGTCACCAGCATGGGCAGGGTCGCCAGCAGCGCACCCGCCATGAGCACCGGGTAGTCGGTGCCGTGGATGCCGACGAGCTGCGAGAGCCCGACCGACAGCGGCATCTTCGCCGGATCGGTCGTCACGATCAGCGGCCACAGCAGATCGTTCCAGGACCACAGCACGGTGAACACCACAAGTGCGATGATGCCAGGCTTCGCGAGCGGAACCATGATCCGCCAGAAGGTCTGCCACGGATTCGCCCCGTCGATGCGCGCCGCCTCCTCCAACTCGGCCGGCATCGAGAGGAAGAACTGCCGCATCAGGAAGGTCCCGAAGGCGCTGAAGATGCCGGGCACGATGAGCGCCTGCAGCGTGTTCAGCCAGCCGAGCGCCTGGATGATCTCGTACTGCGGCAGCAGGTAGAGCTGCGAGGGCACCATGAGCACTGAGAGGAACACGACGAACAGGGCGTTCCGGCCGGGGAAGGCGATGCGCGCGAACGCGTAGCCCGCCATGGTGCACAGGGCGACCTGGCCGACCGTGCGCCCGACGGTGAGGAGCACGGAGTTCAGGAACATCTGCCCGAACGGCATCGAGTCGAAGACCTCGGCGAAGTTGGTGAACACCCACTCGCGCGGGAGGAACGACGGCGGCACCTGCACCGAGTCCGACAGCGTCTTGAACGAGGTCAGCAGCTGCCAGACGAACGGGAACACCATGAGCGCGGCGCCGACGATGAGCACGACGTGCACGATCCACAGTCCGCGGTTCCGGGGGGTGCCCGCCCTCCGCGATCGTGCGGGGGCCGCACCGACGACCGCACGGGTGTCGAGGGAGACGTCACTCATAGTGCACCCACTTCTTCTGCAGCCGGAACTGCACGATCGTCAGGACGAGGATGATCAGCAGCAGGAGGAAGGCGACGGCGGCGGCGTAGCCGCGGTCGTTGTCGAGGAAACCCGCTTCGTAGAACAGGTAGACGACCGTCCGGGTGTTCGGCATCGCGGGGTTGCTGCGGCCGAGCATCATGTAGATGAGGTCGAACACCTGCAGCGCCCCGATCACGCTGATGACGCTGACGAAGAAGATCGAGGGCGACAGCAGCGGGATCGTGATGGAGAAGAACTTGCGCACGGGGCCCGCCCCGTCGAGGTCGGCCGCCTCCATGATCGTGTCCGGGATGCCCTGGAGTCCGGCGAGGAAGATGACGATGTTGGTCCCGAGGCCGGCCCAGATGCCGACGACGGCGATCGCGATCAGCGCGGTGTTCGGGTCGGTCAGCCAGCTCCGCCCCTCGATGCCGACCGCACCGAGGGCCGCGTTCAGCACACCATAGTCGCCGTTGTAGATCATGCGCCAGACGAGCGCGATCGCCGCGGGCATGGTGACGACGGGGATGAAGTAGAGGGTGCGGTAGGCGCTGCGGCCCTTCAGACCCGTGGTGTTCAGCAGCGCGGCGATCCCGACCGCGAGGGGGATGCCGATCAGCGCGATCACCGTGTAGACCGCGGTGTTGCGGAGGGCGCCGAGGAGCTCCGGGTCCTGGAACAGCCGCACGTAGTTCTCGAACCCGATCCACTCCGCACCGCCGAACGGCCCCGACTTCGTGAAGGAGATGATGAGCGTGCGCACGGTCGGCCACAGGTAGAACACGGCCAAGCCCAGGGCGGTGGGCCCGAGGAACACCAGGGCCCACCACGGCGAGGCACCGGGGGTGCGGCGTCGCCGACGGCCCCCGGAGGGCGGGGCCTCCGGGGTCCGTCCGGCGGCGGGGGCGACCGCGCGAGGCGCGAGGACGGTCATGCGGTCACTCCTGCTCGGCGTCCAGCGCGGTCTGCATCTGCGCGGCGAGGTCCTGCAGGCCGTCCTTCGGGGACACTGCTCCGGACCACACCTGGGACAGCACCTCGCTCTCGATGCTCGTCCACGCGGAGGTGTTCTTCGACACGGGGTACGGGACGGCCGTCTCCAGCGCGTCGATGTAGACCTGCAGGTCGTACTGCGGGAGGGCGTCGACCCACGCCTGCTGCGTGCCGTTGTACGCGGGGATCACGGTGCCGGTCTCGGCCTGGATCTTCGCGGCCTGCTCGCCGCTGGCGAAGGCGGCGAAGTCCTTGGCCTCCTCCACGTGCGCGCTCTTGGCGTTCGCGACGTTCCCGACGCCGTGGATCACGCTCTGGTTGCCCTCCGGACCCGCCGGCAGCGGGGCCACGTCGACGCTGCCGCCGATGTCCGCGTTGTCCGCGTAGGCGATGGCGGCCCAGGAGCCGTTCTGGAACATGGCGACCTTGCCCGACAGGAAGAAGTCCTCCGGGTTCGTGTCCGTCATCTGCTGCGCCGTGGGCGAGGAGCCGTCGGCGATGAGGTCGGTCCACAGCTCGATGCCCTCGAGAGCCTCGGGGGAGCCGTATCCGCTCTCGGTGCCGTCCGCGGAGATGACCTCGCCACCGGCCTGCGCGATGGAGTTGTAGAAGTTCTCCTGGCCGTACTGGCTGGCGGCGACGCCGAACTGGCCCTTCGCGGGGTCGGTCAGCTTCGCGGCCGCGGAACGGAAGTCGTCCCAGGTCCAGCCCGCGCTCGGGTACTCCACCCCCGCGGCGTCGAACAGCGCCTTGTTGTACCAGAGCGCGACGGTGTCGAAGTCCTTGGGGGCGCCGTAGAGCGCGTCGTCGTAGGTGTAGAGGTCGACGAGCCCCTGAGGGTAGTCGGCGGCGTCCACGTCGTCGAGCGGGGCGAGCTGGCCGTTCGAGGCGTAGAGCTGGAAATTCGGGCCGTTCATCCAGAACACGTCGGCGGCCGAGCCGCCCGTCACCGCGGTCTGGAGCTTGGTGAAGTACTCCTTGTACGGCGTGACCTGGATCTCGATCGAGACGTTCGGGTGCTCCTCGGTGTACGCGGCGGCGATGTCCTCCATCGCGGGCTTCTGGTTCTCGTCCCAGATCGCGTAGCTGAGGGTGATGTCGCCGCCCGACTCCCCGGTGGCGGAGGAGGAGCAGGCGGAGAGTGCCAGGACGGCGGCCGCGGAGGCGGCGAGGGCGCCCAGGGCGCGGCGGGAGGTGCGGGGCATCGAGGTCTCCTTTGACGGGTGCACGAGAAGGCGGTGCGCGATGTTAACCGTTTAGCGTTAAACGATTAGCAGTGAGAGTAGCGCGCGCCGACGGCTCTGCGCAAGCGTCGGCTAGAGCGCAGCCCCCAGCGCCAGCCCCAGTCCCGCGGCGAGGAGACCGAGCACGAGCATGCCGACCGCGTCGAACACAGCGGCGCCGCGCTCGCCGTCTCGCCACAGAGCGACCGCGTCGAGCATCGCGGTGCTGAAGGTCGTGTAGCCGCCGAGCAGACCGGCCCCGAGCACGAACGCCGCCTCCGGCAGCGCCGTCGTCACGAGCCCCAGCGCGAAGGAGCCGGTGAGGTTGACGACGAGGATCCCCCACGGGAACCGACGGCCGACGAGCCGGGCGACTCCGACATCGACGAGATAGCGCAGGACGGCGCCGACGCCCCCGGCGAGCGCGGCGGCGAGGAACAGCAGCGGACTCACGCGGCCCCTCCCCGGCGCGGGCGTCCCACCCGGAGCCCCACGGCTGCCGCGAGGAGACCGAGGACGAGGCTGCCTGCGGCATACGCCGCAGCGAGGAGCGGTGCCGACCCCCACAGAGCCAGCGTGCCGGTCATGAAGGCGCTGTAGGTCGTGAAGCCGCCGAGGACGCCGGTGCCCAGCAGCAGCCGCAGCTCCGCCGAGGCCGGGAGCCGCGCCGCCACGACCCCGATGAGCAGGGCGCCCAGCACGTTGGCCAGCAGCACCGCGAGGGGGAAACCGCCGGGATCGTCCACGAGGAGTCCGAGGCCCAGCCGCGCCGCCGTCCCGAGCGTGCCGCCGAGCGCGACGAGCAGGACACGACGGAGACTCACGCTCGCCACTGTAGTCGCCGTATGACAGCGCGACCGTCGGATGTCAAGGCGTTGGGGTGGGGGCGGGGACAGGCGTTGACTGTCGGCATGAAGCCCCTCTGGAAGGTCGACCAGGACGCACCCCACGGCACTCCCTTCGATCCCGGCGCGCAGCACGACGTGCTGATCGTGGGGGCGGGCCTGACCGGGCTCTCGACCGCGGTGCTCCTGACCCGCGCCGGACTCGACGTCGTGGTCGTGGACGCGGGGGACGTGGCGGAGCTGTCGACGGGCGGCAACACGGGCAAGCTCTCGCTCCTCCAGGGGCAGCAGCTCGCCACCATCCGGAAGCACCATCCGGCGGCGCTCGTCCAGGCGTACGTCGACGCCAACCGGGCCGGCATGGAGTGGCTCACCGGTTTCGCCGACACCGCCGGCCTGAGCTACACCGAGCGGACCGACCACACCTACGCCCAGGGTCCGGACGGGCTCGAGGCGGTGAGAGCCCAACATGCCGCCGCGCGGGAGGCGGGACTGCCGACGCGGCTGCTCACCGCGGGCGAGTTGTCGACGCCGTTCCCCGTCGCGGGCGCGGTCGCCCTCGATTCGCAGGTGACGATCGACCCTGTCGCCGTCGCCGACGCGCTCGCGAAGGAGTTCCTCGCGGGCGGCGGCACGCTGCACACCGGCGTCCGCGTGACCGGCGCGCACGCCCTCCCGGAGCCCCGGGTGGAGACCACGGCGGGCCCGATGTTCGCCGAGCACATCGTCCTCGCGACGGGGACCCCGATCCTCGACCGGGGCCTGTACTTCTCCAAGGTCGCCGGGATGCGGTCGTACTGCGTCTCGTTCCGGGTCTCCGGCGGGGTGCCGGAGGGTTCGTTCATCTCGGCCGACGGCCCGACGCGGTCCATCCGGCCGGTGTCCGCCGCCGACGGCCCCGCCGACACCGCGCAGCTCGTGGTCGGCGGCAACGGGCATCCGGTCGGCCGCTCGGACGGCGAGACCGCGGCGATCGACGACCTGGTGGACTGGACCCGCCTGCACTTCCCGGATGCGGAGGAGACGCACCGCTGGTCTGCGCAGGACTACCAGTCACACAACCTCATCCCGTTCGTCGGCGCGCTGCCGCGCGGCCTCGGGCGCATCCGCATCGCCACCGGACATGCGAAATGGGGGCTGTCGAACGCGCCCGCCGCGGCCCTGCGGCTCACGGAGGAGATCATCGGGACGAAGCGCAGCGAGCGTCCGTCCTGGATGCTGCGCCTCGGCACCCGACTCACCGTCCCCGCCGATCTCGCGCGCGGCGCCGTCGAGGGCGCGAAGGTGGCCGCCGCCGCCACGAAAGGCTGGGTCGAGGCCGAGACCACGCCGGTCCCGGTTCCGCAGCCCGCGGAGGGCGAAGGCGTCGTGGCGAATCGCGGCGGTCGCCCGGTCGCCATCTCCACGGTCGACGGCGTGACCAGGGCCGTCAGCGCGGTGTGCCCGCACCTCGGCGGCATCCTCGACTGGAACGACGCCGAGTGCACGTGGGACTGCCCGCTGCACGCGTCGCGGTTCGCCGCGGACGGCACACGCATCGAGGGACCGGCGCTGAACGATCTCCCTGAGGTGCCGCGGACGGTCGGGGGCTCCTGACTCAGGTCCGCGGCGGCGGAGCGTCCCATCCCTGCTGCGGGCTGTCGCAGTCCTCGCGGAACACGTACTGCGACACGAGCTTGCGCTGGCTGCTCGACCAGTCGATCGCCGGGCGGCGCTGCTCGGGCGGCAGGTAGCCCAGCCGGTAGACGGCCATGAGCTCCAGGTCGTCGGGCACCCGCAGCAGCCGCACGATCTCGTCCCAGCGCCCCGGCACCTCCATCGGGAACGAGATGAACTGGATGCCCATGCCCAGCTCGACCGTGGTCAGCCAGACGTTCTCCATGGCCGCCCCCATGCTGAACACGGAGTAGAACGACGACAGCTGCCCGGGCCGGTACTCGCTGCGGTCGAGCATGACGCCCAGGAGCAGCGGCGATCCGGCGACGAGCTTGCGGTTCTCCGAGCCCAGCGTCTTCGGCACGCCGAACGTGTTCATGAGCGTCTGGCCGCGCTTGGTGAACACCTGGGATGTGAAGGGCCGAAGCGGCGCGGGGAGCTTGTCGAACAGCATGCCGCTGCGCTTCTCCTCCATCTCCTCCTGGCTGAAGCGGAAGTACGGCTTGTACCGCTCGAAGAACGTGCCGTTCGACATGGCCTCCGTCATGCTCTCGCCGGAGATGCGCGCGATCTCGTCGATCGTGTCCCTGTTCTCGATCACCACGAAGCGCCAGGGCTGGCTGTTGAGCTGCGAGGCGCGCGCCCGGCCGCTTCCAGGAGGATGCGCTGGTGCTCCTCGGAGACGGGGTCGGGCAGGAAGGCCCCGTTCGTGGTCTTGCGGCGGCGGATGGCGTCGAGCAGTTCCATGCGGTCACTTCCGGTCGGAGGGGAGGCGCGAGACCACGAGGCCCGCGAGGACGAAGGGCGCCGCCGTGACGGCGACGAGCGGGTGCCGCCGGGTGTGCGTCCCGGCGTAGGGGATCGCGGCCAGGGGGACGGCGGCGGGGAGGAGGGCCAGGGCGGCGCGATGGCTGCGCGGCGTGCGGGTGGCGAGACCGGCGACGACGGCGAGTCCGGTCGTCGCGCAGGTGAGGATGTAGAGGGCGTGGTGCACCCAGCGGAAACGACGCGTGTCGATGAGCCGCGCCGCCACCGCGGCGCCGAGGGCGCAGTTCGCCGCATAGGCCGTCGCCGCCGCCGCGAAGGCTCCGGACGCGGGGCGTTCGTCGCGCCCCCGCTTCCGTCGCCCCGTCATGGCACGACCCTACGCCCTCCCCTCCTCCCCCGATCCACCCCCTTGCGTGCGAGCCGCCCCCTTGAGTACGACCGCAGCGGGGTGGGTCGCACGCAAGGGGGCCGCTCGACGGATCAGAGGGAGGCTTCCGCGTAGATGCGGAGCGCGTCGCGGACGAACTCCGCGCCGCGCGTACCGCCCGCGGACGTCGCGTAGTTCGCACCGAAGCGCGGGTCTGCGACGTACATCTCGCCGAGACCGATGACGTAGGCCTTGGCACCCGCGTCCGGTCCCTGCCGGAGCGCGGCGGCGGGAGTGCCCGGGATGCCCGTGAGCCAGGCCACGTGACGGCGCGCGAGCTCCTGCGCCTCGGCGGACGCGGGATCGATACCGCTCTCCGCCGCGGCGATCCAGTCGCGTCCGAGGTCGGACACGCGCTGCTGCCACTCGGCACGCTCGGCGTCGCTCATCCCGCGCCACCAGCGGTCGCTGTCGGCGTAGGCCTTCTTCCCCCAGCGGTCCTCGACCTCCTGCTTGTACTGCGTGTGGTCGAAGCCGTCGAACATGTTCTCTGCCATGAGGTTCTCACCTCCTCTCAATGCCGTGATGGTGGACTCGACCGACGCGATCTGCCGCGCCAGCCTGGTCTGCTCCTCGCGCAGCAGCGCGAGATGCGTCTCAAGCGCCGACGCCTCCGCCGCCGAGCCCCCACCCTGGGTCCCTGAGCCCCCGCCCTGGGTCCCTGAGCCCCCGCCCTGGGTCCCTGAGCCGCGGACCTGGGTCCCTGAGCCTGTCGAAGGGCCCAGCACCTCCGCGATCTGCGGCAGCCCGAGCCCGAGCTCCCGCAGCAGGAGGATCCGCTGCAACCGCACGAGCGACGCCGCGTCGTAGTGCCGATAGCCATTGGCTGCGATCCGCGACGGAGGCAGCAACCCGATGTCGTCGTAGTGCCGCAGCGTGCGGCTCGTCGTCCCCGCCAGTCGCGCGATCTCCTGGATCGACCAGTCCTTCTCGTCCATCCCGCCCACCCTTCCGTGTCGTTCCCCTCCACGGTAGAAGTTGCCGTTACGTCAAGGTCAACCTCGTTCGAATCGCGTGATTTGCTCGATTCCCGGCCGAAATGGGGCCAATCAGGCGATTCGAAGCGAAGGCGGGTGTCCAGATCGAGATATATCGTGTTATCGTGACGGCAACACGATATATCGTGAATCCCTCGACACAGGAGAAGCAGACATGACCGAGAAGTGGCTCATCGCCCCCGGCGAGGAACGCGTCATCGACATCGCCTCCGCGACCCGGCTCAAGGTGGGCCTCGTCGGCGGACAGGTCGACGTCATCGCCCACGACGAACCCGGCATCAGGATCGAGGTGCACGGCGTCACCACGAAGGACCTCCGGATCGAGTCCCGCGACGGCGAGGTCGAGATCGACCACCCGCAGCTCGGCTGGGACAACTTCCTGGAGGTGTTCCGGAACTTCGGCTCCGGCGGTCCGCGCGCCGAGGTGAGCGTGGCCGTCCCGCGCAGCATCGCCCTGACCCTCGGCGTCGTGAGCGCCGGCGCCCTCGTGTCCGGCATCCGCAACGACACCCGCCTGAACACCGTGTCCGGCGACATCATCGTCGACACCCTCATCGGCGACCTCAGCGTGAACTCGGTCTCCGGCGACGTGCAGATCCGCAACCTCACCGGCTCGCTCAGCGCCAACAGCGTCTCCGGCGACGTGGCCGTCACGGGCGCCATCCGCAAGGCCACGGTCGACATCGTCTCCGGCGCGACACTGGTGGACGCGGCGGGCGACGTCAACACGATCACCGTGAACTCGGTCTCCGGCGGCACCACGGTGCGGCTCGACGAGTCCCTCGCGGCGAACTACGTCATCCGTTCGCTCAGTGGCCGTCTCCTCATCGACGGCGTCGAGCGCAGCTCGTCCGGCCCGAGCACGTACAACGGCACCACCGGGGAGCTCGCGGGACGGTTCGTCGATCTCCGCGCCAACTCCGTCTCCGGAGGGGTGACGGTCCTCCGCCGCGCCCCGCAGACGATCGAGAACGACCCGGAGTGGGAAGCATGAGCCCCGCGGTCTTCTCCCACGGCGATCTGCGCCTGTACCTGCTGTCGCTGCTCGCGGAGTCCCCGCAGCACGGCTACGGCATCATCCAGTCCCTCACGGATCGGACCGGTGGCACGTACACGCCGAGCGCCGGCACCATCTACCCGCGCCTCGCGAAGCTCGAGGAGGAGGGGCTGGTCACCAAGACCGTCGACGGACGCACGACGATCTATGCGATCACCGAGGCCGGACGCGCCGAGCTGGCCTCGCGCCAGAGCGACCTCGCCGACATCGAGGCGGGCATCACCGACACCGTCCGCCTCATCGCGAACGAGGTGCGCCAGAGCGTGCAGGAGGCGATGAAGAGCCTTCGCGCCGACCTGGCGACAGCCACCAAGGACGACCGGGCGGCGGCGAAGAACAGGCCGCGCACCGCGGGCGACGATGCACGGCTGACCAGCCGCGAGGAGCTGCACCGCGCGGACGCCGTCGTGAACGCCTTCCGCGCCCGCATCCGCACCGACCTGCGCACCCATGTCGCCAAGGGCGGCGTCCTCCCGTCGTCGGTGGTCACCGACCTCGAGAACGCGCTGGATCAGGCCGCCCGGAGCGTGACGGTGGCGCTGAGTCAGCCGGACTCCTGAGCACCTGGCATGACCGCACGAGGCCCCGTCGACATCCGTCGGCGGGGCCTCGTCGTGTGCGGATCACTCCGGCCAGATCTCCTTCTGCTCGTCCGGCACGGACTCCCCCAGGGGGACGACGAGCACGGAGCGGTGCTGGCGATGGGCGAGGCGCGCGGCGACCGAGCCGGTGAAGAACTCCCGGATGGATTCACCGATACCGCGCTTGCGGGTACCGACGACGATGAGCTGCGCGTCGAGCTTGTTCGCGAGCTGCTTGATGGCCAGCGCCGGGTCGCCGACGAGCTGACGTGCCGTCCAGGTGACGCCCTTGCCGTCGAGCACCGTGGCCGCTGCCGCCTCGACGGCCTCGAACTCGGCAGCCCCCGCGTCGAAGTTGATGTCGATGGGAGCGGAGTGCACGTAGCCGTCCGGATCCTCGTAGGTGACGAAGCGCGTGATGTCGACGTGGGCCACCACGAGCGGTGCGTTCAGCAGCCGGGCGAAGCGGACGGCCTCATCGAGAACGTGCGGGTCCTGGTCGAGCTGCATCCCGACGATCACGGCCTTCTGCAGAGCGGCGTTCTGCGTGGCCTCGTCGGACGGAGTGGAGGTGCTGTCGGTCATGGAGATCGCTCCCTTCGCCGGCCTGGCCGCGGCCAGGGTCTGTTCCCCGCGTGCTATCCTGAATGCTACTCTTACCGGCCTCGAGCCGGTGTCGTGAATGACTCGGGCGCCCGTCTGCCCGCAGCTTAACTCGTGAGGGGGTCTCAGGCATGGGCCGTGGCCGTCAGAAGGCGAAGCACACCAAGATCGCCCGCGAACTCAAGGCGTACAGTCCGTCGGTGAACTACTCGGCGCTGGAGCGCGAGCTCGCGCATTCGAGCGACTCCGACGAAGACGCCTACGTCGACAAGTGGGCCGACGAGTACGCGGACGAAGACGAAGACGAACTAGAGAAGGCGTAGCCCCTCGGTTCGAAACACCCGCACGGCTCGTGCGGGTGTTTCGTCGTTCCCGGGCGGCTGCGGGCGGGCGGCGTCGCGCGCTGCCGTGATCACGCCTACCGTCCGGAACCCGATGCCTCCGGCATGTCAGCGCTCCCTCGACGCGAGCCGAGTGCGTCGCCATACCGCTGATCCACGTCTTGTGAGCGCAAACATTTTCTGATTTGATGTGCATGTGATCGACGGCGCACCCTCGCCGCGTCCCCGCTTCGGGCGATCCGCAGGAACATGACCTCAAAGAGGAGAACAGCATGGCACCCACCTCACGCACCCCCCGCGTCGCCGCGGTCGTCGCCCTCGGCGCGGTGTCGGCGTTCGGACTCGCGGCCTGCGCCCCGGCCGCCTCCGGGGGCGGCGACGCCGGCGGTGAGCCCGTCACCATCGAGTACATGCACCGCCTCCCCGACGGCGAGGGCATGACCACGGTCGCGGAGATCGTCGACCGCTGGAACGAGGAGCATCCCGACATCCAGGTCAAGGCCACGAAGTTCGACGGCAAGGCCAGCGACATGATCCTCAAGCTCGAGACCGACATCAAGGCCGGGAACGGTTCCTGCCTCGCGCAGACCGGATACTCCGAGGTGCCCCAGCTCTACGTGAAGGGGCTGCTGGAGGACGTCGCCGCGGAGGCCGAGAAGTACGAGGACCACTACTCGGCCGGAGCGTTCAGCGGCATGCGGGTCGGCGACGCCATCGTGGGCCTCCCGCAGGACACCGGACCCCTCGTCTACTTCTACAACACCGCGGAGTTCGAGGCGCTCGGCCTCGACGCCCCGGCGACGCTCGACGACCTGACCGCCGCCTCCGCCACGGCCGCCGCCGCCGGCAAGTTCGTCACCGCCTTCACCCCGGACGAGGCGCAGAACTGGCTCTCCGGACAGGCTGCCGCCGCCGGAGACACCTGGTTCTCCACGGAGGGCGAGGAGTGGAAGGTGGACGCCGAGGGTGCGGGCTCCGAGCGGGTCGCCGCCTTCTGGCAGGGCCTGCTCGACGGCAAGCAGACGCTCGCGACCGAGCGTTGGGGTGAGGGCTTCACGGCGGCGCTGAACAACGGCAGCCTCATCGGCCACGTCGGAGCGGCGTGGGAGGCCGGATTCCTCCTCGACTCCCTGGACGGCACCCCGGCCGAGGGGCAGTGGCGCGTCGCCCAGCTCCCCGACTTCGGCGCCGGGGCGATGACCGGCCCCGACGGCGGCTCCGGCGTCTCGGTCATGAAGGGCTGCGAGAACCCCGAGGCCGCCATGGAGTTCAACGACTGGTTCAACACGCAGGTCGACGACCTCGCCTCCCAGGGCCTCGTCGTCGCCGCGAAGGGCGAGGTGGAGACGCCTGAGAAGATGCTGCGTCAGTTCGGCGGTCAGGATGTGCTCGCCGAGCTCGGCACCGCCACCGAGAACCTCAACCCCGACTTCCCCTACGCCCCCGGCTTCTCGACGCTGGCGAACATGAACGAGACGGCCGCCGCGGCCGCCGCCGGCACCGCCACTGTCGCCGACATCTTCACGACGGCGCAGGACACCGCCGTCGCGTCGCTGAAGGACCTCGGCCTTCCGGTCGCGGAATGACGGGACCGGACGGCATCATCGGATGAACGACGGCGGAGTGCACGGGCGATCGTGCACTCCGCCGTCGTCGTGAGAGCGAGAGGCACATCATGGCCACAGTGACCGAGACGAGGGCAGCGGCGCCGCTCCCTCCCGCGCGCCGTCCCGTCGCCCCGTCGACCCGTCGATCGCGGATCCGAAGAGAGGGCCTGACCGGGTGGCTGTTCATGGCGCCGTTCGCGCTGCTGTTCGCCGTCGTCTTCCTCATCCCGATCATCGTGTCGGTCCGGTCGTCGTTCTTCGCCCAGGTACCCGCCGGCGGCGGCCTGTACGGCGGCGGTGAGCTCGTCGACACCTTCGTCGGCCTCGACAATTTCGCCGCGGCAGCGACCGACGGCGCCTTCTGGGCCGGCATGGGACGGGTCGTGCTCTACGCGGCGTTCCAGATCCCGGTGATGATCATCGCGGCCCTCGCCCTGGCCCTGCTGCTGGACTCGTTCATAGTGCGCCGCCCCGCGCTGTTCCGCCTCGCCTTCTTCCTCCCGTACGCGGTCCCCGGCATCATCGCGGCGATGATGTGGCTCTACCTCTACACGCCCGAGGTGTCGCCCTTCCTGCCGTATCTGCCGGAGGGGACCGACCTCATGTCGCCGCAGACGATCCTCTTCTCGATGGCGAACATGACGACGTGGACGTACACGGGCTACAACATGCTCATCTTCCTGAGCGCCCTGCAGGCCATCCCGCGCGACCTCTACGAGGCCGCCCGCCTGGACGGCGCGACGGGATCCCAGATCGCGACCCGCATCAAAGTGCCGCTCGTACGCGGTGCCGCGCTGCTGGCCGTGCTGCTGTCGATCATCGGCACGATCCAGCTGTTCAACGAGCCGGTCATCCTGGAGGCTGCGAACTCCTGGATGGGCAAGGACTTCACGCCGATGATGCTCACCTACAACACGATGATGGGCGAGCTGTCGCCGTCGGGCAGCGGTCCGGCGTCGGCGTACTCGCTGCTCATGGCCGGCATCGCGGGTGTGCTCGCGATCGTGTACGCACTGCTCCAGCGGCGGAAGGGCGACGCATGACCACCACACGACTCGTCACCGTGGCTCCGCCGACGAAGCGGCGCTCCCGCAGGCCGCAGGCGGCGGACGCCCCTCCTCCTTCGATCGCCCCCGGCCCCGCCGCGCGCACGTTCGGCATCATCGCCCTCGTCGTCGCCACCTTGTACTTCCTCGTACCGGTGTTCTGGCTCGTGGTCGCCTCGACGAAGAACAACACCGACCTCACGTCGACGTTCGGCTTCTGGTTCGCCGAGCCGAACCTCGCTGCCAACTACGACAGCCTCATGGGCTGGACGCAGGGGCTGTTCTGGCGCTGGGTCGGCAACTCCCTGTTCTACTCGCTCAGCGCCGGGGTCATCGGCACGCTGTTCGCCGTGATGGCCGGCTACGCGATCGCCAAGTTCGCCTTCCCCGGGAAGAAGCTCGCGGTCGGCATCATCATGGCGGGGCTCCTCCTGCCCGTCGCCCTGCTCACGGTGCCGCTGTACATCGAGTTCCAGGCGCTCGGCCTCACGAACACGGTGTGGGCGATCATCATCCCCTCGGCGGTCTCGCCGTTCGGCGTCTTCCTCGGCATGGTCTACGCGCAGTCCTCGGTGCCGACGGAGCTGCTGGAGGCCGCCCGCATCGACGGCGCCGGTGAGGCCCGGATCTTCTTCACGATCGTGCTGCGGCTGCTCGGCCCCGCGATGGTGACGATCTTCCTGTTCATCTTCGTGGCCACGTGGAACAACTTCCTCCTCCCGCTCATGATGATCTCCAGCCCCGACCTCAAGCCGGTCACGCTCGGCCTCTACGGCATGATGAGCTACTTCTCCCCCGACAAGGGCGCCGTCATGCTCGGGGCACTGCTCGGCGTGATCCCGCTCATCGCCCTGTTCTTCACGCTGCAGAAGTACTGGCGCTCCGGTCTCGCCGCCGGCGCCGTCAAGGGCTAGGCACCTCGACCGCACACAGACCGGAGGCCGCCCGCGCGAGCCTCCGGTCGTGCGTGAGGAGCGGGCAGCAGAAACTCGTCCTCCAGCCACGACCCCAGGACACCGGTCGACGTTCCGGTGCAGACCAGGTCGACGACGATCGAGGCGTCGACGACGGTCACCGCCCGGCGCGCCCCTCGTGCACCGGGACATGCTCTCCCGCCCCGGAACTGCGACCCGTGGAGAACCGGCAAACTCCCCGCCGCGTGCAGAAGAGGCCCGGGGCGAACCCCGGGCCTCTTTGTGCGCAGACGGACTCAGCTGCGTCGCCGCCGCCAGAGCCCCGCGCCGAGGGCGCTCAGCGCGAGAGCCCCGACAGCCACCGCCAGCCAGGTCATCCCCTCCGCGCCGGTCGTGGCCAGCGCCCCGCCCGCGGCGGTCGCGGCCGCGGTGACCGCGAGATCCGCACGGGCCAGCTCGGCGCCCTCGGCGTCCGTCGCAACGAGCGCATGGGCACCCGCGGGCGTGCCCGCCGGGATGAGGACGGTCGCGACCGCGCTGCCGTCGGCGGCGATCGTCACCTCCCCCACGCGGACCGGCTCCGAGTGGAGCCAGAGCTGCACGACCGCCTCGGGGTCGAAGCCGCGGAGCTGCACGCGGAGGGAGTCTCCTGCCGCCGCGGTGCCGACCGACGGGGTGAGGACGGCTTTCTTCGCAGGCTTCGCCTTCTTGACTGTGAGGGCGGCGCCGGCCACCTCCGCGCCGGAGGCGTCCTTGACGAGGAAGCGGTGCTTCCCGACCGTCGCATCCGCGGGGATGAGCACGCGGGTGGTCAGCGCGCCGCGCGCATCGACCGTCGCGTCCGCGAGCCGCACGCCGTCGAGCCAGAACGAGACGACGCCGTCGGGCGCGAAGCCCGAGAGCACGGCCTCGACCGTCTCCCCCGCCCGCACGGAATCCGCGCCGAGCGTCAACGCCGGATCGGTCTCCGCAGCACAGGCCCCGAGGTCGTCCTCGGGCCGCTTCTCCGGGGCGTGCCCCGCCTGCGGGACGGTGGTGCCGTACACCGCCATCTCCGCCACGGCCGCGAACGGCGTGCCCGAGATCGACGAGGTCGCCGTCACCCGCACGTATCGCGCCGTGGTCGCGTCGAAGTCGACATCCTGCCACTCCGCGACGTTCTTCCACTCACCCGCCGCGACGTCGGTGAAGGTCTGCCCGTCGGCGGAGACCGCGACCTGGAAGCCCTTGATGGGGCCGTTCTGGTTCGCGCCGCGCCGCAGATAGGAGATGCCGTCGACCGTCTCCGCCGCCCCGAGATCGAACGTGAGCACGTGCGGATACCCGGGGGCGTCGCTGCTCCAGCGGCTGTGCCAGAACGTCCCGGCGTTGCCGTCGAGCATGTTCGCCGCCTCGCCGTCCTCACCAGCGGTCTCCTCGGAGCTCGCGGTCGCGGTGATCTGCGCGTTCGGGATGCGGGCACGGGAGGCGACAGCCGCCTCCTGCGCGGTCTGCACGGTCCGCACGTCGCAGTCGACGAGGTAGGTGGCTGCGATGCCGATGCTCACCGGAGAGCCCGCGGCCGACGCCGGTGCCGTCAGCAGCCAGTCCGTCGTCACGCTCTCGCCGGGGGCGACCTTCGCGAACAGGTTCGACGACCCGTCTGCGACCTCGACGGTGTAGCCCTCCGGGAGGTCGAGCTGCACACCGACGTTCTCCGCCAGGATGTCCTCGCTGTTGGTGAAGGTCGTGGTGAAGGGTGTCTGCGCCCCCGGGCTCAGGGTCACGGCCTCGCCGGAGACCGTGGCGCACGGGGTGCCACCCTCCGTCGGACCGAGGTCGGTGACCGTGAAGTCGTCGAGGACGAAGTCGACGTCCGGGCCGCCGACGCGCTCCAGACCGACCCATGTGTAGTCGCCGCACCCCACGATCACGTCCTCCTGGAACGCGGTGGTCTCCAGGGCCTGCACGACGGGGGTGCGACGCAGGGTCGTCGAGGAGATCTCCCCGCCGAGCACGGCGTCGGTGCCGGTCAGCCAGCGGTAGGCCCCGCTCGCACCGGCCTGGTAGTCGAACCCGATGCGATAGGTGTGCCCGGCCTGCAGCGGCACCAGCGTGGGGTCGGTCCGGTAGACGACGCCGGAGTTCTCGGAGTGGGACATCAGCGAGTGCTCGCCGGTGAGAGTGGTGTCCACCGCCAGCCCCGCGAGCGCTCCGCTGTCGAACGGCTTGGCCGTGTTGCGCCAGTCGCTCGTCGTGTACGGGTCGTGCCGCCGCGAGATGCTCGTGCGCGGGTCGTCGATGCCGTTGGCGTCGCCCTTCACGAACGGGCCCCAGCCGGGCTGATTGCCCTCGAAGTCGTTCGAGTACACGGTGCCGGACGCGGCGGGGGCCGTCGTATCCGCCATCACCCTGGCGTTGTCGATCCGTACCGTCGCGTCGCCGGCGACCGCCGAGACCGAGACGGTCACCTCGCCGGAGGCCGGGGCGACGAACGACACCGATCCGCGCTGGTAGTACTGTCCGGCCTTGGAGTCGGCGCGCATGTAGTTGTACGTCGGGGAGAGGTTCCAGGTGCGGCTCACGACGCCGCCCCCGGTGTCGACCGCGAGGCTCACGTCCCGCGTGGCCGTCGGATCGATCTGCACCTGCGCGGAGAACGCGTAGCGCTCCCCGGGGGTGAGGCCGGTGACGGTCTGCGAGATCGCGGAGGCGGACGAGCCGAACACCGCGATGTTGTCGCCCCGCGAGGCGTTCTTCGCCGCCCCGAGGTCCGTGCGCTCGATGGTCACGTCGCCCCGGGGGTTCCACCCGTCGAGCGCGCCCGAGTTGAACCCGGGATCGGTCAGGCCCGCGTCGTGATACTCAATCGGCGCCCGCTGCGCCCCGCCCTGGGGCACGACGACGTAGGCCGTCCCCTTCTCACCGGACAGCGTCAGCTTCCCGTCGACCGCGGTGACGGTGCGCACCTTCTCGCGGCCCTGGTCGCCGAGCGCGAACACGTCGAAAGTCGTGTTCCCGCGGAAGCCGTCCGTGAGACCGAACGTCTTCTCGCCGCCGGAGGCCGTGAAGAAGTACATCTTGTCCGCGTCGACGGGCGAACCCGACTCGGCGCTCGATTCCAGCGACTGCCACGGCAGCAGGTAGGAGTCGCCCCGCAGGACGGTCGCGCCGTCCATCGTGACGACCCGCGTGCCGCCGTCGAGCCGGACCGCCACGTCATCGGTGAAGGTCGCCTCGACCCCCGCCTCGTACGTCTGCAGGTCGAAGTGCTGCAGGAACTTCGTCGGCAGGCTCTGCGACCAGATGTTGCCGATGAAGCCGTCCCAGTTGCGGTTGCCCACCCAGCCCTCGGCATCGACGAGACGCTGCTGGCCGAGCAGGACGTCGTCGTTCCAGACGTCCGCCTGCGCGTTCTGGATGAACCGCACCATGGTGGAGTTGATGCCCTTGTTGTCCTTGCCGCCATAGGCGAGGTCGTTCGGCCAGTGCGACCAGACCGTGCTGTCGACGAACTTGTCGCCCCACTCGGTCGCGACCTCGAGGTCCATGGCGTTCAGCTCGTCCGCGAGCTCCTCGGCCACCCAGCCGTTGGAGTAGTACACGTCGATGTAGACGCCGCTGAGCCCGGGCACCTCGTCCCGCAGCTGCTGGAAGCGGTCGAGCACGCGTCCCGTGCCGAGGTCGGTCTGCTGATTGATGTAGTACGACTGGTCGAGCCAGTTCCAGCCCGGCTTGTAGGGCGGGGTGCCGTCGAGGATCGCCGCGTCGAACGCGTCCGCCTGCGGGTAGATCTCCGTGGCGTTGACGTGCACGCTCATGTCGGCGTTGAGCTTCGCCCCCTCGTCGACGAGGCGGTTGAGGTCGGCGAGGCCGCCCGCACGCTCGTTGTAGTTCCCGCCGTAGTCGGTGTTCGCGGAGTCGTGTCCCTCGCTGCCGAAGCCCTTGTTGAGCACCCACTGCCCGAGGCCGTCGGTCTGGTTCGCGATGCGCTTGGTGTTGTCGAGCACGAGGTCGAAGTAGTTCGTGGCGCTCGAGGCGAAGTTGAACGGGATGCGGCTGACCACGCGGTCGGCCACCCGGTCGGCACCGAGGCGCGGGGCATCGACCTCGCGGTAGCGGATCGCGGCGTCCTGCCAGTCCACGGTCTCGTCGCCGTTGCGGTCGGCGGTGAGGAGCACCGTGACCTTCGGCAGGGCGTAGGTCGTCACCCGGCTGTCGACGGCGGTGGTCGGATGGATGAGCCAGGTGTTCGAGCCGATCTCCGCGGTCCGGCCGTCGACCGCGGTCACCCGCGTCGTGAGCCGGGTGTTCCACGAGGCGGTGCCGCCGGAGGCCTGCGTCGTCGCGTTCGTGATCACGCTGCCGGCGAGGGTCCCGTGGCCGAGGAACGCGAAGGCCGCGCCCTTCGTGCCGGTGGCCGTCGTCGCGCCCACCGCGATGTGCTCGTCGGCGTTCGTGGTGCTGTTCGGGCTGATGACGGTGCGGTCGAGGACGGCGCCGTCCGCGGCCGTCGCGGAGAGGAAGGCGTTCTCGGGGAGCCCCAGGGTGTTCACCGCGGTGGAGCCGTCGACTCCGGTGACAGCGAACTCGACCGTGCCGTTCGCGGCGACCCGGATGCTGCTGCGCACCGTGACGTCGATGCCGGTCAGGGTCGAGACGTAGTCGACGCCGGTCGCCGTCGCCGTGGAGGTGGTGGTCGACGCATAGGCGGTGCCGTTGACCGCCCAGGTGCGCGGGGAGCCCTTCTGCCCGCCGAGGCGCTCATCGCCCACGCGGTAGCCGAGGATCTGCGGGAACGCGGAGGAGACGGTGGCCGTGGTGCCGCCCGCGGCGATCTCGACGGTGTCCCCGGGCTCCGGCTGCTCCGGCGTCTCCGGCTCGGTCACGATCGGCGGGAGCTCCTCGTCGGAGAGCACCTGGATCTCGCCGGCGCCGCCGCCCGTGGTGCCCTGCGCATCGATGATGAGGAGGGCGACGTACCGGCCGTCCTTCGCGGTGTCCAGAGTGATGCGCTGCTTCTCGTCGTTCGCGGTGGGCGCGTGCAGCGTCGCGGCCGCCGCGGCGGCGCCCCATCCCCCGTCGGCCGGCGAGGTGCGCGCGGCGTCCGCGTCGTCCGTGACGTACACCTCGACGGTCTTCGCCGCGACGCTCTGCCCGCGCTTGACCGAATAGTCCAGCGCCTTCACCGAGAGGGACCGCTGCAGATCGAGGGAGATCCAGTGCGGGAAAGGGGCGTTGGCCGAGTACCTCGACGTCCACTGCGTCGCGTAGTCGCCGTCGAAGGCACCGAGAGCCGTGCCGTCGAGCGAAGGCGGCGCCGGATACGGATCGGCTTCGCTGGACACCGCGTGCAGTCGGTAGTCCGCGTGCGGGACGGGGACGAGATCGGCGGCCTGCGCCGCGGTCGCGGGGAGGAGCGCTCCGCCGAGCGCGAGGGCCGTCGCCAGCAGGGAGCTGACGGCGACGGCGGTGCGCGGCGGTCGGGAAGATGTCGACACGTCTTGCCTCTCGAACGGTGCGACGGCCGGAGGAAAGGACGCCCCGATGCGCCGCAGGTGGATCATGGATCGAAACCCATGTTTGCGCTATCACCGTAGAGCGACGCGGTGGCTTAAGACAAGCGTCGAGCGCGAAGTATGCGCAAACATTGGCCGAAGGTCACCACCCGCGGCCCGTGTGCGGCTCAGGAGCCGATGAACTCCTCGGTCTCCCCGAAGGACGGCGCCTCCCGGATCTCCACCGTCGCCCCGAGGCCGTCGGTGTCGAGCACCACGATCTCGTTGCGCCCGGCGCGCCACAGCGGCGCGGGGGCGTAGAGCGTCTCCTGCGGCCCCACGCTCCAGTAACGTCCGAGCAGGAATCCGTTCAGCCACACCATGCCCTTGCCGCCACCGGGGAAGGCGAGCCACGCGTCCAGCGGTTCATCGACATCGAACCCGGCGACGGCGAGGCCGTCCGCTACGCCCGACCCGGCGGCGTCCGCCGCCGGTGCCGTCTGCGGCAGGAGGCGATGCGTCCAGCCGTTCACAAGGCGGCGGCCGATCATCACCCCGCGCATGATGCCCTTGCCCTCGCCGGTGTACGGCCCGTAGTTGATGCGTCCGAGGCTCTCGACGACGAGCGTCAGCCGACCGGAGCCGCCGTCCACGGGCAGAGCGAGAGACGTCTCGCCGTCCCGTTCGAGCACACCGAGGCGGCGGTCGTCGAGGAAGACGACCGCGCGATCATGCAGGCCGTCGATGGTCAGTGTCGCCTCCTCGGGGAACGACACGTCGGCCTCATAGGCCACGAGACCGTCCTCCGCCCCGAGCTGCTCGAAGGTGAGTGGACGGGGCGAGAGCGCGCCCGCCGCAGGGGTCGCCCGGACCACGTCGAGCAGACCCGCCCGCGGCTCCAGAGGCGCGGAGGCCGCGGACTGCCGCCGCGGCTGGTCGGGGACCGGCGGCAGCGCGTCCGCGTGGAAGGGAGCGAAGAGCGCGCGAAGCGCATGGAACTTCTCCCCGAGCGTGCCGTCCTCGCCGATCGGGGCGTCGGAGTCGTAGCTCGTCACCGTGGGCTGCAGCACGAGGTCGTGGTTCGCGCCGTTCCACAGGCCGAAGTTGGTGCCCCCGTGCGCCATGTAGAGGCTGACCGAGCCGCCCTCGTCGAGGAGGTCGCGGATCGTCCCGCCCATGCTGTCCGCCGACCGCACATGGTGCCGCTCCCCCCAGTGGTCGAACCAGCCGCCCCAGAGCTCGCTGCACATGAGCGCCTCCCCGTGCCGACGCAGCGAGGCCGCCACCGGCACCCCGGTGCCGAACGTGAACGTCGTCATCGCGCCCGGCACGCTCCCGTGCGCGATCATGTCCGGGGTGATCCCGTCCGCCGTCGTCAGCATCTCCACCATGCCCCGTCGCCGGAGTCCGTCACGGAGGTGGGCGAGGTAGGCGGCGTCGCTGCCGAACGATCCGTACTCGTTCTCGACCTGGATCGCCACGATCGGCCCGCCGTACGCCGCCTGCAGGGGCACGAGCCGCGGGAGCAGCGCGTCGTACCAGGCGTCGACGGCGGCGAGGAATGCGGGATCGCTCGTGCGCAGGGCCGAGACCCGGCCGGTGAGCCAGAAGGGCAGCCCGCCGTTCGACCACTCCGCGCAGATATAGGGGCTCGGCCGGAGGAAGACGTCGAGGCCGACCTCGCCGGCCAGCCGCACGAAGCGCTCGACGTCCCGCCAGCCGTCGAAACGGATGTCCCCCTCGACCCGCTCGTGGAAGTTCCAGGCGACGTAGGTGTCGACCGTGTTCGCGCCCATCGCGGCGAGCCGGCGCAGGCGGTCCTCCCACTGGTCCGGGTGCACGCGGAAATAGTGGATCGAGCCCGACAGGATGCGGTGCGGCGCACCGTCGCGGAGGATCTCCCCGTCGCGCCAGGACAGGGCGGGGGCGCCGGGGGCAGCGGCGTCTGTCGGCGCGGCGACGGCGGTGGAGAAGCCGTCGGAAGCCGCGGCGAGAAGGTCGGACATTGCACTCCCAGCTGAATTGTTTGCGTTCACATTATCGCATCGCCGATGTCCGCGCTCCCTGGTTTTCCGCCGATGGATCGCTACCATTGGGGCATGTCCCCTCGCCGTCCGAAAGACGACCGCGCCCCCAGCCAGGTCGACGTCGCCCGCCTCGCCGGCGTCTCCACCCAGACCGTCTCGCGCGTGATGTCGGGACAGGACAACGTCCGCCCGGAGACCGCACGACGGGTTCTCGCCGCGGTCGAGGAACTCGGCTACCGGGTGCACGCCGCCGCCGCGTCGCTCGCCTCGGGCCGCACCCGTGTGCTCGGCGTGATCGTGGTCTCGACCGATCGCTACTCCTCCGCCGCGCTCGGCGTCGGCATCCAGCAAGCCGCGGCGGCGAACGGCTACACCGTGACCACGGCGGCGGTGGCCGACCACGCCTCGGACGACGCGTTCCTCGAGGCCTTCGATCGCCTGGAGCGGCAGGGCGCGGAGGGCATCATCCTCGGTGTTCCGATCGCCCTGGACACGCCGGCGATGCGGGCGCGTACCGAACGGACGCCCGCCACCCGGAGTGAGCGCACCTCCCTCGAGGAGGACGCCCCGCTCGCGGTCGACCAGCGCGCGATCGCCCGCCTCGCCGTGGAGCATCTCCTCGACCTCGGCCACGAGACCGTGTGGCATGTCTCCGGCGACGACTACTGGACGGAGACGCAGCAGCGCAGCGAGGCCTGGGAGCAGACGCTCCGCGAGCGCGGCATCGTCCCGCCGCCCGTGATCCCGGCGGACTGGACCCCGGAGTCCGGGTACCGGGCAGGCCGCACGATCGCCGCGATCCCCGAGGCGACCGCGGTCTTCGTCAGCAGCGACGAGATGGCGTTCGGCCTCATCCGCGCCCTGCACGAGGCGGGGCGCAGCGTGCCGGAGGACATCTCCGTCGTGAGTGTCGACGACATCGCCCTCGCCGCCTACGCCTCCCCCGCCCTGACCACCGTCCGTCAGCCGTTCGAGGCCATGGGCCGCGCCGCCGCGCTACGGCTCATCACCCAGATCGAGGGCCACGACCCGGTCGGCGAGATGCCCTCCACCGACCCGCAGCTCATCGTGCGCTCTTCGACCGCCCCACCGCGGGTCGCGCGCTGACGGCGATCGTCACCAGCGGCCGTGGCGGCGCTCCCACTCGTCCTCGATCGTGCGGCGGCGACCCGCGATGATCCCCGCCGGCACCGAGACGACCAGCACCCCGGCCACCACGAGAAGCGGCACCTGCCACCCTCCGCTGGTGTCGTGGAGGAGCCCGACGAGGAGCGGGAACACCGCCGCGATCGCGTAGCCGATGCTCTGCACGAAGCCGCTGAGGGCGACGGCGCTCTCCGGCGTACGGGCGCGGATGCTCAGGAGCACGAGGCTCAGCGGGAACATGATCGCGGTGAGCCCGAAGATCGCGACCCACAGCGGCAGCGCGACGGTCGGGAAGAGCAGCAGGCCGCCGAGCCCGACGAGACCGGCGACCACGGCCACGAAGAAGAGCGGGCGGGTGGCCTGGAACCGCACGACGAGCACCGGCACGAGCATGGAGCAGGGCAGCCCGACGAGAGCGAACAGCGAGAGCAGGAAGCCGGCGGTCGCCGGGGTCACGCCACCGAGGTCGACGAGGATGGTGGGCAGCCAGGCGAAGGCGACATAGGCCATGGTCGACGACGTGCCGAACACGAGGGCGAGCGCCCACGCCAACGGCAGCCGCCAGAGCCGGCCGAAGACGCGGGGGTTCGCCGACTGCGTCGTGATCGGCCCGGTCGAGGCGGCGACCGCGTCGCGCACATCGTCCACGCCGTCGGTGGGGTCAGGAACCAGGAGTTCCGTCGGCACCGCGCGCTCGTCGCCGCGGGAGCGCACCAGCAGCGTCACCCAGGGCACGAGCGCGAGGGCGGCCACCACGCCCCACATGCCGAGCGAGATCCGCCAGCCGAGCGAGTCGGCGACGGGGACGGCGACCAGCGGCGGGAGGAAGGTCGAGACCGCGAGCGTCGTGGAGTACGCGGTCATCATGACGCCGAGCCGGTCGGCGAAGTACTTCTTGACCAGCGGTGGCAGCAGGACGTTGCCCGACCCCACGCCGGCGAACACGACCGCGGTCGCGGCGAGCAGACTCCACGAGTCGGGGGCGAGGCCGCGCAGCAGCATGCCCGCCGCCATCAGCACGATGGCCACCACTGCCATCCGCTCCAGCCCGAACCGGCGCTCGAACAGCGGGGTCAGCAGCCCGAACAGCGCGAAGCAGACGGGTGGAGCCGCACCGATCAGCCCCACGATCACGGGGGCCACCGGGAAGTCCTGGGCGACGTGGTCGAGGACCGGAGAGAGCGAGGCGACGGCCGACCGCAGCGAGAACGCGACCAGCACGATCCCGATCAACGCGAGGGCGCGCCCCTGCCAGAGGGGTCGGCCCTGCGGCGAGCTCAGGGACCCGGACATCAAGAGGTCTGCGACCCCTCCACCCAGGCGAGGTACTCGTCGGTGACGGTGCCGGTGACGTAGCGGCCGTCGAAGCAGCTCATGTCGAGGTCTTCCAGTACGGAACCCTCGGTGATCGCGGCCTTCAGGTCGTCGACCTCCTGGTACACGAGGTGGTCGCAGCCCAGCTCCTCCGCGATCTCGGGGATCGTGCGGCCGTGGGCGATGAGCTCGTGCCGCGAGGGCATGTTGATGCCGTACACGTGCGGGTGTCGGACGGGCGGGGCGGCGGAGGCGAAGGTCACCGAGGCGGCTCCGGCATCCCGGGCCATCTGGATGATCTCCTTCGAGGTGGTGCCCCGCACGATGGAGTCGTCGATCAGCAGCACGTTCTTGCCCTGGAACTCCGTCGACATGGCGTTGAGCTTCTGACGGACGCTCTTCTTGCGCACCGCCTGCCCCGGCATGATGAAGGTGCGGCCGACGTAGCGGTTCTTGTAGAAGCCCTCGCGGTACTCGATGCCGAGCTTGCGGGCGACCTCCATGGCCGCGGGACGGGACGAGTCGGGGATCGGCATGACCACGTCGATCTTGTCCATCGGGACGTGCTTCGCGATCGTGTCGGCGAGCTTGTCGCCCATCCGCAGGCGGGACTCGTACACCGAGATGCCGTTCATGACGGAGTCCGGACGAGCGAGGTAGACGTACTCGAAGGCGCAGGGCGCGAGGTGCGTCTCGGTGGCGCACTGCTTCGTGAACAGCTCGCCCTCGTTCGTGATGAACACGGCCTCGCCGGGCTCGACCTCGCGCACGACCTCGTAGTCGCCGTTCTCCAGCACGAGGGACTCGCTCGCCACGACCCACTCGTCCTTGCCCTCGGCTCCGGGGACCGTGGACGGGCGGCGGCCCAGGATCAGCGGACGGATGCCGAACGGATCGCGGAACGCGAGCAGGCCGTAGTTGGCGATGACGGCGATCACCGCGTACGCGCCCTCGATGCGGTCATGCGTGCGGGCGACGGCCTCGAAGATCCGGTCCGGGTCGAGGTCGACCGTGGAGGTCGTGGCCTGCAGCTCACCGGCGAGCACGTTGAGCAGCAGCTCGGTGTCGCTCGACGAGTTCAGGTGCCGGCGGTCGCGCTGCGCCATGTCGGCGGCGAGCTCACGCGTGTTCGTGAGGTTGCCGTTGTGGATGAGGATGATGCCGTAGGGCGCGTTCACATAGAACGGCTGCATCTCCTCTTCACTGGACGCGGTGCCCTTGGTGGCGTAGCGGACGTGGCCGAGACCGACGTTGCCCAGCAGTCCGCGCATGTCGCGGGTGCGGAACGCCTCGCGCACCATCCCCTGGGCCTTGGCGTTGTGCATGACGCCGTTCGCCTCGGCGGTGGCGATGCCCGTCGCGTCCTGCCCGCGATGCTGCAGCAGCAGGAGGGCGTCGTAGATGTCCTGATTGACCGGGGCAGAGCCCACCATTCCGACGATGCCGCACATGGGCTCTTACTTCGCTCCGTCCGCGTAGGCGCCGACGAGGCGCACTGCTCCACCATCGACGCCCTTGGCGCCCTGTTCGAATTCGCCGGCCGGACGCGGGCCGAAGCCCACCGTGCCGACCTGCCAGGAGGGCATGCCCTCGGCGTTCAGCGCCGCGATCGCGGCGTCCTTCCTGTCCGCCGCCACCACGGCGAGGAAGCCGATGCCGAGGTTCCAGGTGCCCTCGGCGGACTCCAGCGTGGAACCGGCGATGTCGCTCAGCACGCGGAACACCGGGCTCGGCGACCAGGTGCTGCGGTCGACCTCGACCCAGCTTCCCCGGGGGAGCACGCGCGCAAGGTTGGCGGCGATGCCGCCGCCGGTGACGTGGCTCAGCGCGTGGACGCCGCCGGAGGCCTCGATCAGGCGCAGCAGCGGCAGCGTGTAGAGGCGCGTGGGCTCGAGCAGAGCCTCGCCCCACGTCGAGCCGAAGTCCTCGGCGTTGTCGCCGTAGGAGATCCCGGCACGGGTGATGATGTGCCGCACGAGCGAGTAGCCGTTGGAGTGCAGGCCGCTGGAGGCGACCGCGATGACCGCATCACCGTCCTGCACACGCTCCGCGCCGAGGATGGCATCGGCCTCGACCACACCCGTCGCCGCGCCGGCGACGTCGTAGTCGCGAGGGCCCAGGAGACCGGGGTGCTCCGCCGTCTCGCCGCCGACGAGCGCGGTGCCCGTCGCGGCGCACGCCTCGGCGATACCGCGCACGATGTCCGCGATCCGCTGGGGAACGACCTTGCCGCAGGCGATGTAGTCGGTCATGAACAGCGGCTTCGCGCCCACCACGACGATGTCGTCGACGACCATGCCGACGAGGTCCTGGCCGATCGTGTCGTGCTTGTCGATGGCCTGCGCGATGGCGACCTTGGTGCCGACGCCGTCGGTGCTGGTCGCGAGCAGCGGACGCCGGAAGTCGCGCAGGGCGCTGGCGTCGAACAGACCGGCGAAACCGCCGACACCGCCGAGCACCTCGGGGCCGTGCGTCGCGCGCACGGACGACTTCATCAGTTCGACGGCGAGGTCACCCGCTGCGGTGTCGACGCCGGCTTCGGAATAGGGGTTGGTGGGGGAGGCAGCCACTCGAACAGCCTACCGCCCGCGGGCGCCCCGTCGGCTCGCGGCCCTCTTCGAGTGCAGGGCGGATCGCGCGATACCGAAACGTCCTCATCTGTAGCGTAATCATCCGCACATGTGAGAGTCTGTCGGCGAATCGGGCGGGCTCGACGACCGGATGTCGCGGAAAGAACAGGAGAGGTGACTGTGCGCATACAGGAGAAGAGAACGGAGCGACGACGCAGGAGAAGCCGGGGCGCGGTGAGCAGCGCCGTCGCCCTCCTGGCCCTGGTCGGACTCGCGGTGCCGCCGGCGGCGCAGGCGGCGGAGCTGGATGCCATCACGGCGGTGAGGGTGGTGGAACCGACAGGCGACATCCACCTGTACGACACGCTCCGACTCGAGGCCACCTGGGCCGTTCCGGACAGCGCGCAACCGGGGGACACCTTCTCGCTCGCCTTTCCCACGACGCCCCGCTTCGTCGGGGTCTCCTCGACGTTCCCGCTGCGGGATCCCGACGGAGCCGTGGTCGGCACCTGCACCGTCACGGCGAGCGCGATCACGTGCACGCTGAGCGACTACGTCCTCACGCACGACAACGTCCGCGGGACGCTGTTCTTCCAGATGAAGGCGGAGGAGACCACCGACGTCGACACCGTGACCTTCACCACCGGGGACGGGGATCCGATCACCGTGGAGATCCCCGGGGGCGGCGTCGGCCCGCAGCGCCCCGAGCCGGTGCCGACGGACGCGACCAAGTCGGGCGTGCAGACCACCGACGGGACGATCGAGTGGTACATCTGGGTGCCCGGACGACTGCTCAGTGGAGAGCGCCCGACCCTCACCGACACCGCGACGCCCGGGCTGACCCTGCTGCCGGACACCGTGGCGATCGGATCGGTCGCCACCGACGCGTGGGCCGGCGGCCTCTTCGACCCGGCGGACTTGCACCCGCTCGCGGCGGGGTCGGACTTCGTCCTCACTCCGGGCACCGCGAGCTCGTCGTTCACCGTGGAGTTCACGGCGCCGGCTCAGGCCGACCGCCTGTATCGACTGTCGTATCAGACCCAGCTGCCGGCGGATGCGCACAACGGCCAGGTGTTCGCCAACACCGTCTCCGGATCGAGCGTCACCAGCACCACGGCGACCGTGACCACGAGCGTGGCGGGCGGCGACGGCGAAGGGGACGGGCGCGGCGGGTTCGCGGTCGCGAAACGGATCGTCGGGGAGGGGGCACCCCTCGTCCCGGCCGATGCGACGTTCGCCGTCGACTACTCCTACCCCACCGCGGACGGCCCGGTGACCGGCACGCTCACGTTGCTCGCGGACGGCACCGCTCACGCCGTCGGGGGGATTCCGGCCGGAGCGGTCGTGACGCTGTCCGAGCACCGGGCCGATGCCGTCCCCGGCGTCGTGTGGGGAAGCCCGCAGTTCACCGGCGACGGGGTGACGGCCACCGACGGAGGCGCACAGCTCACGATCAGCGCGGAATCCGTCGTGGCCGTCGAGCTGCGCAACCCGACCACGCTCTCCCCGCCGTCCCCGACCACGCCGCCGACCACGGTCGAGCCGCCGTCCCCCTCGGCTCCCGCGACGCCGCCCGCTCCTCCCTCCCGGGGCCTCGCGGCCACCGGCGGCGACGCCGGCGGCCTGACCGGACTCGCCGCCGGGGCGGTGCTCGCGCTCGCGGCGGGGATCCTGCTCAGCCGGCGCGTCGGGACCCGCGCAGACTCCGCACCGGGACGCACCGGCATCGAGAGCTGACCCGGCCCCGGCAGGCGAGGGGCCCGGTCCGACGGATCGGACCGGGCCCCTCATGTGGTGGATGCGCGGGGATCAGTTCCCGCCGGTGACGTTGTCGCGAGCGTCCTGAGCGCTGCTCTTGACCTCGTCGACCGCGTGGGTCGCGTCGTCACGGACGTGGGCGGCGGCACCCGCGGCCTCGTCCTTGACGGCGGCGAAGGCCTCCTGTGCCGGCTCCTTGAGGTCCTGGCCGATGGTCTTGGCGACGTCGGTCGCCTCATCGACGAGAGGCTGGGCCTTCTCCTTGATGTCCTCGGCCAGTTCCTTCTCCTTCGAGGAGGCGGGGATGACGGCGGCCACGACGAGCCCCGCAGCGAAGGCCATGAGCCCCACCGCCAGCGGGTTGCCCTGCGCCTTGGCCACGGTGTGCCGTCCGGCGTCGGCGACCGAGGAGGAGGCATCCCCCAGTCGGTCCCCCGCGTCGTCGGCGGCGCCCATGACGCGGTCGACCGCCGAGCGCACGGCGCCCTTCATCTTCTGCGTCTGCCGGTGCACGACCTTCGAGGGGGTGACCTTGTCGGCGAGGGCATCGACATCCCTGCCGAACTCCGCTCGGGTCCGCTCGATGTCGGCGCGGATCGCGTCGGGTGAATCGCTCATTTGTTCTCCTCATTCCTCTTCACCGCATCAGGGATGCGCTTGAGGCTGTCCACGGTGCGCGGAGCCCCTTCGATGCTCTTCAACTGCTTGCGTCCCATCACGAACAGGACGAGCGCGATCACCGCCCAGATGACGGCGACGATCACGGCCGACCAGCCGAGGCCGGTGACATAGGCCCCGAGGGCCCACCAGAGGGCGACCGACAGGAAGAACACGGCCATCAGTGCGCCGTATCCCGCTCCGCCGAGCATCCCCGCCCCCCGGCCCGCACGCGTGGCCGACTGCTTGAGCTCGGCTTTGGCCAGCTCCAGCTCCTGCCGCATGAGGGTCGACAGATCGGTGGTGACCTCGCTGAGCAGATCGCCGAGTGACGTGGTCTCCGCCTTCTGCTCCGAGGGCGTGGGGGTGGCGTCGGTCATGGTCGCCCCTCTTCATCGGTGCCGCGGGAGGCGGCGTCCGTGCGGTCGTAGAGCGGGGTGTCCCCGTCGTCGACCGTCTCGCCGCGCGGCGTGACGCCCCACGGGGCGGTGCCGGCATCGATGCCGCTCATGCCGTCCGGCGCTCCGGGCACGGTGCCGTCGGTGGGAAGCGGCGGCTCACCGAGAGTGGTGTTCTCTGCGGTCCCCGCGCCTCCGACCACTCCCGCGGCGCCCGCGCTGCCGGGGATGGCGCCGGGCGTGGTCGCCGGGGCGACGACGGGACGCGGCGGGACCGCGGGTGCCGCCGCTCCCGCCCCCGACGGGGAGCCCGAGCCCGATGCCGCGCCGGACGAGGCGGACTCGGCGGCGCCCTCGGAGAGCGCCCTGGTCAGCCGGCCGGCGACGAGACCGGCGAGCGCGGCCACCGCGATGAACGTGCCGGGCTTCGCCCGCGCGTAGGACTTCACCTCGGTGAGCAGCGAACCGGGGTCGCGGTCGCCGATCCAGCCGGCGATGCCCTGGATACGCGTCGACGCCTGGCGCACGAGGTCGGCGGCGACACCGCCGTCGGAACGCTCCGCCATCGTGCCCAGCTCCCCGCCCACGGACCGGAGTCCGTCCGCGACGCGGCGCTGCTGCACCGCCGCCTGCTCCGACAGCTCCGTCTTGGTCTGGTGGTACAGGTCGCGCACCTGGTCCTTGGCCTCGTGGGCGACCGCCCCGGCTTCGGCCTTCGCCGTCTCGACGACGTCCGCGGCCTGACCCTTCGCCGTGTCGGCGACACCCGCGGCCTCATGCGCGGCGGTCCGGACGGTGCCCGGAGACTCGGTCGTACCGCTGCCCGCGGCACCTTCTGCATTGCTCTGCGACATCGTTCTTCCTCTCGACTCCCGCCGACGGCCGCCGGCGTGTGAGCAGGTCTACCCCCGGGTGCGGCGATCACAGCGAGGGTTGACGCGGCTCGCGGAGGGCATTACCGTGCCGGGACTCCGCACCGTAGCCGCACCCGCCTACGATGGGGCCATGGCCGACAAGCCGCAGTGGCTCATCCGCGAAGACGCGAGCGTCCCCGTGCTCGTCGCGCTCGCCCTGCGCCAGCTGCTGGGCATCAGAGCGCCGCTGGACCTGCCGTCCCTCCGCGACCTGTCCGTGCGCGCGCCCGATGCCCCCGACGCCTCCCCCGAGGTCGAGGCGCAGTGGCAGGGCTACTGGGACATGACCGTGGAGCCGCGGGCCCACCACTCCGGCGTTCCGCTCGAGCTGATCGACGGTTTCGACACCCTGGTGGCCCTCCCGGCGACCGGCGCCGAAGCGCTCTCGACCGCGATCCGTCCGCATGCCGGCACCGCCCTCCGGTACGCCAACGCCGCGCACGACCGATACGTCGGGTCGATGAAGAGCCACACGGGCGGAGACGCTTATCGGGCGTACGCGAGCGCGATCGCGGAGTTCGAACGAGACATCGGACGACGCGCGCACTCGTTCGAGCTGAACGTACAGGTGCTGCCGCTGTCGCAGCGCGGGATCTGGTGGATCGGCGACCTCACGGTCGCGGTGACCGACGGCCTCCGCCGGGACGTCGTGGCGTTCGACTCCGCCATCCGCCCGGTGATCGCCGAGCTCGCCTAGGCGCGGTCGGTCGTCGTGTCGTCCTCGTCGACCACGGTCTCCCGGTCGACCCTCACGACGCGGTCGTGGCGGCGGGCGATCCGCTCGAGCACGAGACCGGCGACGCCACCGAGAGCCAGACCGATCGGCACGGTCCAGAGCAGCAGGAAGCCGAAGACCTGACCAGGCGGGTAGACGACATCGAGCGCCTGCGACTGCTCGAAGCTGCCGACCATCGTGAGGATGCCGGCGGCGATGACGCCCAGCACGACCCCGATGCCCATGAGCACGCCGTACCGCGGTACGCGGCGCACGGTCGCTTCGACGGTCTGGTGGGTGTCGTGGGAGGGCATGCCTCCATTGTCCCACCCTCTGCGGGCGTGCGCAGCCGCACGCGGAACCGCCCTCCCCGATCACCGGGGAGGGCGGTTCCGATAGCCGCCGGACTCAGACCTCGGTCGTCGTCTCGGCCGGCTCCCCCCTCCGGGTGCGACGCACGATCAGCACCCCGCCCGTCGCGGCCAGGGCCACGACGACCAGCCCGCCCACGATCCAGGGCCACACCGGGGCTTCCTCCGTGGCGACCGGCGCGCTGATCGCGGTCACCGCCGCGTCCGCCTCGGCTTCCGGCTCAGACTCCTCCTCGGCGGGAGTGCCGCAGGCGCCGTCGACCGGGATCACGGCGGAGACCGGGTCGAGCTCCTCGCCCGCCTCATACGTGCCGAACGCGGAGGCCCCGGCCGGGGTCAGCGTCGTGGGGACCGCATCGAGGGTCAGCGCGCCGTCGACCACGGCGGCGTCCGCGAGGGCGAACTCGGCGAGACGCACACCCTCTTGCGCCACCGCCTCTCCCGCCTGAGTGGTCCCGGTCACATCGAACACGAGGTAGCCGGCGTCGCCCGTGAGCTCGACGCGCGCGTTCGCCAACGTCGTGTTCAGCGCCCCGTCGTGGCCCGTGAAGGTGATGCCGCCGCCGTAGGTGACCAGACCCGAGCCCGCGGCGTCATCCAGCGAACCGGTGCCGTTCGACCACACGAAGGCGGGATACTCGTAGGCCACGTCGGCGAGCGTCCAGCCGCCCCGGGCGATGCCCTCGATGTACGTGCGGAACGACTCCTTGTAGCCCCAGTGCAGGGTCGCCCCCTCGACCGTGCACACGCCGATCTCCGTGGTCGCTCTTGCGAGCGTGAACGCGAGACCGCGATCGACCGAGCCCTGGAAGGTGAGCGTGTGCTCGCCGTCCGCGAGTGTGGCCGGGAGGGCACCCGACCACTTCACGACCCCCGCCGCGTCCGCCGTCACCGTACCGAGCAGCACCGGGGTCGAGTACACGACCACCTTGATGTCCTCCTCGTTCGCACGGAAGCCGGAGGCGGAGACCGTAGCCGTCTTCCCGGCGGCGAGCGCGGCGAGGTTCTCCTCGTCGACCTCGATGCCGGCCGCCGTCGGGGCGGTCGTCGGGAGCGTGGACTTCGGGACGACCGCAGCCGCCGCGACCGTGCCCGTCGTGCCCGAGGGAGCGGCGGCGACGGAGCCGATCGTGAACGAGACGGGGTTGAGCGTGGTGCCGTACCCCGAGAGCACGCGGTCGCGTCCGGCGTCCGTGAGGGCGGCGGGTGCCGCCGTGTAGGTGACGGCGCCACCGGCCGCCGTGCGGACGGCGCGGGAGAGGTCGAGGGTCGCGAACGGCACCTGCGCACCCCCGCTCGTCACGGACAGCGTGGCGGAGGACGCCGAGCTGATCCGGATCGTCGGATCGGCGACGGTGACGTCGAGCACCCCGTGGTGGCCGGTGAAGCGCACGGCACCGCGGTAGACGACACTGCCGCGTCCGGAAGCCGCGTCGAAGTCGCCGCCCACGGTCTGCCCGAACTGGAACTGGCCGCCGGATCGGGTGGCGCCCCCGGAGACGGCGATCGCGCCCTGGGCGATCGGTCCGGTGATGTAGTTCGTGAACGAGGACGAGATGGCCCAGCGCAGCGACCCGCCGGGGACGGTCGCGGCCGGCTTCGTCGGAGTCACCGGGGGCTTAGGCGTGACCGGGGGCTTCGGCTCGGTCGGCTTCTCGCCGAGCAGTGCGCGCCACTGTGCGTCGGTGATCGTGACCGCTCCGCGCGCGTAGATGGTGTCGGCGGTCGGCATCGTGTGCTGCTGCCACACGATCGCCTCATACGCCTTCGACCGGTCGAGGTTCTTCGCCGCCGCGTTCAGGTCGACGGCGAAGGCTCCGAAGCCGATGTTCCGGACGTACTGCATGGCGAGGAAGCCGCCGCCTGCGGTCACGTCGGCCTCGGTCCCCGTCTCGATGAGCGCCACGTAGGCGCCGGTGACCGCGCCGAGGTCGGCGGCGGTGACCTTCACCGTCAGCCCGTCCGCGGCGGTGGCGCCGGTGACGGCGGTCGTGACCGTCGGTCCGGAGGAGGGCAGCAGGGCGTTCCACTGCGCGTCGGTGACGGTGACGGTGGAGCGTGCGTAGATGGTATCCGCGCTGGGCATCGTGTGCTGCTGCCAGACGATCACCTCGTACGCCTTCGACCGATCGAGAGCACTCGCCGCCGCGGTCAGGTCGACGGTGAAGCCGCCGCCCGTGATGCCGCGCACGTACTGCATCGCGAGGAAGCCGCCGCCGGCGGTGACATCGGCCTCCGTGCCCTTCTCGATCAGCGCGGCGTAGGCACCGGTGACGGCACCGAGCTTCGTCGCCGCGGCCGTGACCGTGAGGCCGTCCTCGGCCGTCGCCGCCTTCACTGTGGTCGTCAGCCCCGAGGCGATGCGGTAGTCCAGAGCGACGCTGCGCTCCTGGTCGGCGTTGACGACACCGCCTGCCGGGTAGGTGTACACCCCGTAGGAGCCGGGCGTCGCCGGGGTGTCCTTCAGCGTCAGCGCGACCTGGAACGAGCCCTCGGGCGAGATGTCCACCCACTGCGCGCGGATCGCGCCCTGGTACTGCGTCGGGACCTGGGCCAGCACGCCTTCGGCGAGCGCCCAGGCCTGTGCGCCGACCGAACGCGCCGAGGACGGCGCCCCCTGTGAGGGCTGCCACGTGGACGCGAAGTTGCCGAAGACCACGTAGGTGCCCTGGGGCAGGTTCGACGGGATCGGGACGCCGCGTCCGCCGACGTTCGCGGTCGGGTCGTATCCGGTGCCCTTGACGATGATCTCGTCGCCGGCCTGGAGGCGAGCGCCTGCAGCGGGCGTGGTGCCGTCGGCGAGGAACACCTCGATGGCGGCTTCGGCGGGCGCCGGCTCGGTCTCTCCCGGGGCCGTCTCTCCCGGCTCCGTCTCCCCGGGCCCCGTCTCACCGGGCTCCGTCTCACCGGGCTCGGTCTCACCGGGCTCCGTCTCGCCTGGAGTCGTCTCTCCCGGCTCCGTCTCGCCCGGCTGGACGGGCGTCGTTCCGAAGACCGTGTCCCACTGCCCAGACGTCACCGTGACGTCGCCGCGGCCGTAGATCGTGGCGGCTGTCGGCGCGGTGTGCTGCTGCCAGACGAGCACCTCGTACGTCTTCGTCCGGTCCAGGGACGCCACGGGCGCCTGCAGCGTGAAGGACGTGGCCCCCTGCTGCACGCTCGGGAAGGGCAGCGCGAACGCGGCGTAGCCACCCCCGGCGGAGATGCCGCTCTCGGTGCCCGACACGATCAGTGCGGCATAGACGCCCGTCACGTCCGGCAGACTCTCGACCCGCACCTGCACGGTGAGGCCGCTGGTGTCGGCGGACGAGACCGCCGCGGTGACGGTCGCCGCGGCCGCGTGGGCCGGCGAGCTGACCATCGCCCCAGCGGCGAAGAGGACGAAGGAGACGATTGCGGCGAGCAGGACACGCAGGCGTGTGCTCGCTGAGGGGGTATGTGCTGTGGCGTTCACGGTTCTCCGCGGCGCGCCGGGCGCGATCGATCGCGCGCCCTGCGGCGCCGCACGGCAGTCGGGCGAAGGTGGACTTTGGTTAGGCTTGGCTAAGCAAGCCGCCGATCCCGAGCGTAGAGGGACGCCAGTGAGGGCGTCAAGTTTTAGGATAGCCTTGCCTAATGCGACGCACCCCTGCCCTGCTTCTCGCCGCCGCGCTGGCCCTCGGACTGGCCGCGTGCGCCGGGGCGGACTCCGGCCCCGGGGCGGCGGCACCCCCTGTCGACGACGCCTGCCCGCAGGCCTCGACTCCTCTCGCCGATCTCGACCTGGTCGCCGACGTGCGCGCAGCGACGGGCCCCTCGACCGCGTGCCTCGCGAGTCACGCGGTCGCGCCCGTCGAAGACGACACCGCCCCGGCGCTCCCGGTCACCGTGACCGACAGCGAAGGCCGCGAGGTCGAGATCACGGACACCGACCGCATCCTCCCGATCGACATCTCCGGCACGATCGCCGCCACGGTGTTCGCGCTCGGGCTCGGCGATCAGGTCGTCGGACGCGACGCGTCCACGCAGTTCCCCGGCACCGAGGATCTCCCGGTCGTCACCAAGACCGGGCACACGCTCAACCCGGAGGCCATCCTCGAACTGGCCCCGACCGTCGTGCTCACCGACACCACGATCGGCCCGAAGGAAGTCCGCCAGCAGCTGCGGGATGCGGGCATCGCGGTCGTCGTCATCTCCAGCGACCGCCGGATCGACACCACCGACGCGCTCGTGACGGAGATCGCCACGGCCCTCGGCGTCCCGACGCGCGGCACGGCGCTCATCGCCCGCCTCGACGCCGAGCTCGACGCCGCCATCGCGGAGATCGCCGAAGTCACCCCGTCCGCGGAGACGGACCGCGCACGCATGCTCTTCCTGTACGTGCGCGGGAGCGCCAACGTGTACTACATCTTCGGCGAGGACTCCGGGGCGGACTCCCTCATCGATGCGGTCGGCGGTGTGGACGTCGCGGAGGAGATCGGCTGGGAGGGCATGAAGCCGATGACCGCGGAAGCACTCGTCGCCGCGCAACCCGACGTGCTCGTGATGATGACGGACGGATTGGAATCGGTCGGCGGCGTCGACGGGCTCATCGAACGCATCCCTGCCATCGCCGAGACCCCCGCAGGAGCGCATCGCCGCGTGATCGACATGGCCGACGCCGAGATCCTCAGCTTCGGGCCGCGGTCGGCCGACGTGATCAGCGCCCTCGCGCGAGCCCTGTACGCGCCGGAACCGGCCTCGTGACCGGCGAGGTCGTCACCCCGACGCCGACCCGGCATCGGGGACTGCGCTTCGCGACGGTCGTCGTCGCCCTCGTCATCGGCCTTCTCGTCACGGGCGTCGCGTCGATCACGAGCGGGCAGTACGACCTGTCCCCGACCGCGCTCCTGGACGTCCTGTTGCGCGGCCTCGGTATCGACACCGCCGAGACTCCGGCCGCGGCGACCGACGACGGCGTGATCTACAACCTCCGCCTCCCCCGACTGGTCCTCGGCCTGCTCGTCGGCGCCGCGCTCGCGGTCTCCGGCGTGCTCATGCAGGCCATCTTCGGCAACCCTCTCGCGGACGCCGGCGTCGTCGGCGTCTCCTCCGGCGCGGCGCTCGGAGCGGCGGCCAGCATCACGTTCGGCCTGGCCACCTTCGGCATGTGGACCACGCCCGCCTTCGCCTTCCTCGGCGGTCTCGCGGCCGTCTTCTCCGTCTACCTCCTGAGCCGCTCCGGCGGTCGCACCGAAGTGGTCACGCTGCTGCTCACCGGCATCGCGATCAACGCCATCGCCGGCGCCGGCATGGCCTTCCTCACCTTCCTCGGCACGACCTCGACGCGCGAGCAGATCGTGTTCTGGCAGCTCGGCTCGCTGAACGGCGCCCTCTGGTCGAACATCCAGCTCGTCGCGCCGCTCGTGGCGGTCGGGATCGTCGTCGCCCTGATCGTGGCGCCGGGTCTGGATCTCTTCGCCCTCGGCGAGCGCACCGCCCGGCATCTGGGCGTGCCGGTCGAGCTGCTGCGGATGGTCGTGATCGTCACGGTGGCACTGCTCGTCTGCGCCGCGGTCGCCTTCGCGGGGATCATCGGGTTCGCGGGTCTCGTCGTGCCCCACCTCATGCGCATGCTGATCGGCCCCGCACACCTCCCGCTCGTGATCGCCTCCGCCCTCGGCGGCGCGCTCCTCATCGCGGCCGCCGACCTTGTGGCGCGCACGGCGGTGCCGCTCGCGGACCTCCCCATCGGCATGATCACGTCCCTCGTGGGCGGCCCGTTCTTCCTCTGGCTCCTCGTGCGGACGCGGCGGCGGTCGGGAGGATGGGCGTGAGCCCGCGCCTGCGGGGCCAGGGGCTCACGGTGCGGGTCGGGGACGGACGCGCCATCCTCGACGACGCGGCCATCGACATCCACGCCGGCGAGGTGCACGCCCTCGTCGGGCCGAACGGCGCAGGCAAATCGACCCTGTTCGGCGTGCTCGCGGGGGACGTCGCTCCGATGTCCGGCACCGTCCTCCTCGACGGCCGCCCCGTCGCGGGGACGCGTCCCCGCGATCTCGCCCGGCAACGCGCCGTGCTGCTGCAGGAGAACGCCGTCACCTTCCCCTTCACGGTCGAGCAGGTCGTGCGGATGGGGCGCACGCCGTGGGCGCGGAGTCCGGCCGCCGAGGAGGACGACAGCGCCGTGGCGGCGGCGATGGCGACGACCGAGGTCACGGCGCTGCGGGAGCGCTCCGTCCCCTCGCTCTCCGGCGGTGAGCGCGCGCGGGTGGCGCTGGCCCGCGTGCTCGCCCAGAGCACCGGGATCCTGCTGCTCGACGAGCCGACGGCGGCGCTGGACCTCAAGCATCACGAAGACGTGATGCGCGTGGTCCGCACCCAGGCGGAGGCCGGGGTCGCGGTCGCGGTCGTGCTGCACGACCTCAACGCCGCGCTCGCGCACGCCGACCGCGTCACTCTGCTCACGGGCGGTCGGGTCGCCGCCACCGGCACGCCGGACGAGGTCCTCACGGCCGCACGGATGGAGGAGGTCTACGGACAGCCCGTCGATGTCTTCCCGCACCCGCTGACCGGGGTGCCGCTCGTCGTGGCCCGGCGCTAGGGGCGCAGCGGGAGGACCCCGGTGAGATCCGCACGCGTGCCCGAGGCGTGGATGCGCCCGGCCGTCGCGGCGTCCGCCCATGCCTCCGTGCCGGTCGCGACCGCGATCCACGTGGCGGCGTCCATCTCCACCACGTTCGGCGGAGTCCCACGGGTATGCCGCGGCCCCTGGATCACCTGCACGGCTCCGAACGGCGGGACGCGCACCTCGACGCTGTTGCCCGGCGCCTTCTCGTCGAGCAGCTGCAGCAGGTAGCGCACCGCGGTGGCGAGCTCCGGCCGCGCCGGCTTCGTCCCCGCGGCCTCGGCGTCGCGCACGGCACCGAGCGCCGCGCGTCCGTCGACGATGTCGATCTTCCTGGCCATCCCCCCACCCTAGATCCGCCGCGGCGGCCCCGGTCATAAGCTCGATGGCATGAGCATGCATCCCCAGGGCGCCCGCGCCGAGCTGCTCGCCGCCGCAGCCGACCACTCCTGGAGCGTGCCGATCCCTCCGCTCGCCGACCCGGGCCGCGCCCACGACGCCTCGGTGCTCATCCTCTTCGGCGTCCTCGACCGCATCCCCGCACCGACCGTCGATGCGGCCGTCGCCCGCGACCTCGACGTGCTGCTGCAACGCCGCGCGCCCACGCTCTCCTCGCACCCGGGGCAGGTCTCCTTCCCCGGCGGGCGCGCCGAAGCGGCCGATGCCGACGCGGTCGCCACGGCGCTGCGCGAGGCCGAGGAGGAGACCGGCCTCGATCCCGCGGGGGTCGAGGTGCTCGCCACGCTTCCCGTGATCCCCCTCGCCGCGAGCAACCACCTCGTCACCCCTGTGCTCGCCTGGTGGCAGTCGCCGTCACGCGTCGTCGCCGTCGACCACGCGGAGACCGTCGAGGTGTTCCGCGTCCCCGTTGCGCAGCTCCTCGACCCGGCGACCCGCTTCACCTCGACCCTTTCCCGTGCCGGCCGCACGTTCCGCGGACCTGCGTTCGACGTCGACGGCACGATCGTGTGGGGCTTCACCGCCATGGTTCTCGACGCGCTGTTCGACGCGACCGGGTGGACCGTGCCCTGGGACACCGCGGCCGAGCGGCCGATCGCGCTCTGACCCCGCCGACCTCCGTGCACAACTCAGGAGAACCGCGGCGGATCGGTCCGGATATGCCGTCGGATCCCGGCTGCCGCGCCGATCGTCCTGAGTTGTGAACGCGGGACCGGCCGAAACCCCGCGCATGTGCCTCGATAGGCTGGACGGGTGAAGATCCTCGTCCTCGGTTCCGGTGCCCGTGAGCACGCGATCATCCTGGCGCTGCGCGCCGAGTCCACCGCGCACGAGATCCTCGTCGCCCCCGGCAACGCCGGCATCGCGCAGGACGCGACACCCGTCGCCCTCGACCCGCTCGACGGCGCCGCGGTCACCGCCTTCGCGAACGAGCACGCGATCGACCTCGTCGTTATCGGCCCGGAGGCCCCTCTCGTGGCAGGCGTCGCGGACGAGCTCCGCGGTCGCGGCATCCCCGTGTTCGGTCCGGGCAAGGCCGCCGCGCAGCTCGAGGGCTCCAAGGCCTTCGCCAAGCGCGTCATGGACGCCGCCGGTGTGCCGACGGGCCGCGCGGTCCGCGCCGCCACGGTCGGCGAGGTCGAGGCCGCGTTCGACGAGCTGGGCGCCCCCTATGTCGTCAAGGCCGATGGGCTCGCCGCGGGCAAGGGCGTCATCGTCACCTCCGACCGCGCCGAGGCCCTGGCGCACGCGGAGCAGTACCTCCCGGCCGGCCCCGTCCTCGTCGAGGAGTTCCTGTCCGGCCCCGAGGTCTCACTGTTCTTCCTCAGCGACGGCGACACCGTGCGCGCCCTCAGCCCGGCACAGGACTTCAAGCGGGCCCTCGAGGGCGACGCCGGCCCCAACACCGGCGGCATGGGGGCGTACTCGCCGCTGCCCTGGCTCGCGGAGCAGTTCGGCAGCGAGCAGGCGTTCGTGGAAGAGGTCACCCGCGACGTCGCCCTCCCGGTCGTCCGGCAGCTCGACGCGGAGGGGACCCCGTTCATCGGACTCCTCTACGCCGGTCTCATCCTCACCCCGCAGGGCGTGCGCGTGATCGAGTTCAACGCGCGCTTCGGCGACCCGGAGACCCAGGTCGTGCTCCCGCGACTGGAGACCCCGCTGTCCCAGCTCCTCTTCGCCGCCGCCTCCGGCACCCTCGAGGACCAGCCGGAGCCCGTGTTCCGCGATGAGGTCGCGATCACCGTGGTCCTGGCGAGCGAGGGGTACCCGGAGGCGCCGCAGACCGGGCGCCCGATCGAGGGTCTGGACGAGGCCGCCGCCGTGGAGGGTGTCCGCCTGGTGCACGCCGCGACCGCGAGCCCCGACGCCCCGGGGGGTTCGCTCATCGCGACGGGTGGCCGTGTGCTGAACGTGGTCGCCGTGGCCCCGGACTTCCGCACCGCCCGCGACCGCGCCTACGACGCCCTCGGCCGCATCCGCCTCGAGGGGTCCCACCACCGCACCGACATCGCTGCCCGGGTCGCTGACTGACCGTCCCCGTTGAAGTAGCGCAAATGGCTGCATCCCGACCGGAAATGCAGCCATTCAAGCGACTCGAAGCCCGGGACCGTCGGCGACCGTCCCCGTTGAAGTAACGCAAATGGCTGCATCCCGACCGGGGATGCAGCCATTTGAGTGACTCGAACGGGGTCAGAGGACCTTGGACAGGAAGTCCTGGAGGCGCTCGTTCTTCGGGGCGCCGAACAGGTCGGCGGGGGTGCCCTCCTCGACCACGACGCCGCCGTCCATGAAGACCGTGCGGTCGGACACCTCGCGCGCGAAGCCCATCTCGTGGGTCACGAGCACCATGGTCATTCCGCCCTCGGCGAGGTCGCGGATGACCTGCAGCACCTCGCCGACCATCTCCGGGTCGAGGGCGCTGGTGGCCTCGTCGAACAGCATGATCTCCGGGTCCATCGCGAGTGCACGGGCGATGGCCACGCGCTGCTTCTGACCGCCGGAGAGCGACGCGGGCTTCGCGTCCGCCTTCTCCGACAGGCCGACGCGCTCGAGCAGCGAGCGGGCACGGTCGCGGGCCTCGGCCTTCGTCATGCGGCCGAGCTCGACCGGGGCGAGCGTGATGTTCTCCAGCACGGTCATGTGCGGGAACAGGTTGAAGTGCTGGAACACCATGCCGATGCGCTGACGCACCTCGTCCAGCTTCACGCTCTTGTCGGTGAGGTCGACCCCGTCGATGATCACGTGCCCCGACGTCGGCTCCTCGAGCTTGTTGAGGCAGCGCAGCAGCGTCGACTTGCCCGAGCCGGAGGGGCCGATCACGGCGATGACCTCACCGTCCTCGACCGTGAGATCGATGCCCTTGAGCACCTCGTTGTCGCCGAACGACTTGTGCAGGTCCCTGACCTCGATCTTGCTCATGCGTTGGCCTTCCTCTCCAGGCGGTTCGCGAGCAGCGTCAGCAGCGTGATCACGACGAAGTAGATGATGGCGACGATCGTCAGCACCTGCGCCGAGAGATACGTCGAGGCGATGATCTGTCGCGAGACGAACGTCAGCTCGGCGAGACCGATGACGCTGATGAGGGAGGTGTCCTTCAGCGTGATGATGCCCTGGTTCACGAACGACGGGATCATGATCCGGAACGCCTGCGGCAGCACGACCTTGCGCATCGTCTTCCAGTGACTGAGGCCGAGCGAGCGCGACGCCTCCGCCTGACCGGGGTCGACGGCCTGGATGCCGCCGCGGATGATCTCCGTCATGTACGCACCGGTGTTCAGCGACAGGGTGATCGCACCGGCCACGAACGGGTCGAACTTGAGGTCCGGAATGAGCTGCGGGATGGCGAAGAACACGAAGAACGCCTGGATCAGGATCGGGGTCCCGCGGAAGACGTAGACGTAGGCGGTCGCGATCCAGCGGAACGGCGCGAACTTCGACAGTCGTCCGAAGCCGAAGATGATCCCGAGGATGAAGGCTGCGATCACCGCGACGATCGTGGCGAGGATGGCGAGCCACAGACCCTGCATCAGGGCCGGCCAGTACTTCACCGCGACCGAGATGATGTCGGTGGGCTGCGCCTCCTGCGCGTCGTCACCCGTCGCGAGGTAGGTGTCCACGATCTCGTCGTACGCACCGGAGTCCTGCAGGTTGGCGAGGCCGGCGTTGAACATCTCCAGGAGCTCGGCGTTCTCGCCCTTGTTCACCGCGAAGCCGTACTCGCCACCGAGCGCCGGCTCGCCGACGAGACGGAAGCCGGACCCCTGCTGGATGCCGTAGGCGAGCACGGGGAAGTCCTCGAAGTAGCCGACGGCCTGACCCGCCTTGACCGCGTCGACCATGTCGGTCGTGTCCTGATAGGGCGTGATGCGGAAGCCGTACTCGTCGGCGTTCTCCTCGGCGAAGGTCTGCCCCTGGGTGCCGGTCTTCACCGCGACGGTCTTGCCGTCGAGGTCGTCGAGGGACTCGATGTCGCTGGACTCGAGCACGCCCAGCTGCACGCCGCTCGTGAAGTACGGGTCGCTGAAGTCGAAGGTCTGCTGGCGCTCCTCGGTGATCGACATCCCGGCCATGACGGCATCGACCTGGTTCGACTGCAGCGCCTGCACCGCGGCGTCGAAGCCGAGCTGGCGGATCTCCACGTCGAAGCCCTGGTCCTCCGCGATCGCGCGCAGGAGGTCCATGTCGATGCCGACCAGGTCGCCGGACTCGTTCGTGAACTCGAACGGCGCGAAGGTCGTGTCGGTGCCGATGACGTAGGTCTCGCCGTCGTCGGCCGCGGTGGCGGGCGCGGCTCCGGCGAGCAGCGCCCCGGCGGCGACGAGCGCGGCGAGAGCGGTCGCGCCGGCGGTGCGGCCGAACCGCCGCAGACGGCTCGGCGGAGAGGATGGATGGCGGCTCACGTCGAGTGCTCCTCGGGGGTTCGGAAGGGCGGCCCGGCGGCCGCCGACCATCCACCCTAACCCTGCACCTCCCGCGCACCGGAATCTCGGAGAGACGCCCGACACTGCCGGAAGCCGCGTGGATACCGGCGTGTCGGGGTCATCGCGGTCACGCCGGAGGGGTCGCGGGGACGGCCTCGTCCTTCCGATCCTGCCCACGGAGGAACAGCGAGGCGACCAGTGCGATGAGGATCACACCGGCGGGGAGCAGCAGCGTCTCGGACATGCCGGCCGCGAAGCCCTCCGCGACCTGCGGGGGCAGCGCGCCGCGGCCCGTGCCGGCCGGAGCGTCGGCCAGACCGGGGAGGTTCGCCTCCAGCCGCGACTGCATGAACGCGGCGATCGAGGCGGAGCCGATGACCGAGCCGATGGTGCGGGTGGTGTTGTAGATGCCCGCACCGGCACCGGCCTGCCGCGGCGGCAGCTTGCGCGTGGCCGTGGTCGCCAGCGGCCCCCACATGCCCGCGTTGCCGATGCCCATCAGGGCGGACGGCAGCAGGAACATCAGGATCGGGGTGTCCATCGTGGTCAGGGCGGAGTACCAGACCAGGGCACCCGCGACGCAGAGCAGGCCGGGCACGAGGATGATGCGTGGGTCGACACGGTCGAGGATCTTCCCGGCGACCGGGGCGAGCACGCCCGACAGCACGGCCATCGGGATGAGCAGCATCGCGGCCTCGGTGGGGGTGAGGCCACGCGCCGTCTGCAGGAAGAACATCATCGGCAGCGACATGCTCGTGACGGTGAAGCCGACCGCCGCGATCGCCACGTTCGCGCCGGAGAAGTTGCGGTCGCGGAAGAGGGCGAGCGGGACGAGGGGTTCGCTGCGGGTGCGGGCCTGCTGCACGATGAAGAGCGCGAGCACCACGACGCCGGCGATGATGAGGCCCCAGACCGAGATCGGGCCCGCGATGGTCCCCCAGTCGTACTTCTCGCCCTCCTGCAGTCCGAAGACGATGAGGAACAGCGCGACGGCGCTGAGCACGACGCCGACGAGGTCGAACCGGTGCGGGTGCGTCTTCAGCTTCGGCACGAGGATCCAGGCGAGCACGAAGGCGACCACGCCGACGGGCAGGTTCACGAAGAAGATCCACGCCCAGCCGAAGCCGTCGACGAGCAGACCGCCGGCGAGCGGGCCGACGAGCGTGGCCACGCCGGCCGTGGCACCCCAGAGGCCCATCGCCGCCCCGCGGCGGTTCGGCGGGAACGTGCGGGTGATCACGGCCATGGTCTGCGGGGTCATCAACGCGGCGCCGAGCCCCTGGACCGCGCGGGCCGCGATCAGGCCCTCGAGCGTCGTCGAAAGTCCGCACCAGAGCGAGGCGAGGGTGAAGACCGCGAGCCCGATGAGGTAGATGTTCTTCGGCCCGAAGCGGTCGCCGAGTCGTCCGGTGATCAGCAGCGGCACGGCATAGGCGAGCAGGTAGGCGCTGGTGACCCACACGACGTAGTCGAGGTTGTTCGTGTCGGGGTCGAGGGCGGCCTTGATCGCCGGGTTCGCGACGGAGACGATCGTGGTGTCGACGAGGATCATGAAGAACCCGATGACGAGCGCCCAGAGCGCGGGCCACGGACTCTTCGGCGCGTGACCGGCGGCGAAGGGCCCCGTCTCGGGCCCCGAGGTCTGACGGGAATCGGTCATTGCTGTGCAGCCTTTCGCTGGGCGCGGTAGCGGTCGGTGTCGTCGAAGGCGTCGGGGCCCCAGCGGAGCTCGTCGCCGTCGAGGCGGGTGAGGAGGGAGTCGAGCCAGCGGAGCTCGGCGTCGAGCAGCGCCTCCTGCCGTTCGATCTCGACCAGGACCTGCGGCGGGACGCCCTTGGCGCGGGCGGAGGCGAGGCCGTCGTGGTGCAGCGCGTACGAGGCGACGAGGGCCTCCCGTCGCTCCTGCAGCAGCGCGACGGCGTCGTCGCGGTCGAGGTTGTGCGACTCGGCGAGCGCGACGCGGGCGTCGGTCTCGCGGTCGATGCGGGGGAGGGCGCGACGCACCCAGGCGACCACCGCCTCCCGGCCGGCGTCGGTGAGGGTGTAGGTCGTCCGCTCCGGTCGGTTGCCCTCGCGATCCGTGCCGACCTCGTCGAGCAGACCGGCACGCTGGAGCCGGGCGACCGTGTGGTAGAGCGTGCCGTTGGTGACGGTGATGAGGCGGTCGTCGTGACGCGCGCGGAGCAGGCGCACCATCTCGTACGGGTGCATGTCGCTCTCGCGAAGCAGCGCGAGCACCATCACCCCGAGCGGCGTGAGTCCCGCCACCACATCCCCGCTCTTCCCCACGCCTCTCCCCTGTCCGCTGCTCTGTCGCCCCGTCGGATAGTCCACATGGACTATACACCCGCCTCTCCCCCGACGAGACCCCGGTTTTCCGGCGAGACCCCGGGGTCCCGACGCGCTCACCCCGGGGTCTCGACGCGAACGCGGGGTCTCGGCGCGGAAGAGGACGCATCACCGGGATAATGGGCGGGTGAGCACACCGTCCGCAGGAAACGCGCAGGCCATCCCCGGGTGGCGACACCTCTACTCCGGAAAGGTCCGCGACCTCTACGCCTCGGAGGACCCGGCCGACACCCGCATCCTCGTCGTCGCGTCCGACCGGGTGAGCGCCTTCGACGTCGTGCTCTCCCCCGGCATCACCGACAAGGGCGCTCTGCTGACGCGCCTCAGCCGCTGGTGGTTCGCCCAGCTCGACGTGCCGAACCACCTCACGGACGGCGACCTGCCGGAGGAGGTGGCCGATCGCGCCATGCTCGCCCAGTCGCTCGAGATGCTGCCGATCGAGTGCGTCGTGCGCGGGTACATCACCGGCTCCGGCTGGGCCGAGTACCAGGAGCACGGCACCGTGTGCGGCATCGCCCTGCCGGCAGGCCTGCAGAACGGCGACCGCCTGCCCGAGCCGCTGTTCACCCCGGCCTACAAGGCGCCGATGGGCGAACACGACGAGAACATCACGTTCGACCGCGTCGTCGAGCTCGTCGGGGCGGACCGGGCGGCCGAGCTCCGCGACGCCTCGCTCGCGATCTACCGTCGTGCCGCGGCCATCGCCGAGGAGAAGGGGCTCATCCTCGCCGACACGAAGTTCGAGTTCGGGACCGACGCCGACGGCATCCTCCGCCTCGCCGACGAGGTCCTCACGAGCGACTCCTCCCGGTATTGGGACGCCGAGGCCTGGCGCACGGGGTCGACCCCGGCGGAGCGGATGGCGAGCTTCGACAAGCAGATCGTGCGCGACTGGCTCGCGGCGAACTGGGACAAGCAGGGCGAGCCCCCCGTGCTGCCCGAGGAGGTCGTGGCCCGGACGGCCGCCCGGTACCGGGAGCTCATCGACCGCCTCGGCGCCTGACGTCGCGCTCCCCGCGGCCGCGGGACGCACAGGGAAAACTCAGGAATCGGTAGTGTTGCTCCAGCACTCCGCCCCCGATCCCGAACCCTGAGGAGCCCGCATGGCTTTGTGGAAGCTGCACGGAAACGGCCGCACCGTCGAGCCCGGCGCCGTCGTCACCCCCGAGGAACGTCTGTCCTGGCCCGCGACCATCGCCATCGGCGCCCAGCACGTCGTCGCCATGTTCGGCGCCACGTTCCTCGTGCCGACGCTCACCGGCTTCCCGGTGTCGACCACGCTGCTCTTCAGCGGCATCGGCACGCTGCTCTTCCTCCTCATCACGAAGAACCAGCTGCCGAGCTACCTCGGCTCCTCGTTCGCCTTCATCGCCCCCATCACCGCGGCCGTCGCGGCGGGCGGCACCGGCTCCGCCCTCGCGGGCGTGGTCGCGGTGGGCGTGCTCCTCGCGGTCGTCGGTCTCGTCGTGCAGTTCGTCGGCCTCCGCTGGGTCGACGCCCTGATGCCCCCGGTCGTCGCCGGTGCCATCGTCGCGCTGATCGGCTTCAACCTCGCCCCCACCGCCTGGAGCAACTTCGCGCTCGACCCCGTGACCGCCACGATCACCCTCGTCGCGATCATCCTCTTCGCCGTGCTCTTCCGGGGCTTCCTCGGCCGGATCTCGATCTTCCTCGGCGTCGCCGTCGGCTTCATCTGGGCCGCCTTCAACGGCTCGTTCGAGGTGCCCAACCCGCTCCGTGGCGACAAGACCCCCGCCGAGCTCATCGCGGACGCCCCGTGGATCGGCCTCCCGCACTTCCAGTTCCCGGACTTCGTCGAGCCAGGCACCTGGTCGACCATCGCGATGTTCCTGCCGGTCGTGCTCGTGCTCATCGCGGAGAACGTCGGTCACGTGCGCGGCGTCGCGACCATGACCGAGGACCCCGCGATCAACCGCCACACCGGTCGCGCCCTCATCGCCGACGGTGTCGCCACGACCATCGCCGGTGGATTCGGCGGCTCGGGCACCACGACCTACGGCGAGAACATCGGTGTCATGGCCGCGACCCGCGTGTACTCCACCGCCGTGTACTGGGTGGCGGGTCTGTTCGCGGTCCTCCTCGCGTTCTCCCCCAAGGTCGGCGAGGTGTTCAACTCGATCCCCGCGGGCGTGCTCGGCGGTGCGACGACGGCGCTCTACGGCCTCATCGGCATCATCGGCATCAAGATCTGGGTCGACAGCCGGGTCGACTTCTCGCGTCCGGTCAACCAGTACACCGCAGCGGTCTCGCTCGTGATCGGCATCGCCGGGTTCACGATGCAGCTCGGCGACTTCGCCTTCGGCGGGATCGTGCTCGGGACGGTCGCGGCGCTGCTGATCTATCACCTGGGCAACCTCATCGCCCGCGCGCGCAAGACGGGTGCCGACGACCCGAAGCCTCTCGAGCCCGTCGGCCCCCTCGGCGGCGACCCCGCGTAACGCTCACATGCGGGACGGTTTTTGCCCCTCCCGCACCCCGCGGAGGCCCGTTTTCGCACTCGCGCGGGTTTGCGGGGTGGAGCCGTAACGGAAAACGCCCCTTCTTCTCACGACGAGGGGGCGTTTTCGCGCTCGCACGGGCCTTGGTCGCCGCGTCGCGTGCGGGATCGAAATGGGGCCTTCCGGGTCTCCGGAAGGTGCACTTTCGCACTCTCCAGACAGGAACGTCCCGGCCCACGCGGTGTCCGCGGGTCCGGCCCCTACGGTGCAGGGTCGAAAAGGGGCGCCCCCGGCGGGCGGGAGGGGCCTATTCGCACTCGCACGCGGGGGACGTCCCCCGCGTCGGAGCGCGCGGGATCGAAAACGGGCGTGCCCGGCGGGCGGGAGGACCGTATTCGCACTCTCACGCGGGGGGCGCTGGCGGGATCAAAGCGTGCGGGATCGGAAAGGGGCGTCTGAGGGGTGCGGGAGGGGTGTTTTTGCACTCCGCACGCGGAGGGTGACCGGGGCGGGGTCAGGCGATCGTGGCGAGGAGGGCGTCGGCGGCGAGGGTCGCGCCGGTGTCGGCGCGCGGGGTGAGCGTGCCGGCGCGGTGCGCGGTGACCGTGGTCTCCATCTTCATCGCGTCGAGCACGGCCACCGGGTCTCCCTCGGCCACCTCGGCCCCGTCGTCGACGAGCCAGCGGACGAGCGTGCCCGGCGCGGGGACCCGCAGCTCGGAGGGATCCGCCGAGGACACGGGGGCCGCGACCTCTCCCGCCGGACGACCGATGCCCGCCAGCAGCTCCGCGGGCAGACCGAGCATCACGCGGCGGCCGTCGATCTCCACCGGGAACCGCTGCAGTCCGGACACCGGAGCGACCGCGGGCCGAGGCTGCGCCTCCAGGGCCGGGAGCAGCACGGTCTCGATCCACTGGGTGTGCACGGCGAAGGTCGCGGTCGCGAACGCGGGGTCGTCGATGGCGCGGAGGTCGAACGGGATCACGGTCGCCGGACCCTCGACCGCGAGCTCCCGCAGCGCCCGACGCGCACGGACGAGAGCCGCGTCCCGGGTGTCCGCGTGCACGATGAGCTTCGCGATCATCGAGTCGAACGCGGGCTGCACGGTGTCTCCGGCCTCGATGCCGCTGTCCCACCGCACGCCGGGTCCACCGGGGATGCGCAGACCGTCCACCCGTCCGGGGCTGGGCAGGAACCCGCGGCCGGGGTCTTCGGCGTTGATGCGGAACTCGAACGCGTGCCCGGTCGGCGCCGGGGTCTCGGTGAACGACGGCCCCTCGCCGAACGCGATACGGAACTGCTCGCGGACGAGGTCGGTCCCGGTCACCTCCTCGGTCACGGGGTGCTCCACCTGCAACCGGGTGTTCACCTCGAGGAAGGAGATCGTGCCGTCCGCGGCGAGGAGGAATTCGACCGTGCCGGCGCCGCGGTACTGCACCTCGGCGCAGATCGCGCGCGCCGCGTCGTGGAACGCCGTCCGCTGCGCCTCCGTGAGACCGGGCGCAGGAGCCTCCTCGATGAGCTTCTGGTTGCGGCGCTGCATCGAGCAGTCGCGGTCGCCCACGACGACCACGCCGCCGCGCCCGTCGCCGAGCACCTGCACCTCGATGTGCCGCGGGCTCTCCAGGAAGCGCTCCACGAAGCACTCCCCGCGGCCGAACGCGGCGGTCGCCTCGCGGGTGGCCGCGTCGAACGCGTCGGCGACCTCCGACAGCTCGCGGACGACCTTGAGCCCGCGACCTCCGCCGCCGAACGCGGCCTTGATCGCGATGGGCAGACCGTGCTCCTCGGCGAACGCCACCGCCTCCTGCGGTCCGGACAGCGGCTGATCCGTGCCCGCGGCGAGCGGAGCCCCGACGCGCTGCGCGATCCGGCGCGCGGTCATCTTGTCGCCGAGCGCGTCGATGCTCTCCGGGGAGGGCCCGATCCAGACGAGTCCGGCGTCCTCGACGGCCCGCGCGAAGGCGGCGCTCTCGGACAGGAAGCCGTAGCCGGGGTGCACGGCGTCGGCGCCGCTGCGGCGAGCCGCGTCGATCAGCGCCTCGATGGACAGGTATGTCGTCGCCGCGGTGTCGCCGCCCAGGCCGATCGCCTCGTCCGCGAGCCGCACGTGCAGGGCATCCGCGTCCTGATCGGCGTAGACGGCGACCGACGTGTAGCCGGCCTCGGCGCACGCACGGATCACGCGGACCGCGATCTCGCCGCGGTTGGCGATCAGCACAGTGGTCATGAGGTCTCCTTGACGGTGAAACGCACCCGCACGCCCGGCGGAAGCTGGGCGGCGAGATCGAGGCTGCGATCGGTGAGAGCACCGATGATGGGGTAGCCGCCGGTGAGCGGATGATCGGGGAGGAAGAGCACGGGCTGGCCGTCCGGCGGCACCTGGATAGCCCCGGTCACGGCGCCTTCGCTCGGCAGCTCACCACCGACCTCGCGTTCCAGGGGCACGTCGCCGTGCAGGCGGATGCCCACACGGTCGGAGCGCGGCGTGACCGTCCACTCCTGCGCGGTGAGCGCGTCGATGCCGGCGGCCGTGAACCAGTCGTCGCGCGGGCCGAGCGTGATCTCCAGCGCGACCAGCTCCCCGGCTGCGGGAAGGGGGCGCGGCACCGGGTCCGGCTCGACGGCGGCCACCGCGGCAGCCCCGATCGGAAGGAGATCGCCCGCGGTCAGCGGCGCCGGGCCCAGTCCGGCGAGCGTGTCGGTCGCGCGGCTGTCGAGCGCCGCGGCCGGAGCGAGACCGCCGCGGACGGCGATCACGGACCGGAGTCCGCGCTCCGGGTGCCCCAGCGTGAGCTCGTCGCCGTCGACGGTCGCGAACGGCACGCCGGGGAGAAGCGTGCGCTTCGTGCCGTCGGCGTCGGTGAGCGTGAGCGTGCCCGTGGCCCCGGTGACGGCGGCCACACCCGCGCCGTGGAAGCGCAGCACGGCCCCGCCGACGCTCTCCAGCACGGCTGCGGCAGGCACGTTCCCCACCGCCCGGTTCGCCGCATGCATCGCGACGCGATCGGCGACGCCGGAGGCCGAGACGCCCAGCGCCGCGAAGCCGGGGCGACCTGCGTCCTGCACGAGGAGCTGCAGCGACGGTCGCACGACCTCGACCGCCGGACCGTCCTCACGGCGGTCGATGCGCGTCGCGGCGGCCGATGCCGGCGACGCCGCGACCGACTCCCGCTCCGCACGCACGAAGCGCACGCGGCGACCCGGCGCGAGCAGCGCCGGCGGGTCCCGGTCGATGTCCCACATCTCCAGGGCGGTCCGGCCGATGAGCTGCCAGCCGCCGGGGCTCTCCCGCGGATACACGCCGCTGAACGCCCCGGCGAGCGCGACGGAGCCGGCGGGCACCCGGGTGCGGGGCGACGACCGCCGCGGCACGTCGAAGAGGGGGTCGCCGCTCACGGCATAGCCGAAGCCGGGAGCGAAGCCGGAGAAGGCCACCCGCCAGTCGGCGGCGAGGTGACGGGCCACCAGCTCCTCCGCCGAGACGTCGAGGAGCGCGGCCGCCTCGTCCAGATCCTCCCCGTCGTAGCGGACCGGGATGGTGACCTCGCCCGCATCGGGCAGCGCTGCGGCGTCGACCTCGGTCGCGGCGAGCACCTCGGCCAGCGCGGCGGCCGAGGTGCGGTGCGGATCGAAGCGCACGAGCACCGTGCGGGCGCCGGGGATGCGCTCGAGCACGCCGGGCACGTCGCTCCATGCGAGGTTCAGCCGCATGGCCTGCTCGAGGTCGTCCGCCTCGACGAGCAGCGCGCTGTCGGAGGCCGTGAGGATGCGCATCAGACCCGGTACTCCGCATCCGGCACATCGGTGACGAACATGTAGCCCGGGGCGTGGGTGACCGCGAACGGCGGCTTCGACGCCATGATCGCCGCCTGCGGGGTCACGCCGCACGCCCAGAACACGGGGATCTCGCCGGGGCGGATCTCGGGGGCGTCCCCGAAGTCCGGCGCCATCACATCGGCGATACCGAGCGACGCCGGGTCGCCGATGTGCACGGGCGCACCGTGCACCGCCGGGGTGCGCCCGGAGATCTGCACGGCATCGGCCACGCGGTCCGCGGGGATCGGTCGCATCGAGACCACCATCTCGCCGCGCAGCCGTCCGGCCGGGGTGCAGTCCACCGCCGTGCGGTACATCGGCACGTTGCGCCCGAGCTCCTGATGACGGATCGGGATCCCGGCCTCGACGAGACCCGTCTCGAACGTGAAGCTGCAGCCGATGAGGAAGGCGACGAGGTCGGGATGCTCGTCCCACGCCGCCGTCGCGTCGGACACCTCCTCCACGAGCGCGCCGTCCCGCCAGATGCGGTACCGCCCGATATCGGTGCGGATGTCGCTGCCCGGCGCGAGCCGCGACTCCACCTCCCCCTGCTCGATCACCTCGAGGACGGGGCAGGGCTTCGGGTTGCGCTGCGCGTAGAGGAGGGTCTCGAAGGCCCAGTCCGCGGGCACCGCGATGAGGTTCGCCTGGGTCAGCCCCGGGGCGACGCCGCTGGTCGGCGCGGAGTGGCCGGCCCGGTGCGCCACACGGGCGGCCCGGGCGTCGGCGAGCTGTGCGGGAGTCGCGAGCACGGCCATGTCAGACTCCGGCGAACGGGGCGATGGTGATGCCCTCCGCCTGCAGCAGGCGCTTCGTCTCCGCGGCCATCGCGACCGAGCCGGGGCTGTCGCCGTGCACGCAGATCGACTGCGCGGACACGGCCACGTCGGTGCCGTCGATCGCCCGGATCACGCCGTCCGCGGCCAGGCGCACCATCCGCTCGGCCACCGCGGTGGGGTCGTGCAGCACGGCCCCCTCCTCGGTGCGCGAGACGAGCTGACCGTCCGGCTGGTACGCGCGATCCGCGAAGGCCTCCGCGGCGACCGCGAGTCCGGCCCGCTCGGCGACGTCGAGCACCACTCCGCCGGCGAGACCGAGCAGCACAAGCGAGGGGTCGACCGCCTTGATGGCCGCCACGACGTCCTTCGACTGCCGCTCGTCGCGGGCGATGGTGTTGTAGAGCGCCCCGTGCGGCTTGACGTAGGAGACCCGCCCGCCGACCGCCGCGGTGAGCCCGAGGAGAGCACCGAGCTGGTACTCCACGTGCGCCTGCAGCGTGGCCGAGTCGATGTCGACCTTCGTGCGCCCGAAGTTCTCGTAGTCGCGGTACCCGGGGTGGGCGCCGATCACGACGCCGCCGGCGACGGCCGCGGCCAGGGTCTCGCGGATCCCCTCCGGGCTGCCCGCGTGGAACCCGCACGACACGTTCGCACTCGTGACGATCTCGAGCATGCTCGCGTCGTCGCTGACGATCCGGTCGGGGACGTTCTCGCCGAGGTCCGAGTTCAGGTCGATGGTCGCCATGTCACGCTCCGATTCCGAGGAAGGCGAAGATGGGGCCGATCGAGACGGCGCCCATGTACCAGGTGAGCGCGGTCACGACGGTGCCCGCGATGAGCAGCCACATCGGGTACTTCCGGTCGCCGAGCAGGTCGCGGCGGAACCAGCCGATGTACATGAACACCGTGAGGCCGATGGGGAGGATCAGGCCGTTGAAGCCGCCGACGAAGACGAGGATCGCGGCCGGGGCCGTGCCGATCGCCAGGTAGACCGCCAGCGACACGACGATGAACGCGACGGTGGCGAGCTGCAGCGGCCAGCCGCCGCGGAGCTTGGCGGTGAACGTCGAGAGGAACGTCGCCGAGGTGTACGCGGCACCGATGACCGAGCTGATCGCGGCGGCCCAGAAGATCGCGCCGAAGACCCGGAGCCCCGCGTCGCCGAGCACCGCACCGAACGCCTGCCCGGCCGGGTTCGCGGCCTGCGAGGAGAGGTCGAGCGCCACGCCGGAGGCCACCACACCGAGGATCGCGAGGAACAGCACGTAGCGCATGATGCCGGTCACGAGGATGCCGTTGGCGGCGGCGCGCATGACGGGCTTCGCGTACTGCGGGCCCACGTGGCCGGAGTCGAGGTAGCGGTGAGCGCCGGAGTAGGTGATGTAGCCGCCGACCGTGCCGCCGACGATCGTGGTGATGGTGGCGAAGTTGAGCTGGTCGGGCACGAAGGTCTGGCGCAGGGCGTCGCCGACCGGCGGCTGGGCGATGAACGCGACCACGAGGGTCATCACGATCATCCCGATGCCGAGGACGATCAGCACGATGTCCATCACCTTGCCGGCCTTCTTCACGAGGAAGATGATGATCGCGAGGGCCGCCGTGAGCGCGCCGCCGAGCTTCGGGTCGAGCCCCAGGAGGGCGTTCAGACCCAGGCCGCCACCGGCGATGTTGCCGATGTTGAACGCGAGTCCGCCGATGACGACGAGGACGGCGATGACGTGGCCGGAGAACGGGATGGCGCTGTTGGCGAGCTCGCCGGCACGCTTGCCGGACGAGGTGATCATGCGCCAGATGTTCAGCTGCACCGCGATGTCGACGAGGATCGACACGAGGATGGCGAACGCGAAGGCGGCTCCCATCTGGGCGGTGAACGTTGCGGTCTGGGTGATGAAGCCGGGGCCGATGGCGCTCGTGGCCATGAGGAAGATGGCGCCGATGACGGCACTGCGGCCGGCGCGCTTCTTCGCGTGGGCGGCGCGGGCTTCGTCCTCGGGGGTGAGGGCGGGGGCGGACTGCTCGGACATAGGGGGGTCCCATCGTCGTTGGTGGGTGTCGGGTGACCCCCAGTGTAGAACGGACAGAACCCGATTGTTCAACAATCATGTTTCCGTCGTGCTACAGCGCGATTGCTTTTCGGTAATGATCGGCGTGATGCCGCCCTACGATGAAGGCATGAACCAGCAGGGCCCGCTCGCCGACGTGCTCCGTCAGCGCATCATCGACGGCGACGTCGCCCCGGGCTCCCGGCTGTCCGAATCGGCTCTCGCCGAGCGCTTCGACGTGTCGCGCAACACCCTGCGCGAGGCGTTCCGGGTGCTCGCGGAACAGGGCCTCGTCGAGCACATCCCGCACCGCGGCGTCTCGGTCGCCTCTCCCTCGATTGCCGACGTCATCGACATCTACCGCGCCCGCCGGGTCATCGAGTGCACGGCTCTGCGGCAGTCCGAGCCCGAGCATCCCGCCGTCCAGCGCATGACCGACGCGGTCGCCGCGGCCGAGGCCGCCGTGGCCGGGGTCTCGGCAGACGACACGTCCGCCTGGCGCGCGGTCGGCAGCGCGAACATGGCGTTCCACGTCGCGCTCGTCGACCTCGCCGACAGCCCTCGTCTCGCCCGCACCTACCGGAACGTCGCGGCGGAGCTGCGGCTCGCTTTCCTCAAGATCGACGACCCCCGCGCCCTGCACGAGCCGTTCGTCCGGAAGAACCGCGCCGTCCTCGACACGTTCCTCACCCGCGGCGCGGAGGCCGGCGCAGCCGAGTTGGAGCGGTACCTCGTGCAGTCGGAACGGGTCGTGCTCGGCGCGTTCGCGCGGATGCAGCTCGACTGAGCGCGGCGACTCAGGACGCGTCGGTCCGCAGCGCCGCCGTGGCGCGGGGGCGGGGTTCGCCCCGGGGCGAGGCCGGCAGCCCAGGCAACGCGGCGGTCGGCTCCGGGAGACCGTACCGGCGGTGCAGCCAGCGCCGCGCGTCCTCGAGCGGATACGTGTCGCCGAAGACGCAGTACTTCACGAACACCCCCTCCAGAGTGCTGCGGAGCATGACCTCCTCCAGGGCCGGGTCCTCGGCGCCTCGGGCGCGGAAGACGGCGCGCACGGCATCCTCCGCGGCCGCCGCACCCTCGGCGTAGCGCTGCTCCGACTCCGCGAACAGCCGATGGGTGAGCGGCTGCTGCTGCATGGCGAGCACCGCGCGCTGCAGAGGCATCGCGAAGGCGGTCGCCCCGATCGCCCCGTCGATGATCGCGGCCAGCATCTCGTCGGGCGTGCCCTCGACCTGCGCGAAGGCCAGGACCGTCTCGAACCAGCGGTCGATCACAGCGCCGACGAGCTGGTCCTTGCCGCCGAAGTGGTAGTTCACCAACCCCTGGGCGACTCCGGCGCGACGCGTGATCTCGGCGATGCCCGCCCCGGCGACGCCGCGTTCGCTGAACACCTCGATCGCCGCCTGGAGGATGTTCTCCCTGGCGCGCTCTCGCGCCAGACGATTCTGCGCATCCGATCGCGCCATGCGGTGTCCACCTCCCGGGTCGTCCGGCGGAATTCCCTCACGGGCCGTCTCGGGATAGATTAATCACTGAATGCTCGTTCAACCTATGGAGGGTGCGAGCACTCGCGGCGCGGGGGTTCGCCGCAGCGGGCCACGGACGCGTCTCACGCCTATGGAGGGGGTGGCGGAGACGCGTCCGTGGTCATCCTCGACCTCCGGCCTACGACGAGGGACCGACGACCAGGCCCGGTCGTCGACCGCCGGTGCCGACGTCCGGCCGAGCCGTGGCGGCACCTTCGACGGCGACCGATCCAGCCGATTCCTGACCTGAGTGCAGAAAGCGGGCGACGGGCCGTGTCGCGCCTTGACCCCGTCGAAATCGCGCGGTTAGCGTGAGCGGGCTTCGGCCCCTCGGTGGCAGCGATGCTCACCGTTCCGGCCGGAGTCCGCTCGCTCACCGGGCGCGCGGCACCGCTCAGATCGAAGAGGATCTTCCATGCGATTCACCAGAAAACTCGCGCTCGCCGCCACCGCGGCGGCCGCGCTCAGCCTCAGCGCGGTCATCCCCGCCACGGCCGCGTCCCCCGACGACTCCGCGCCCTCGTACCAGGAGTTCGCGGCGTCGACCTATCGGGACGTCGACGGCGCCTACGTCGTCAACGGCGATGAGGTGATCTCGAACAAGAAGGAGCTGCGCGCGTTCTACGACCGGCTCGTCGGCCCCGAGACCCTCAACGATGGCCTCATCGTCAACACGGTCAACAACATCGATGACAAGTGGTCGGCCGCACAGGTGGCCAACCTCACCTACTGCGTGAGCACGAAGTTCGGCAGCCGGCACGCCGACGTCGTCCGGGCGATGGAGGGCGGCGCGGCGCTCTGGGAGTCCGCGTCTTCGAAGGTCGACTTCCGCTACGTGAGCAGCGCCGACGCCAACTGCACCACGCGGAACAACGCCGTCGTCTTCTCCGTCGAGCCGGTGGCCACGACGCAGTACATCGCCCGCGCCTTCTTCCCCAGCACGCCGGCCCGCCAGCAGAACGTCCTCATCGACGACTCGATCTGGAGCGCCGGAGCGTGGACCCCGACGAACGTGCTCGGCCACGAGCTCGGCCACGTCCTCGGCTTCCGCCACGAGCACACCCGCCCGGAGGCGGGCACCTGCTTCGAGGACAACAACTGGCGTCCGCTCACGCCGTACGACTCGTCGTCGATCATGCACTACCCGCAGTGCAACGGCAGCTCGGCCGATCTGTCGATGACCAGCGTCGACCGCAGCGGCGTCGTCTCGCTCTACGGGAACTGACGCTCTCGTCAGACGCGCTCCGGCACCACCGAGGCCCGGTCGTTCCGCGACCGGGCCTCACCCGTGTCCGCGGTCGGTGCGGCTCAGGCGGAGCCGCGGACGACGAGCTCCGTCGGCAGGATGGTCGTCCGAGGCGGGTCCTCCCCCGCGAGCCGGGAGAGCAGCACCTGCGTCATCGCCTCGCCCTGGGCGTACATGGGCTGGCGCATCGTCGTCAGAGGCGGATCGGTGGTGAGGGCCACCGAGGAGTCGTCGAAGCCGACGAGTGCGATGTCCTCAGGCACCCGCACCCCGGCACCCCGCAGCGCCGTGAGCGCTCCGCGGGCCATGAGGTCGCTGGCGACGAAGATCGCGTCCGGTCGCCCTTCCGCGAGCAGACGGCGGGCGGCATCGGCTCCGCTCGCCTCGCTGTAGTCGCCCTCCTCCTCCGCGAAAGGAGACAGCCCCGCGGCGGCGAGCGCGGCGCGGAACCCCTGCACGCGGTCGGTCGACGAGGGCATCGTGAGCGGACCGGAGATCGTGGCGATGCGCGTGCGTCCGATGTCGACGAGGCGCTGCGTGGCCGCCCGCGCCCCGGCGACGTTGTCGACGTCGACCACGTAGTCGCCCTCGGCCCGCCGCACCGGGCGGCCGCCGTAGACCACGGGGACCGCGTCGGCGATCCGGTCGACGAACGCGTCACTCGTGTGGTGCGACACGATGAGCGCGCCGTCGACGCCGCCATTGCGCACGAAGCTCGTCATCTTGTCGCCGGGGTCGTCGCTCGCGATCAGGAGGTTCAGCAGGTAGTCGGAGCTGCGGAGGGCGCCGGTGATGCCGGCCACGATCGCCGCGAAGAACGGGTCGCCGAAGAATCGGGTCGTGTCCTCGGGGACGATGAGGGCGATCGCGTGCGTCTGCCGGGAGGCGAGCGAGCGCGCGGCGCGGTTCGGCACGTAGTTGAGCTCGTCGATCGCGGCGCGCACGGCGGCGAGCGCTTCCGGGCTGACCGCGGTCGACCCGTTGACCACGCGCGACACGGTCGACCGGGACACGCCGGCGGCGGCCGCGACCTCCTCGATGGTCGCGCGGGGCGACATCATCGCTTGCTCTCTTCCATCGCCCCATTCTCATCCACCCGGAGCCAGGCCGTGAAAACCCCCGCTTCGAATCGCCCGATTGGTCCCATTTCGGCCGCAGATGGGGCCAATCGGGCGATTCGAACGGGTCAGAGGGACCGGGCGGCGATGATCCGGGCGTACTCGCGGCCGGAGTCCTTGACCGTCCGCTCCTGGGTGTCGTAGTCCACGCGGACGATCCCGAAGCGCTTGTCGTAGCCCCAGGCCCACTCGAAGTTGTCGAAGAGGGACCAGTAGAAGTAGCCGCGGACGTCCACGCCACTGTCCCTGGCGTCGAGCACGGCGTCGAGGTGCGCGCGCAGGAACGCGGTGCGGTCGGCATCGGGCACCCGCGTCTCCCCGTCCTCCACCACGACGGTGTCGTCGTAGGCCGCGCCGTTCTCCGTCACCGAGAGCACCACGCCCGCGGGCTCGGCGTACTCGGTCCAGAGCCGCTGCAGCAGTCGCGTGAGTCCCTCCGGCTGGACCTCCCAGCCCTGGGCGGTCCGCGGTAGTCCGCGCTCGACGGCATGGATGCCCTCGTGCGAGGGGTACGGGCTGCGCGTCACGTGCGCCGTCTCCGGGCCGCTGGACACCGCCGCGTCCTCGGGCCCCGTGCCGGACACGAGGTCGCCGTGGTAGTAGTTCACGCCCTGCGTGTCGATGGGCTGGGCGATGGTGTCGAGGTCGCCCTCGTGCACCGCCGCCTCGAACCGCGCCACGGCCTCGGGGTCCACTGCACGGATGTCCTCCGCGGTGTCGGCGGGGTAGGCGCCGCGGTAGATGGGGTCGAGGAACCACCGGTTGAACTGGCCGTCCAGCCGCCGGGCGGCGTCCACGTCCGCGGGGTTCTGCGGGTCGGCGGGATCGGCCACCGTGTGGTTCAGCGTGATGCCGAGGTTGAGGGAGGCGTCGCGGCCGCGGAGCTCGCGCACCGTCGCGCCGTGCGCGAGGAGCAGGTGGTGCGAGGCCAGCAGCCCCTCGGCGACGCTCGTGTGCCCTGGCGCGTGCTCGCCCCCGGTGTAGGAGAGGAAGGACGAGCACCACGGCTCGTTCAGCGTCGTCCACACGTTCACGCGGTCGCCGAGGGCGTCGTGCATGGTGCCCGCGTACTCCAGGAAGCGGTCGACGGCGTCGCGGTTCGTCCAGCCGCCGACCTCCTGCAGGGCCTGCGGCATGTCCCAGTGGTACAGCGTGAGCCAGGGCAGGATGTCGGCCGCGAGGAGCTCGTCGACGAGGCGGCTGTAGAAGTCGACCCCCGCCCGGTTGACCGCGCCACCGTCCGGGCGCACCCGCGACCACGAGGTGGAGAAGCGGTACGTCTGGAGCCCGAGCTGCTTCATCAGCGCGACGTCCTGCGGATACCGGTGGTAGTGGTCGCACGCCACATCCCCGTCGTCGCCGCCGACCACGGCCCCCGGCACTCGGCAGAAGGCGTCCCAGATGGAGGCCGTCCGCCCGTCCTCGAAGGCGGCGCCCTCGATCTGGTAGGCCGCGGTCGCCGCGCCGAAGAGGAAGTCCGAGGGGAAGGCACGCGTCATAGGGGTCATCCTTTCACCGCGCCCGCCATGATGCCACTGACCAGCTGCCGCCCCGCGATCACGAAGAGCACGAGGAGCGGAAGGGTCGCAAGCACCGCGCCGGTGAGCACGATCGAGTAGTCGATGTAATAGCCGGACTGCAGCTGGCTGAGCGCCGTCTGCAGCGTCGGGTTCTGGGGGGAGAGCACGATCAGGGGCCAGAGGTAGTCGGTCCAGGCGGTCATGAACGTGAACAGTCCGAGGATCGCCATGGCCGGCCGCGCCGCGGGCACCCCGACGGTGAGGAAGGTGCGGAACTGGTTCGCGCCGTCGACCCTGGCAGCCTCGATGAGCTCGTCCGGGATCACGTCCACGAGGTACTGCCGCATGAAGAACACCCCGAAGGCCGTGACGAGGGTCGGCACGATCACCGCACCGATCGTCCCCGTCCAGCCGAGTTCGCGCATCAGCATGAACAGCGGGATGATGCCGAGCTGCGTGGGGATGGCCATGGTCGCGATCACGAACACCATGAGGCCGTCGCGCCCGCGGAAGCGGAGCTTCGCGAACGCGTAGCCGGCGAGGGTCGAGAACGTGACGACGGAGATCGTGATGATCGTCGAGATGAGGAACGAGTTGCCCAGGGCGAGCCAGAACGGGATCGCGTCGAACACTTTCGCCGCGTTCGCGAGGAAGTTGCCGCCGGGGATGAGGGGCAGGGTCTCGCCGCGGGTCGCGTTGGTCCCGCTCGCGACGACGAACGACCACCACAGCGGGTAGGCGCCGCCGATGACGAAGGCCGCGAGGAGCCCGTAGGTGAGGAAGCCCGGGCGGCTGCCGAGGCCGGCGCTCCCGCTCGCGGTGCCGCGCCGGCGGCGGATGCGCTCCGGCACGCTGAGGGCCTGGGTGGCGGTCATCGCGCCTCCTCCTTCCCAGTCGGGCGGATGCGGCGTCGGGCCGCGCGGTTCTTCGGGGCGTCTCCGGTGGCGATGCGCCGGGAGATCAGGAAGTTGATGAGGCCGATCGCGACGATCAGCAGGAAGAGCAGGATCGCGACGGCCGAGGCCTCCCCGAGGTTCCGGCGGAAGAACGCCAGTTCCCAGAGGAACAGCACGGTGGTCTGGAACTGCCGATCGCTGCCGCCGATGCCGCCCGCGGTGGAGACGTCGAACAGCCGCGGCTCGGCGAAGATCTGCAGACCGCCGATGGTCGCCGTGATGATGACGAAGATCAGCGTGGGGCGGATGGTGGGGATCGTGATGGCGAAGAACCGCCGCACCGCCCCGGCACCGTCGAGTGCGGCCGATTCGTAGAGGTCGCGCGGCACGGCCTGCATCGCGGCGAGGAGGATGAGGGCGTTGTAGCCGGTCCAGCGGAAGTTCACCATGACCGCGATCGCGATGTGCGACAGGACCGTGTCGTGCTTCCACTGCTGATCGGCGATGCCGACGAGGTTGAGGAGGTTGTTGGCCAGCCCGTCCGCCTCGTTGAAGATGCTGGAGAAGATGATCGCCACGGCGACCGGGGTGACCACGAACGGGATGAGGACGCTCATCCGCCAGAACGTCGGCGTCCGCAGCCCGCGGTCCAGCAGGTACGCGATCACCAGGGCGACGGCGAGCTGCGGGATGGCGGAGAGCAGGAAGATGCTCAGCGTGTTCCGGATGGAGTTCCAGAACATGCCGTCGCCGAGGATCGCCGCGAAGTTGCCGAAGCCGACGAACGGTCCCTCGCCCTTCAACAGGTCCCACTCGTGGACCGCGACCCACACCGTGTACAGCAGCGGGAAGAGGCCGATGAGCCCGAAGAGGAGGAAGAACGGGGAGATGTAGAAGTACGGCGAGGCGCGGTGGTCGAAACGGGAGACGCGGGTGCGCCAGGAGCGTCGCGGCGGAGCATCCGCCGCTGCGGGGGCGGCGGCCTGCGGCTCCGCCGGCGGGGCGGTGAGGGTCATGGGCGTGTCCTTTGCCGGGCTTCGACAGGCTCAGCCACCCACTCGGGGCGCTGAGCATCCCCTCTGGGGCGCTGAGCCTGTCGAAGCGAGATGATCAGCCGACGAGGTCGTTCAGGAGGCCGATCGCCTGGTCCCAGGCGCCCTGCGTGTCGGTCTCGCCGCGGTCGAGCGCGCTCAGCGCCGGCCCGAAGACGTTCTCCTGGATCACCGAGTCATCGGCACCCTTGAACTGTGCGACGACGCCCTTGGCACGCTCGGCGAGGATGGCACCGGTCGGCGCGTCGTTGAAGAACTCGTTGGGCGTGGCCTCCTCGGCGAGGGACTCCTGCGCCTTGATGGTCGACGGGAAGTTGCCCGCGGCGGCGGACTGCTTCACCTGCTGCTCGGGCTGCGTCAGCCAGTCGGCGAGCTCGGCCGCGGCCTCCTTGTGCTCCGACGACTCCGGGATCGAGAGGAACGCGCCGCCCCAGTTGGCCGCGCCGCCGGGGAAGACGTCGGCGAAGTCCCAGCCGGTCGACGCGTCGCCGCCACCGGCCTCGACCTGGCCCTGCACGACGCCGAGCATCCAGCCGGGGCAGACGAAGGTGGCGAAGGTGCCGTCGACGAACGACTTGCCGCCGTTCCAGTCCCACGCGGTCTGCGCCGCGGACTGGCCGCCCTCGGTCGCGGCGCCGAGGAGCTCGAAGCGCTCCTGGAGCTCGTCGTTGCCCTCGACGTTCAGCTCGCCGTCGGCGGTGTAGTAGCCCTCGTCGAGCTGGTTGACCATGGCGTTCCAGACGAAGCCGGAGTGGTCGTACCAGGCCTTGCCGGTCTTGGCCGTGTAGTCGGCGCCGACCTGGAAGTAGTTCTCCCAGTCGCCGTTCAGCAGCTCGGCGACCGACTCGCGGTCGCTGGGCAGGCCGGCGGCCTCGAACGCGGCGCCGTTGTAGCAGATGCCGCTCGGGCCGATGTCGGTGCCGTAGCCGATGACGCGGCCCTCGGCGTCGGTCGCCTGGCCGTACTTCCAGTCGACCCAGTCGTCCTTGCGGTCCTCGATGCCGTAGTCGCGCAGGTCGACGAAGGTGTCCGAGACGTCCATGATGGCGCCGAGCCAGCCCTCCTCGATCGCGACGATGTCGCTGAGTCCGGAGCCGGCGGCGATCTTGGTGAAGGCATCGGTGCGGGCGTTGCCACCGGTGTCGATGTTGGTCGCCTCGATCGTCACGTTCGGGTGCGCCTTCTCGTACTCCTTGTAGAGGTCGTCGTAGCCGAAGGTTCCGAAGGTGGTGACGGTCAGTGTGACCTTCTCGTCGGCGCTGGCGCCGGAGTCGCCGTCGCCGCCGGTGCTGCCGGAGCAGCCGGCGAGGGCGAGAGCGGAGACGGATGCCACGGCGGCTGTCGCCAGGATCCGGGTGCGGGCACGTGAGTTCACGGTTCACTCCTTTGTGGGTTCGTGCGGGTGGTGGTGCGTGGGGGCTTGTGGGAGCGCTCCCACAAGGTTGTCGTGAACTCTATGGGAGCGCTCCCACGATGTCAAGGGTGCGGGATGGCCGCCGGTCCCCGTTCACAACTCAGGAGAACTGGGATCCGACGCCGCTGCTCGAGCGCCGCCGGCCCGGAGCCCGCGAATTCTCCGGAGTTGTGAACCGGCGTACCCTTGTCCGGTGCCCGAAGCCACGCTCTCCCCTGCCCTCGCCCGCGCCGAATCCCTGATCCGCAGCATCCCGGACTACCCGGAGCCCGGCATCATCTTCCGCGACATCACGCCGCTCCTCGCCGACGCCGAGGCCCTCCGCGTGACGACCGAGGCGATCATCGAGCCCTTCGCGGGGCAGTTCGACGTGGTGGCCGGCATCGAGGCGCGGGGCTTCATTCTCGCCGGGGCCGCCGCCATCGCCGCGGGCGTTGGGCTGATCCCGATCCGCAAGGCCGGCAAGCTCCCCCGCCCCGCCGCCTCCGTCGACTACGCTCTCGAGTACGGCACGGCGACCATCGAGATGCACGACGACCTGCCCGCGGGCTCCCGCGTCCTCCTCATCGACGACGTGCTCGCCACCGGGGGCACCCTGGCCGCCGGTCGGCAGCTCGTGGAGCGTCTCGGCAGCCACGTCGCCGGCATCTCGGTGCTCTTCGAGATCGACGGCCTCGGCGGCCGCGACACGGTCGGCGACCTCCACACCGTCTTCCACTCCTGACCCGAGACCCCGGTTTCTCGCCGACACCCCGGGATAGCGGCGCGCGCAGGACGGGGTGTGGGCGAGTGCCCGGGGTCTCAGCGGAGCATCGACGAGCGGTAGACTGAACCCGCCCGTCCGCCCGCGACTCTTGGAGCCGTCATGCCCACCATCGTCGTCGACGTCATGCCCAAACCCGAACTGCTCGACCCGCAGGGGAAGGCCGTCTCCGGCGCCTTCGCCCGCTTGGGCGTCGAGGGCTTCACCGACGTCCGCATCGGCAAGCGCTTCGAGCTCACGGTCGAGGGCGAGGTCACCGACGAGGTCCTCGCCGAGGCCCGCCGCATCGCCGACGAGGTCCTGTCGAACGCCGTGATCGAGGACGTCGTGGGCGTCGAGGTGGCGGAGTGACCGTCCGCATCGGCGTCGTCACCTTCCCCGGCTCGCTGGACGACGTCGACGCGCAGCGCGCCGTCCGCATCGCGGGAGCCGAGCCGGTCGCCCTGTGGCACGGCTCGCACGACCTCGAGGGCGTCGACGCCCTCGTCCTCCCCGGCGGGTTCAGCTACGGCGACTACCTCCGCGCCGGAGCCATCGCGGCCCTCTCGCCCATCATGAACGAGGTCAAGGACGCCGCCGCGAAGGGCATGCCCGTCCTCGGCATCTGCAACGGCTTCCAGATGCTCGTCGAGGCGCACCTGCTGCCCGGCGGACTGATCCGCAACAACCACCAGCACTTCGTGCGCCGCGACCAGAAGCTCACGGTCGAGAACTCCGACACCGCCTGGACCAACGCCTTCCGCACCGGCCAGGAGATCGTGATCCCGCTGAAGAACGCGGACGGCGGCTACATCGCCGACGAGCAGACGCTCGACCGCATCGAGGGCGAGGGTCTCGTGGCGTTCCGCTACGCCGGCGTGAACCCGAACGGCTCGCTGCGCGACATCGCGGGGCTGACGAATGAGGCGGGCAACGTCGTGGGGCTCATGCCGCACCCCGAGCACGCCACGGAGCCCGGATTCGGTCCGGACACCGCTGTCGCGATGCGCAGCGGCGTGGACGGCCTCGACTTCTTCACGAGCGCGATCGCCGCCGTCGCCCGCGTCGCCGCCTGACACCTCCCTCGACCCACCCCTCTGCGCGCCTCCCACCCCGTTGTGGGCGGGCGGAACGGGCCGGGGCGACCGTAAGGGGCCGGGTCGACAGGCGAGGTCAGGGGAGACGGAACGGGTTGTCGCCGACGGCCGCGAGCAGGTACCAGGCCGTCGTGCCGGTGTGCAGGCTCGCGTAGTAGAGGTCGCCGAACCCGGAGTCGAGTCCGTCCGTCGAGGTCGCCACGATGCCCTTGCCGTCGCCGTTGGGTGCGTCGCGCTGCACCAGCCGGATGTCGGCCAGCAGCTCCTCCGCGCGCTCTTGGTCGCCGGCGGCTCCTCGCTCCTGCAGCGCGAGGGCGAGGTGCCCGCTGCCCTCGAACCAGACCTTCGACACGTCCACGTCACTGATCGACGGGCCCCGGTACGGTCCGTCCTGGGCCACGAGGTGCGCGAGCGTCCAGTCCACGGCCGAGCCGTATCGGGCGTCCCCGGTGCCGAGCAGGCTCCACGTCTGCGCGTCGAGCGGGATGGGACGGGTGTTGATCGTGCTGCCGTCGAGCAGCGTCCCGGTGTCCACGTGCCCATCGGCGCTCTGCATCGCCGCGACGAATCCGGCCGCCACCGCCGCGCGCTCCGCCCACACCCCGTCGTCCGTGAGCTGGGCGAGCTGCGTGAAGAACCCCGCGATGTCGCTGTTGTGCTCGGTGGATTTCCACTCCAGCGGCACCCCGGCATCGGTCTGCCCGCCGGTGTAACCGTAGGGTGCCCGCGTCATGTCGGCGGTGTTGTCCTGGATCCACTCCGCGATGCGCACCGCGCCGTCGAGATACCGTGCCTCCCCCGTGGCGTGGAAGAGGCGGGCGAGCGCCATGCCCACCCAGGCCTGATTGCCGGTGAAGGTGCCGGGCCCGGTGATCTCCATCCGGCCCTGACGGATGCCGTGCGGCTCGTACGAGGTGCGGACGCGGCCGTCGCCGACGGGGTCGTTCTCCTGCACGAAGAGGAGGGTGTCCGCGACGGCCCGCGCGCGGCGCAGGTCCTCCGGCAGGCCGCGGGCCGTGTAGGCGATCACGACGAGGGCGTCGTCGTACACGAAGGAGGGGGTGAAGTCCCACGACGGCGTGGTGAAGAACCCGCCCTCGTAGCTGCGCGGCAGGCAGCGGCCCTCGCCGTCGCAGAACTCGTCGACCCGCGCGTCGAGGAACTCGTACGCGAGCGCGACCGAAGCCGCGGGGTCGTTCACCGGGTCGGCCGGGGGCTGCGCGCGGGCACCGAACGCGTCGGACACGGCGGGGGCGGCGCCGACGAGCACGGCGCCGACGACGAGCGCGGCCACGACCGCCCAGGGCGCGGATCGGCGGGCGGAAGCGGACATCACGACCTCTCGACGGCAGGACCCCCGGGGGACATGCCGCGAGCGACACGGGGGATGCTCGTCACCCTGTCATGACAAGAGGCACCAGGGGAAGTGTCTTTCGGCCACATGCGCGTGTACCAAAGCGACCGGATGCGTGCAAGGCGTTTGCCGCACCCGGAGCACGGCGCGCACGATGGTCATCCCGTCCCCGACCTCCCGGAAAGGACACCCCATGTCCCGCGACCAGTACACCTTCACCAACCCGGTCGAGCTCTACGCCGACATCCAGCCGCAGAAGCAGCACATGCGCGAGCCCGGTCTCGACGCCGACCTCACTCCGAAGGCCGACCTCGGCGAGGAGTCGTACCGCGGCACCGGACGGCTGACCGGGCGCAAGGCACTCATCACCGGCGGCGACTCGGGCATCGGCGCGGCCACCGCGATCGCGTTCGCCCGCGAGGGCGCCGATGTCGCGATCTCCTACCTCCCGGAAGAGGAGGAGGACGCGAGCCGCATCGCCGGCATCCTCCGCGAGGCGGGAGCGACCGTCGCCACGATCCCCGGCGACCTGCGCGACCCGGAGTACTGCCGCACCCTGGTGGCCGAGGCCGTCGCGGCACTCGGCGGACTCGACATCCTCGTCAACAACGGCGGCAAGCAGGTTTTCCAGGAATCCCTCACCGATGTGACCGACGAGCAGTTCGACGACACGTTCAAGACCAACGTGTACGCGATGTTCTGGATCACGAAGGCCGCCCTGCCGCACCTCCCCGCAGGGTCGACGATCATCAACACGACGTCGATCCAGGCCTACTCGCCGTCGGACATCCTCGTCGACTACGCCTCGACGAAGTCGACCATCAACGCGTTCACGAAGGGCCTCGCCCAGCAGCTCGCGCCGAAGGGCATCCGCGTGAACGCCGTGGCTCCGGGACCGATCTGGACCCCGCTGCAGCCGAGCGACGGGCAGCCGCAGGAGAAGATCGCGCAGTTCGGCCAGGACACTCCGCTCGGCCGGATGGGTCAGCCCGCCGAACTCGCCCCTGCCTATGTTTTCCTCGCCTCCCCGGAGTCGAGCTACGTGCTCGGCGAGACCCTGAACGTCAACGGCGGCATGCCGACGCCCTGACCCTCGTCCCCCGTCGACCCACCCCCTTCCGTTCCTCCCGGCCCGTTCCGGTCGTCCGCAAGGGGGTGGGTCGGACGGAAAGGGGTGGGTCGGCGGAGAGGGGGAGAGAGGGCTCCGAACCGTTTCGATACCTGTGGTGGCGGGACTGTAAGCGTTTGCAGTAGCCTGATCGCATGGCACAGCTCGAACAGATCGCAGCCCCCGGTTCCGAGTGGTGGCGCAGCGCCGTCATCTACCAGATCTACCCCCGCTCCTTCGCGGACGCGTCGGGCGACGGCATCGGCGACCTGCCGGGCATCACGAGCCGCCTCGACGCCCTGCAGGAGCTCGGCGTCGACGCGATCTGGCTCAGCCCGTTCATGACGAGCCCGCAGCGCGACGCCGGCTACGACGTGGCCGACTACCGCGACGTCGACCCGTTGTTCGGCACGCTGGCCGACTTCGACGAGATGCTGGCATCCGCCCACGCCCGCGGCATCCGGGTGATCGTCGACCTCGTCCCCAACCACTCCTCCGACCAGCACCCCTGGTTCCAGGAGGCGCTCAAGGCAGCGCCTGGCAGCCCGGAGCGCGCGCGCTACATCTTCCGCGACGGCCGCGGCGAGAACGGCGAGCTGCCTCCGAACAACTGGGAGTCGGTGTTCGGCGGCGGCATGTGGCAGCGCGTCACGGAGGCCGACGGCACCCCCGGCCAGTGGTACCTGCACATCTTCGACGCGACGCAGCCGGACTTCGACTGGAACAACGAGGAGGTGCAGGAGGAGTTCCGCTCGATCCTGCGCTTCTGGCTCGACCGCGGTGTCGACGGCTTCCGGGTCGACGTGGCCCACGGCATGATCAAGACCGAGGGGCTGCCCGACTACACGCCGCCGACGGACGCCGACTCCATGGGCGGCGGCGAGTCGAACGTGCCGTACTGGGGTCAGGACGGCGTGCACGAGATCTACCGCGACTGGCACAAGGTACTCGCCGAGTACGACGGCGACCGCGCCCTGTGCGGCGAAGCCTGGATGCCGACGCTGAAGGAGACCGCGCTCTGGGTGCGTCCGGACGAGATGCACCAGACCTTCAACTTCCCCTACCTGATGACGGCGTGGGACGCGAAGGCGCTCGGCGACGTGATCCGCGAGTCGCTGGACGCGTTCGGCGCGGTCGGCGCCCCCAGCACCTGGGTGCTGTCCAACCACGACGTCGTCCGGCACGCCACGCGCCTCGCCCTCACGATCGACAACCCGCAGGGCGAGGGCATCGGCCCGAACACTCCGGACAAGCCCGACACCGCCATCGGCCTCGCCCGCGCCCGCGCGGCCACCACGCTGATGCTCGCACTCCCCGGATCGGCCTACCTGTACCAGGGCGAGGAGCTCGGGCTGCCCGAGGCCATGGAGATCCCGGACGAGTACCGCCAGGACCCGACGTGGTTCCGCACGAACGGCGAGCGCTACGGCCGTGACGGCTGCCGCGTGCCGCTGCCGTGGGAGGCGGAGGCTCCCGCCTTCGGCTTCAACGACACCGGCCTCTCGTGGCTCCCGCAGCCCGCGGACTGGGCGGCCTACGCCCGGGACGTCGAGGAGGTCGACCCGGCGTCGACCCTGGCCCTGTACAAGCGTCTGCTCGCCGGCCGTCGCGAGTTCCGATTCGGCACCGGGTCGCTGGTGTGGGAGGACGCCGGTCCCGATGCCGTCGCCTTCCGTCGCGGCGAGGTGCACGTGCTGGCGAATCTCGGCACGGCTCCGCTCGACCTCCCGGAGGGCGCGGTCGTCCTGCTCCGCAGCCAGCCGTTCGACGGCCCCGAGGTCCCCGTCGACACCGCCGTCTGGTACACCAAGGCCTGACACCCGCTGCGCCCGTGGCGCGCTCCACCCGGGGCGTGTCACGGGCGTCTCCGATCCGAAGGACAGACGATGGCGAGCATCGACGAGGTCGCCCGGCTCGCCGGCGTCTCCACCGCGACGGTCTCCCGCGCGCTGAGCGGCCGCGGGCACGTGTCGGAGTCCGCGCGGGAGCGCGTGCAGGCGGCCGCGTCCTCCCTCGGGTACGTCGTGTCCTCCCGCGCCTCGAGCCTGGCGTCGGGGCGCACGCGCAACATCGGGGTCGTCGTGCCGTTCCTCGACCGCTGGTTCTTCAGCACCGTGCTGTCCGGGGTGTCCGCCGCGCTCATGCGCGCCGGCTACGACATCACGCTCTACAACATCACCGCCGACAAGGACGTGCGCCGCCACGTCTTCGACACGTTCCTGCGCCGCCAGCGCGTGGACGCCGTGATCGCCGTGTCCATCGAGCTGGACGAGGACGAGACCCAGCAGCTCCTCGACCTCGGGCTCCCCGTGATCGCGATCGGGGGCCCGAACCCGAAGCTCGACACCCTCACGGTCGACGACGTCGCCGTGGCCCAGCTCGCGACGGAGCACCTGCTCGGGCTCGGACACACGGAGATCGCCCACATCGGCGCGAATCCCGAGTTCGACATCGACTTCCACATCCCCACGAACCGCCGGCTCGGCTTCGAGAGGGCACTGGCGAGGGCCGGCGTCCCCCTGAACCCCGCGTTCCTGGAGCCGGCCGACTTCACGGTCGAGGGCGGCTACCGCGCCGCGAAGCAGCTCCTCGGGCGCCCGGGGCCGCGTCCCACCGCGGTGTTCGCCGCCTCGGACGAGATGGCGATCGGGGCGCTCCTCGCCGCCCGCGACCTCGGCTTCGCGGTGCCGGGCGACCTGTCCATCGTGGGCATCGACGGCCATGAGCTCGGCGAGTTCTTCCGCCTCACCACGGTCGACCAGTTCCCGCTCGGGCAGGGCGAGCGGGCGGCCGATGCGGTCCTCGCGAAGCTCACCGACCCGGAAGCCGTGCGCCCGCCCGCCGCCCTTCCGTACGAGCTCAACGTCCGCGGCACGACCTCCCGGCTCGTCTGAGCCGGGCGGCGTTCACAACTCAGGAGTACGGCGCGCGGAGACCGCGGTTCCGGCCCTGACGGGCGTAGGTGCGCCGGTTCTCCTGAGTTGTGAACGCGTCGAGCTCAGGAGCCTACGGTCGCGTCCCGCCAGGTGCGGTAGCCGCCGTCGAGATTGCGCACCTCGCGCCCGTGCTGCCGCAGCAGCCGGGTGGCGATGTGCCCCCGCAGGCCGACCTGGCAGTGCACCACGAGGGGGCCGTCCGGCAGTTCGTCGAGACGGTCGCGCAACTCGTCCAGCGGGATGTTCCGCGCGCCGGGGATGGCGCCGTTCGCATGCTCGGCCGCGGAGCGGACGTCGATGAGGGTCGATCCCGCCTGCAGGGCGTCGTCGAGCTCGTGCCACTGGACGGTCGGCGTGGTGCCGTTGCGGGTGTTCTCGGCCACATAGCCGAGGATGTTCACGGCGTCCTTCGCGGAGCCGAACTGCGGAGCGTACGCGAGCTCCAGGTGCGCGAGACCGGAGGCGGTGGCGCCCGCCTGCAGCGCCGTCGCGATGACGTCGATCCGCTTGTCCACGCCGTCACGACCCACGATCTGCGCCCCGAGGATGCGGTCGGTGGCAGGGTCGGCGAGGAGCTTCATCGACAGGGTCTCCGCGCCCGGGTAGTAGCCGGCGTGCGATGCCGGGTGCACGTGCACGGCGAAGAACCCGCGGCCCGCGGCACGGAGCTGCTTCTCGCTCCATCCGGTCTTGGCGGCGGCGAGGCCGAACATCTGTACGATGCCGGTGCCGAGGGCGGGGCGCGCCGATGCCTCCCGACCCGCGATGACGTCGGCCACCATGCGGCCGTGGCGGTTGGCGAGACCGGCCATGGTCACGAGCGCCGCACCGCCGCCGATGAGGTCGGCCTTCTCGACGCCGTCGCCGACCGCGAAGACGTCGGGCGCACTGGTGCGGCAGGCCTCGTCGACGGCGATCCCGCCGGTCTCGCCGAGACGGATCCCGGCGGCGCGGGCGAGTCCGACCTCGGGCACGACCCCGGAGGCATCGACGAGGAACTCCGCAGGGAGGGTGGCACCGTCGCTCAGGGTCACGGAATCCGCGGCCGTGGCCACGACCTCGACGCCGAGTCGCACGTCGACCCCGCGGCGCCGGACCTCGGCCGCGAGGGGGGCGGCCATCTCCGGATCCAGCGGGGCCAGCAGCTGGGCACCGCGTTGCACCAGGGTGACCGCGGCGCCCCGGGCGACGAGGTTCTCCACCGCTTCGAGCCCCGTGTATCCGCCGCCCACCACGACCACCGGCAGCCCGGGGCGGAGGGCTGCGTCGATCGCATCGGCATCGGCCACGGTCCGCAGGCTCCGCGCGGGGAGGGCTCCGGTCGGCTCGTCGCCGCGGGGCCGGGCACCGGTGGCGAGCACGAGGCGGTCGTACGGGTGGGTGCTGCGGTGGCAGCTGTCGAGATCGACGACCTCGACCGTCTTGCGCGCGGTGTCGATGCCGACGACGTCGTGACGGACGCGGACGTCGAGCCGGAAGCGGCGGTGCAGCGACTCCGGGGTCTGCAGCAGGAGGGCGTCGCGCTCCTCGATCACGCCGCCCACGTAGTAGGGCAGGCCGCAGTTGGCGTAGGAGACCTCGGGCCCGCGCTCGAAGACGACGATCTGCGCGGACTCATCGAGCCGCCGGAGCCGGGTCGCCGCCGACATGCCGCCGGCGACGCCACCGACGATGACGACGCGGAGCGGCGCGCTCATCGGCCGAACAACCGGGACAGGAGACCGCCCTTGGCCTCGTCCTTCGGGTGGCCCGTGCACCAGTCCGACGCCGGCACGGTGCGGCGGACGGCATCGACGTGCTGGCCGCACCCCGCCCAGGTGGTCTTCCCGCAGGTACGGCAACGGACTGCTCGACACATGTGTTCTCTCCTCACTCGATACCCCGGTGGGTATGCAGATACTATACCCCCGGGGGTATATTGGAGCGCACAGCCGGCCTTCAGGGAGTGACCATGACCACCGTCGACACCGACACGCAGCGCAAGATCGCCAACCGCCTCAAGCGCGCACAGGGACAGCTCGGCGCCGTGATCGCCGCGGTCGAGAGCGGCGGCGACTGCCGGGCCGTCGTCACGCAGCTGGCCGCCGTGACCTCCGCGTTGGACAAGGCCGGGTTCCAGATCATCGCCTCCGCCATGAAGACCTGCCTGGAGGACCCCGCGCAGGACGACGCCGTCCCGCTCCCCGACCTGGAGAAGCTCTTCCTCACCCTCGCCTGAACGCGACCCGGCCCCTTGCGGCCACCCCGGCCCGTTGCGGACGATCGCAACGGGCCGGGGCGCACGCAAGGGGCCGGGTCGGCGAGGGTGGGGTGGGATCAGGGGACGAGGAGACCCGCGGTCGCGGTGCGCGCCGTCTCGAAGCGGCGCTGCACGTCGGGCCAGTTCACGAGGTTCCAGAACGCCTTGACGTAGTCCGCCCGCACGTTGAGGTAGTCGAGGTAGTAGGCGTGCTCCCACACGTCGAGCTGCAGCAGCGGGACGACGCCGAGCGGCGCGTTGCCCTGCTGGTCGAAGAGCTGGAAGATCACCGGGCGTGCGCCCACCGAGTCCCAGGCGAGCACGGCCCAGCCGGAGCCCTGCACGCCGAGGGCCGTCGCGGTGAAGTGCGCGCGGAAGCCGTCGATCGACCCGAACGAGTCCGCGAGGGCCGCCGAGAGCTCGCCCTCCGGAGCCCCGCCGCCCTCGGGCGAGAGGTTCTGCCAGAACACGGAGTGGTTGATGTGGCCGCCGAGGTTGAACGCGAGGTCCTTCTCGAGCTTGTTGACGGCTCCGAGGTCGCCGCTGTCGCGGGCCGCCGCGAGCTGCTCCAGCGCCGTGTTCGCGCCGGTCACGTAGGCCTGGTGGTGCTTGGAGTGGTGCAGCTCCATGATCTTGCCGGAGATGTGCGGCTCCAGCGCCGAGTAGTCGTAGGGCAGCTCGGGGAGCGTGTACGGAGTGGACATGGTGGTTCCTTTCGTGACGGGGTCAGAGGGCGGTGTCGTGGGACAGGGCGTGGAATCGGCGGTCGATGTAGACGAGCGGGCGGGCGGGGCGGCCGGTGAGCACCTCGAGCACCTCGGCGATCACCACGGTCGACGAGCCGACGGGCACGGTCTGGATCGCCCGGCAGCGCAGGGCCACACGGGCCTCGGCCAGGTGCGGCTCGCCGGTCGGCAGCGTCGTCCAGCCCTGCTCGGGCGTGAAGCGCTCGGAACCGCTCACCGCGAAGCTCTGGGCGAGCGCGGAGTGCTCGTCGTCGATGAGGTGCACGACGAAGGTCTCGGCGCCGAGGATGGCCCCGGCGCTTCCGGTCGCCCTGGTCACCGAGAACACGATCGCCGCCGGGTCGACCGCGACCGACGACACGCTCGACGCCGTGAGGCCGACGGGGCCGTCCGGACCCTGCGCCGTGATGATGGCGACACCGGCGGGATGGGTGCGGAACGCCGCCTTGAGTCCCTCCCCGACCGGCGTGGGCACCGGAGCGGCGGGGTGCGGGGTGGTGTGCGGGTCGGGGGTCATCGGGTGCTCTCCTCGAGAGGGATGGGGGTGGGGGTCGCGTGGGCGCGCATGGCCGCGCGGTCGACGAGCTTCGTGCGCTCCCGACCGCGGACGGCTCCGGCGCGGCGCTCGGCCTCCTCGATGCGCAGCCAACCCTCCCAGTCCACCACGCCGGGGAGGTCCAGGGGCGGGTCGCGGTCGATGCGGGCGGACGGCGTCGCGGCGAGGTCCTCCACGAGATGCTGCACGGTCTGCGCGGCGTCGGACTTGGTCGAGCCGATGAGCCCGATCGGCCCGCGCTTGATCCAGCCGGTCGCATAGAGGCCGGGGACGGGCGTGCCGTCGGCATCGAGCACCCGTCCCTCCGCGTTCGGAACGATGCCCCGCGCCGCGTCGAACGGCACGCCGGGCACGGGCGAGGAGAGGTAGCCGATCGCCCGGTAGACGGCGCCGACCTCGTACCGCACGAGCTCGCCGGTGCCGATCATGCGGCCGAGCGGATCGGAGGCCGTGCGCTCGAACTCGATGCCCTCCACACGGTCCGTGCCGAGGACGCGGACGGGTCGATGCCGGAAGTGCAGGTGGATGCGCCGGGAGGCTTCGGTGGACGGACGCTGCGCCCATTCCGTGAGGGTGCGCACGATGATGCGGCGCTGCGAGAACTGCTCCAGCATGCGGGCGGCGTGGTCGTCGAGCTCGAGGTCGGCGGGATCGACGATCACCTCCACGCCGTGCTGCTCCCCGAGCTCGCGCAGCTCCAGAGCGGAGAAGCGCACATCGGCCGGACCGCGACGGGCGAAGAGGTGCACGTCGCGGACCCGGCTCGCGGCGAGCGCGTCGAGGATGTGATCGGGGGTGTCGGTCGATTCCAGCGCCGCGGCGTGCTTCGCGAGGATGCGCGTGACGTCGAGGGCGACGTTGCCCGCGCCGATCACGGCCACGGACTCCGCCTCCAGGCCCCAGCCCCGCGCGACGTCGGGGTGCGCGTCGTACCAGGCCACGAAATCCGCGGCGCCGAACGATCCGGGAAGCTCCGCTCCCGGCACGTCGAACGTCACGTCGCGGTCGGCTCCGGTCGCGATCACGACGCCGTCGTACGCCCGGCGGAGCTCGTCGACCGTCACATCGACGCCGACCTCGACGTTGCCGCGCAGCCGGATGCCGGGCTGGAGGAGCACGTCGTGCAGCGCATCGATGATCTTGCGGATGCGCGGGTGGTCGGGGGCGACGCCGTAGCGGACGAGCCCGTACGGAGCGGGGAGCTTCTCGTACAGGTCGATGGCCGCCTCCGGCACCTGCGCCCGGAGGAGGTCGGCGGCGTAGATGCCTGCGGGTCCCGCGCCGACGATCGCGATGCGCGGGGTCACTCGTGCACCTCCTGCGGCGGGAGCGCGGCGATGAGGGGGTGGTCGTGCCGGATGAGTCCGGTGCGGGCGGCGCCGCCGGGCGAGCCGATCTCGTCGAAGAACTCGACGTTGGCCTTGTAGTAGTCCTGCCACTCGTCTGGGAGGTCGTCCTCGTAGTAGATCGCCTCGACGGGGCACACCGGCTCGCACGCTCCGCAGTCCACGCACTCATCCGGGTGGATGTAGAGCGACCGCTCCCCTTCATAGATGCAGTCGACCGGGCATTCGTCGATGCAGGCCTTGTCCTTGAGGTCGACGCATGGCAGTGCGATCACGTACGTCATCGCGACTTCTTCTCTATCCCACTCACGCCCTCCACCGTAAAACCTCAAGCGCACTTGAGGTCAAATCGAGGCCGAGACCCCGACCTCTCGCCGAGACCCCGCCTCCGCCGCGCGGATACGACGGGGTCTCGGCGGGAAAGCGGGGTCTCGGGGAATCAGGAAGGGGAGATCTCGAAGGAGGCGGGGAGGAGGTGCTGCTCGCGGGAGCTGGGGCCGACGAGGAGGGTGAAGGCGCCCGGCTCCACGGTCCGGACACCGGCGGCGGTCACGATCGTGCAGTCCGCGACGGGGACCTCGATCCGCACGCGCGCGCTCTCCCCCGGCGCGAGGTCGACCTGCCGGAAGGCCTTGAGCTCGCGGTCGGTCCAGCTCACGCTCGTCACCTCGTCCCGCACGTACGCCTGCACGGTCTCGCGGACGGGCCGGTCCCCCGTGTTCGTCACGGTCACGTGCCCCACCACGGTGTCGCCGAGGCGCAGCTCCGTCTGCTCCAGCTCCAGCTCCGCGTACGCCACGGTCGTGTACGACCGGCCCTCGCCGAAGGCCCACGCGGGCGCCTGGGTGAGGTCGGCGTAGCGGTCGCCGTGCTGACCGCGGATCTGGTTGTAATAGGTCGGCTGCTGCCCGACGTGCCGCGCGAACGAGATCGGCAGCCGTCCCGAGGGCTCCACGGCACCCGTGACGATGTCGGCGAGCGCCCGCCCGCCCTGCATGCCCGGGTTGGCGGCCCAGACCACCGCCGCCGCCCGCTGCACCGAGGGCGGGAGCGCGAGGGGCTTGGACGCCAGCAGCACCACGACGACGGGCTTCCCGGTCTCGATGAGAGCGTCGAGCAGGGCGTTCTGGCCGCCGATGAGCTCCAGCGTGGCCGTGGACCGCCCCTCGCCCACGAGCTCGATGCGATCGCCGACCACCGCGACCACGACGTCGGCGGCCTCGGCGGCGGCCACCGCCTCCGCGATGAGCGCAGGATCCGGCGGGCACGGCTGCACCACGGGAGGACGCGGCTGGTTGTCCGGGAAATGCGTGCCGCGGGGGTCGTCGGCGAGCGTGAGGATGTCGGCGCCGCGTGCATGCGTGGCCGTCCACGCGTCCACCGCACGGAGGCCGTCGAGCACGGTCGTGATCATCTCGCGGGGCTGTCCGTCGAGCCAGCCCGCCTGGCCCGAACCGCCGGCCCAGTCGCCGAGCTGCGTCTGCGCGTCGTCCGCGAGCGGCCCGGTCACCGCCACCCGCAGGGGTGCCGCGGCATCCAGCGGCAGCACGCCGTCGTTCTCGAGCAGCACGAGGGAACGGCGCGCGATCTCGAGGTTGAGGTCCGCGTGCGCGGCGCTGCCGACCACGGCGGACACGTCGTCGCGGGGCAGCCGCGGGTCTTCGAAGAGTCCGAGCTCGAACTTCAGCGTGAGGATGCGGGAGACCGCGTCGTCGAAGGCGTCCTCCGGCAGCAGCCCCCGGGCGACCGCGTCCAGCGCCCCCTCGAAGAATCCTGGCGTGGTCATCACCATGTCGTTCCCGGCGCGCACGGCCGCGGCCGCGGCATGGGTGAGGTCGGGCTGCACCCGCTGCTCCCACACCATCCGACCCACGTTGTCCCAGTCGGTGATGAGGGTGCCGGTGTAGCCCCACTCGCCGCGGAGCACGTCGCTGAGCAGCCACTCGTTCAGCGTGATCGGCACCCCGTCGGTCGTCTGGTAGCCGAGCATGAACGTCCGGCAGCCCTCGCGGGCGACCCGCTCGAACGGCGGCAGGAACCAGGAGCGCAGCTTGCGCGGGGAGATGTCCGCCTCGCTCGCGTCGCGGCCGCCCTGCGTCTCCGAGTAGCCGGCGAAGTGCTTGGCCGTCGCGAGGATCGCGGTCGGGTCGTCGAGGCCGTCGCCCTGGTAGCCGCGCACCATGGCCGAAGCCAGCTCCCCGATGAGGAACGGGTCCTCGCCGAACGTCTCCCCGACCCGCCCCCAGCGCAGGTCGCGGGCGATGCACAGCACCGGCGAGAACGTCCAGTGGATGCCGGTCACGGCGACCTCCTCGGCCGTCGCCCGCGCCACGCGCTCGACGAGCGCCGGGTCCCAGGACGCCGCCATGCCGAGCTGCGTGGGGTAGATCGTGCCTCCGGGCCAGAACGAGTGGCCGTGGATGCAGTCCTCGCCCACGAGCAGCGGGATGCCGAGCCGGGTCTGCGCGACCAGGGCGGCGGCCCGCCGCAGACGCTCGTCCGAGGCGTGCAGGATCGATCCCGCGTGCCGCCGGAGGACGTGGTCGTCGATGTCGTCGCGGGCGTCGAGCTGGAGCATCTGCCCGACCTTCTCCTCCACCGTCATCCGGCTGAGGAGGTCGGCCACGCGTTCGCGGATCGAGAGAGCGGGGTCCTGGTACGGGAGCTGCGTGGTCAGAGTCTGAGAGGTCATCACTTCGTGTTCTGGTTCGTGTGCGGTGTCGCGGTGTTCGAGGAGTCGGTGGCGCCGGAAGCGGCAGGCGAAGTCGCCGACGATACGGGATCGGGGCTCTTCTCCGGCAGGGGCACGCTGCGGACGACCGTGACGGCGTCGTTCACGTTCAGCCCCTTCTTCTTCATCGCCCTGGCCCGCTCACCGGCCGAGCGCAGTCGCGGGTTGACGTACTCGTCGATGCCGAAGTTGATGAGCGATAGCGCGACGCCGATGATCGCGATGCACAGCCCTGCCGGCACGTACCACCACCACAGCCGCGGGAAGGCGCCGTTCTGCTGCGCCCAGAACAGGATCGTCCCCCAGTTGAGGTTGCTGACCGGGATCACCCCGATGAAGGCAAGGGTCGTGAGGCCGAGGATGGCCGCGGTCACGGTGCCGACGAAGCTCGACGCGATGAGCGCCATGAGGTTCGGGAGCATCTCGACCGTGATGATGCGGCGCAGCGGCTCGCCGTTCGCGCGCGCGGCCTGGATGAAGTCGCGGTTGCGCAGCGACATGGTCTGCGCGCGCAGCACGCGGGCGCCCCACGCCCACCCGGTGATCCCGAGCACCGCGGCGATCACGATCAGCGGTGGGTTCTCGAACTGCGAGGCGATGATGATGATCAGCGGGATGCCGGGGATCACCAGGAACACGTTGGTCAGCGCCGACAGCGACTCGCTCTTCCAGCCGCGCACGTAGCCGGCGATCACACCGATCGTGATCGCGATGATCGTGGCGATGAACGCCGCGAGGAAGCCGACGACGATCACGCCGCGGGTGCCGTAGATGATCTGGCTCAGCACGTCTTCGCCCATGTGCGTCGTGCCCAGCCAGTGCTCCCAGGAGGGCGGCTGACGCAGCGCCGTGCGGTCCTTCTGGGTCGGCCCGTACGGGGCGATCCACGGGGCGAAGATCGCGATGAGCACGAACGCACCGAGGATGAGGAGCCCGGCGATCGACTTGGGGTTGCGGAACATCGCGAACGCCTGCGCGAGCTGCGACCAGAAGGTCGTGCGCGGCGGCGCTCCCGCCGGCGGGGTGCGCAGCGTGGCGGTCTCGGGCATGCCGGAGACGACGGCCGATCCGTCCGGCGCCGTGTTCGCTGCGGTGGTGGGAACGGTCATGTCAGGACTCCATCTGGCGCGTGCGCGGGTCGAGGTAGGCGTAGACGACATCGGCGAGGATGTTGGCCACGAGCACCGACAGCGTGATCACGAGGAACACGCCCTGCATGAGGGCGAAGTCCTTGGCGTTGGTCGCGTCGAGCAGCAGCTTGCCGACACCCGGATAGCTGAAGACCATCTCCATCACGATCGTGCCGCCGACGATGAAGCCGATCGACAGCGCGAAGCTCTGGATCTGCGGCAGCACCGCGTTGCGGGCGGCATAGCCCCAGAGCACCCGCTTGTTGGGCATGCCCTTCGCCTGCGCGACCGTGATGTAGTCGTCGTCGAGCACCGTCAGCATCATGTTGCGCATGCCGAGCACCCACCCGCCGAGCGAGGCGACCACGATGGTCAGTGCCGGGAGCGTGCCGTGCATGATGACCTGACCGATGAAGTCGAGACTCCATTCCGGCGACTGCCCCTTGTCGTAGGCATGCGAGGACGGGAACCACTTCAGGGTCGAGGAGAAGATCGCGATCGCGATGAGCCCGAGCCAGAAGTACGGGATCGTGTTGAAGAAGGTCGTCACCGGGATGATCGCGTCGAGCTTGCTGCCGCGCTTCCACCCCACGACGGCTCCGAGCAGCGTGCCGATCGCGAAGGAGATGATGGTCGCGATGCCGACCAGCCCGAGCGTCCAGGGCAGGGCGGCGGCGAGCACCTCGGCGACCGGCCGCAGACCGTGCAGGGTCGAGATGCCGAGGTCGCCGCGCAGCAGCATCCCCCAGTATTCGAGGTACTGCTGCCAGATGGACTTGTCGGTGTCGATACCGAGCAGCACTCGCAGGGCCTCTGCCGCCTCGGGGCTCACGGTGCGGTTGCGCGCGAGGTACGAGCTGACCGCGTCGCCCTTCATGAGGCGGGGCAGGAAGAAGTTGATCGTGATCGCCGCCCACAGTGTGAACAGGTAGAACGCCGCGCGACCGGCGAAGAAGCGCCACGGCACCGGCCGCCTGGTGCGCTCCGCCGTGGTCGCCGTGGTGCCGACCTCGAGGGCATCGCGGGCGACGAGGTCGTCGTCGTCGAGTTGGGGGAATGCGGTGCTCACAGCGCGCCTCCGTTCGATGCCGCCGCAGCGAAGTGCTTCTCCGGATCGGGAGAGGCCGCGCGCAGCTCGCGGGTGTACGGATCCTGCGGGTTGAGGATCACATCGTCGGCGGTGCCGTACTCGACCACGCACCCCTGGTTGAGGACCATGATCTCGTCGCTGAAGTGTCGGGCGGTCGCCAAATCGTGCGTGATGTAGAGCACTCCGAGTCCCTCTTCACGCTGCAGGTCGGCGAGCAGGTTCAGCACGCCGAGCCGGATGGAGACGTCGAGCATCGACACCGGCTCGTCGGCGACAAGGAGCGAGGGACGCGAGGCCAGGGCGCGGGCGATGGCTACACGCTGCCGTTGTCCGCCCGACAGCTCGTGGGGGCGGCGGTCGATCACCGCGTCCGCATCGAGGCGCACCCGGTCGAGGAGCCGACGCACCTCGTTCTCGGTCTCCTTCTTCGGCACCACGTCGTCGAGGCGGATGGGACGCTCCAGGTGGTAGCGGATCGAGTGGTACGGGTTGAGCGAGGCGAACGGGTCCTGGAACACCATCCGCAGCTGCTGGCGGTAGGTCCGCAGGCCCCTGCCGCGGCGCGGGATGGGCTTGCCGTCGAGCAGCACCTCGCCGCTGGTCGGGGTCTCGAGCTGGGTGAGGATCTTCGCGATCGTGGACTTGCCGCTGCCGGACTGGCCGACCAGGCCGATCGTCTGGCCGGACGTCAGGGTGAAGCTCACATCGTCGAGGGCTTTGATCTGCCCGGCGCCGCGGACGTTGTACGCCTTCGTGACGTGGCGGAACTCGAGGGTGGTCATCGCACCAGCACCCCTCTCTCCCCGGTGAGCCGGGGGAACGACGACAGCAGGGTCTTCGTGTACTCGTGCTCCGGCTGCGTCCAGATGCGCTCTGCCGTATCGAGCTCGATGATCTCTCCTTCGCGCATGATCGCGATCCGGTCGCTGATCTCCAGCAGGAGCGGCAGGTCGTGGGTGATGAAGATCACCGAGAAGCCGAACTCGTGGCGCAGCTGGGAGATCTGCTTGAGGATCTCCCGCTGCACCAGTACGTCGAGCGCGGTCGTCGGCTCGTCCATGACCATCAGCTGCGGACGCAGCGCCAGGGCCATGGCGATCATGACGCGCTGACGCATGCCGCCGGAGAGCTCGTGCGGGAAGGAGCGCACCCGCTGACGGCCGACCTTGACGATCTCGAGCAGTTCCTCGGCCTCGGCACGCCGCTGCCTGCGGTTCATGTCGGGGCGGTGGATCTCGAACACGTCCTCCAGCTGCGAGCCGATCGTCGCCACGGGGTTGAGGGCGTTCATCGCGCCCTGGAACACCATCGACACCTTGTCCCAGCGGAATCGCTGCATCGCGTCGACGTCCAGAGCGTTGATGTCGATGTCGATGCCGGTCGCGTCGTGGAACGTCACGCTGCCGCCGGTGATGACGGCCGGAGCGCGCAGCAGGCGCTGCACGCCGTAGGCCAGCGTGGTCTTGCCGCACCCGCTCTCCCCGGCGAGGCCGAGGATCTCGCCGCGCTGCAGTTCGAGGGTCACGTTCTTCACCGCCTCGACGGGCGGATCGACGTCGTACACGACGGAGAAGTCGCGCACGGTGAGCAGGGGATCTGGCATGGGGTGTCCTTTGTGGGGGGCGGGCCCTTCGACAGGCTCAGGGACCCAGAAGTGGAGGCCCTTCGACAGGCTCAGGGACCCAGAGGGGTGGCCCTTCGACAGGCTCAGGGACCCAGAAGGGTGGCTGAGCCTGTCGAAGTCCCGGCCGTGGGTGGCTGAGCCTGTCGAAGTCCTACTCGGCGGGCTTCAGCTTCGTGAGGATCTGCACGATGTTCGGCTGCGTCGGGTCGGCGGACGCGTAGGTGTCGGTCTCCGACGGCCAGCCGACGTAGTTTCGCGTGTTGAACTCGCCCAGCAGCGGGTGGGCGCCCAGCGGGATGGCCGGCACCTGCTCCGAGAAGATCGTCTGCAGCGTATCGATCGCGGTGGTGCGCTCCTCGTCGGACGAGGCGTTGGCGTAGGTGTTCAGCGCGGCGGTCGCCTCCGGGTCGTCGAAGCGGCCGAAGTTGAAGCCGGCCTTGCCCTCGGGCGAGATCCAGCGCGGATCCATGGTCGAGGTGTACAGGCCGTACGCCGTGCCGCTGTCCTCCAGCCAGTGGATGATCGCGGAGAACGTGCCGTTGTCGCGGGGATCGGCCCAGCCGCCCCAGTCCGGCATATCGATCTTGACCTCGGCGCCGATGCCGTCCTTCACGTCCTCGGCGATGAGCTCCTGCGCCGTGTTCCAGTCGCTCCAGCCGGAGGGGACGGAGAGCGTGAACGAGACGGGCGTGCCGTCGGGGTCGATCAGGGCGTCGTCCTTCCAGGTGTACCCGGCGGTCTCCAGCAGATCACGCGCCTTCTCGGCGTCGACCGTGTAGTCGACGCCCTGGAACTCCGGCTGGATCTCGTCTTCGAGAATCGACGACAGCCCCGTGACCGACCAGACCGGCTCGCTAGCACCCTCGCGCGCGATGTCGACATAGGCGTCGCGGTCGATCACCCAGGCGAGCGCCTGACGGAAGGCGGGGTCGTCGAACGGCTTCTGCTGCAGGTTCATGAACAGCGTGGCGGAGCCGGTGGTCGGGGAGGCGAGGAACTTGTTGTGCTCGGGGTCGGCCGAGAGGAACTGCTCCTCGATCTGCGGGATGAACGCCTGCGCCCAGTCGGCGTCGCCGTTCGCGAGGGCCGTGGTGAGGGCGGTGTTGTCGCCGTACGAGACGTAGTGCAGCTCCGGCACGGCGAGGTCGCCGCCCCAGTAGTCGTCGCGTGCGTCGAGCGTGACCGACTCGGTCGACCAGTTCGCCATCGCGTAGGGGCCGGTGCCGACGAGGTCGTCGCCCTTGACGGGGTCGGTGGCCGGGTCGTCGAAGTTCTCCCAGATGTGCTTGGGGACGATCGGCACGTGCAGCACGCGGGCCTGGTTCACGTACTTGGAGTCACCGAAGCTCAGCACGACCTTGTCGCCGTCGACCTCGGCACCCTCGAACTTGAGGCCGGCGGTGTCGAGGGCGGGGATCGAGGCGGTCTCGAAGGAGAAGACGATGTCGTCGGCCGTGAACGGCTCGCCGTCGCTCCAGGTCACGTCCGCGCGGGGGACGACGGTGAGCTGCGTGTAGTCGTCGTTCCACTCGAGGCTCTCGGCGAGCCACGGCGTCACACCGCGGTCACCCGTCTGGTTCACCAGGGCCAGAGTCTCGAACACCACCTTGGCGTAGCCGTACTTCGACGCCGCGGAGTCGCCGACGAACGGGTTGTTCGACTCGGTGCTGATCGCGCCGTCGGGCTTCGCGATGGTGAGGGAGGCGGAACCGGCGCCGTCGCCGGAACCACCGCCCGCCGAGCATCCGGCGAGCGCCGAGACGCCGAGGACGGCGACCGCGCTGGCGGCGATCAGGGTTTTCGTGAGCTTCATTGCTTCTCCTTGGGCACGGGTCCTTGTGCGGCGTCGCGGCCGAGGGATCACCACCGGCCGCCGCTTTTGCTTACTGTCGAGAAAGTAAGCTGTGGAGAGGTTACCGAGGAGTAAGTTGGTTGGCAAGCAGAGCGGGATGAGGGGAGGTGGGCTCATGACGGACGACGTGCACGCGGTGCGGGTGCGCCCGGCGACGCGGGAGAAGCGCGAGCAGATCCTCAAGGCGGCCGTGGAGATCTTCGGCAACAAGGGCTCCACGAACGGCACACTCGCCGACGTCGCCGAGCAGGTCGGCATCACCCATGCGGGCGTGCTGCATCACTTCGGCTCGAAGCAGAAGCTCCTCCTCGAGGTGCTCGCCTACCGCGATCAGGCTGACGTCGCCGACCTCGCCGAGAAGCACATCCCCGACGGACCGGAGCTGTTCCTCCACCTCGTCCGCACGGCGTTCGCCAACGAGAAGCGGCCGGGCATCGTGCAGGCCTACACGGTGCTCTCCTCCGAGTCGGTGACCGACGACCACCCCGGTCGCGAATACTTCGAGGAGCGCTATACGACCCTGCGCCGGGAGGTGACGGCGGCGTTCGGGGAACTCTGCGCCCAGGAGGGTGTGACCGAACCCGCGACCATCGCCGCCGCTTCGGCCGCCATCCTCGCCGTGATGGACGGCCTGCAGCTCCAGTGGCTCCTGCATCCCGAGGTGATCGGACTCGGCGAGACGAGCGAGTTCGCGATCCAGGCGATCGTGAACGCGGTGCTGCGTCCCGGACCCGAACTGCCGACCTACGTGCACTGACCCTGCCGAGACCCCACGTTCCCGTCGAGACCCCGCCTTCCCGGCGCGGCGAAGCGGGGGTCTCGGCGGAACGCCGGGGTCTCGGCGCACACCCGGCTAGGCTCTGGCCATGACGATCGACCTCGAAGCGCTCTACATCGACCTGCACCAGCACCCCGAGCTGTCGTTCCAGGAGACCAGGACCGCGGGCATCGCCGCCCAGCACCTGCGCGACCTGGGCCTCGAGGTCGAAGAAGGCGTCGGGGTGACCGGCGTGGTCGGGGTTCTCCGCAACCCTTCGACAGGCTCAGAGACCCAGGATGAGGAGTTCCCGCGGCCGGTGGTGTGGGTGCGCGCCGATATGGACGCGCTCCCGGTCGAGGAGCAGACGGGCCTCGCATATGCGAGCACCGCGAGAGGCGTCGACCCCGCAGGCACGACTGTTCCCGTCATGCACGCCTGCGGTCACGACATGCACGTCACCGCCATGATCGGCGCGGTGGAGAAGCTCGTCGCGACCCGCGCGGAGTGGTCGGGCACTCTCGTCGTGCTCATCCAGCCTGCCGAGGAGTACGGCGCGGGGGCCAGGGCGATGCTCGACGACGGTCTGCTCGACCGCTATCCGAAGCCCGACGTGGTGCTCGGTCAGCACGTCACCCCGCTCCCCGCCGGGATCATCGGCGTGCGCAGCGGCACCCAGATGGCCGCGTCGGACGGCCTCACCGTCACCCTGCACGGCCGCGGCGGCCACGGCTCCCGCCCGCACGCCACGATCGACCCGGTCGTGATGGCGGCCGCGACCGTGATGCGCCTGCAGACGATCACCTCGCGCGAGATCGACCCGCAGGGCGTGGCCGTGGTGACGGTCGGCTCGATCCACGCCGGACTCAAGAACAACATCATCCCGGCCGAGGCGAAGCTCGAGCTCAGCCTCCGCTACCCGAATGAGGACGTGCGGGAGAAGGTGCTGGCGAGCGTCGAGCGGATCGTGCGCGCCGAGGCGATGGCCTCCGGCGCAGAGCGCGAGCCGGAGATCCACACCCAGCACACGCTCCCCGCCACGATCAACGACGAGGAGGCGACGGCGCGGGTCTCGTCGGCGCTGCGTCGGGCGCTCGGCGATTCGGCCGTCGTCGACCCCGGCATGTTCACCGGCAGCGAGGACGTCTCCTGGTTCGCCCGCGACGCCGAGGTGCCGCTCGTGTTCTGGTTCTGGGGCGGCGTCGACCCCGCCCGGTTCGCCGAGGCCGTCGCGGCGGGCACCGTGGAGAAGGACATCCCCACGAACCACTCGCCGTTCTTCGCGCCGGAGATCCATCCGACGATCGAGGTCGGGGTCACGGCGATGTCCGCCGCAGCCCGCGAGTTCCTGGCCTGACCCGGTTCGGGGTGCTCAGACCTCGACGATCCCCGGCGCGGGCGGAGGCGGCGGCGCGAGCTGCCGCTGCGGCACGCCATGGGCCTCGCGGTGCAGCCGCTCCATGCGGGTGTCGAGTTCGGCAGCGGCGTCGGCGGCGTCGCTGAGGCTGTCGACGAGGTGCGCGGGCACCTGGTTGGAGAACTTGTAGTAGATCTTGTGCTCCAGGCTCGCCCAGAAGTCCATCGCGATGGTGCGGAACTGCACCTCGACCGGCACGGACAGCGCGCCCGTCGAGAGGAAGACGGGGACCTCGATGATGGCGTGCAGGCTCTTGTACCCGTTCGGCTTCGGGTTCGCGATGTAGTCCTTCACCGTGCGGACGGTCACGTCGTCCTGCGCGGTCAGCAGATCGAACAGCCGGTAGACGTCGGCGACGAAGCTGCAGGTCACGCGCACTCCGGCGATGTCGGTGATCTCGGCACGGATGCGGTCGAAGTCCGGGTCGTCGATGCCCTTCCGGGCGATCTTCTCGACGATGCTGTCCGGCGACTTCAGCCGGCTCTTCACGTGCTCGATGGGGTTGTACGCGTGATCGTGGGTGAACTCGTCGCGGAGGATCGAGATCTTCGTCTCCACCTCGCGCATCCCGAACTCGTACTCGCGGAGGAAGCGCTGCAGCTGGTCGCGGAGCTCCTTCGCCTCGGAGATCAGGTGCTCGTCGACGGGGATCACGCTCATGAGGACGACGTTATCGATCCGTGATCGGAAACCCCTGTGGATTCGAGAGCGCGACGCGGGCGTCCTCGAGGTGCTGGCCGGAGAGGAGACCGGGGAGGCCGCGCCCCTGGCGGGTGGTGAACAGCAGCACGATCGCGACGAGGATCAGCACCGAGGAGAGCGCGTCGAACACCCCGCCGAGCATCCCGAGAGCCGTGAGTCCGCCGATGCCACCCGCCCAGCGCAGCAGCCGGGCGAGCGCCGCCGGCAGCCGCGACCCGGTGTAGCGCAGCTGCACGGCGAGGTCTCCCACCGAGCGGCCGGTGACGAGGATGACCACGAGCCACAGCGCACAGGCGGCCGCCGTGCTCACCGTGCCGGCGAGGGTGCCGTCGAGCACGGCCTGACGGTCCTGCACGACGTACTCGAGCCAGAGCTGCACCGCGACGCCCCCGGCGAGCACGACGAAGCCGTTCGCGAGTCCGTCGCACAGCATCGCCAGCGCGCGGCGACCACGGGTGACAGGGCGCGGCTCGTCGGCATCCGCCCGGGCCTGCAGGCCGCGCAGCGAGCGGGGCACGACGAGCGCGAGCACCGAGCCGAGCACGGCTCCGGTCGTGTTCGTCATCAGGTCACCGACGTCGAAGAAGCGGTAGGCGCACGGGTACAGACCCCAGACCCCGGTGAGCTGCGTGGTCTCCACGAGCAGCGAGAGCCCGAAGCCGGCGAGGAGCGCGGTCGGCAGGCCGCGACCGCCCAGCACGCGGAGGAACGCCCCGAGCGGGACGAACAGCAGCACGTTGAACACGAGCTGGAGCAGGGCGGGCTGGCGCAGCGGGTTGCCCGGCGCCGCGAACGCCTTCTGCACGTCGCGCACCACGGACATCGGGTCGGTGATCGCCCCCACGCACCGGATGGCGTCCGGGTCGGGCAGCGGCAGCAGCGTGTACGTCCAGATGGCCCAGAAGTAGACGAGCGCCGCGAGCCAGAGCAGCGTGCGGCCGAGCGAGAGGCGTCCGCGGCGGCGGTAGCTGATCGCGACGAAGGGCACGAAGAGGACGACGCCCGCGGCCAAGCCGATCGCCACGGCGATGACCCCCAGAACCACCTGATCCCCCACCGACGCAAGGATACCGGGAGGCCGTGAGGATTCCGTGAGGGAGCGCCACCGGGCCGTAGGGATTCCGTGAGGATCGCGTGAGGGCGCCTCCGGTCGGCGTAGTGTCGCCGGACGTGTCAGAACAAACGAGGCCGACCCCGGACGCGCCGCCGCGCGCCAAGCGCATCCTGCTCGGCGACCCGCTGACGAGCGCCCAGGTCGACGAGCAGCTCCTGCCCAAGCGCATGGCGCTGCCGATCTTCGCCTCGGACGCGCTGAGCTCGGTGGCCTACGCCCCGCAGGAGCTCTTGATGATCCTGCTCATCGGCGGCCTCACGTTCCTGTCGTTCACCCCGCTCGTCGCCGCGGCCGTCGTCGTGCTGCTTCTCGTGGTGGTGCTCAGCTACCGGCAGCTCATCAAGGCGTACCCCTCCGGCGGCGGCGACTACGAGGTCGCGTCGAAGAACCTCGGCGAGGTCCCCGGGGTGATCGTGGCCGCGGCCCTCCTCGTCGACTACGTGCTCACGGTGGCCGTGTCGGTCGCGTCGGGGGTGGACAACATCATCTCGGCGGTGCCGGCGCTCGACCCGCTCCGCGTGGAGCTCGCGGTCGGCTTCGTCGTGCTCATCATCATCGTGAACCTCCGCGGCGTGCGGGAGGCGTCGCTCGTGTTCGCGATCCCCACGTACGTGTTCATCGGCTCGGTCGGCGTCATGATCGTCACCGGGCTCGTCCGGACGGCGCTCGGCGACGCCCCGATCGCGTCCAGCGCGGAGTTCGCCGTGCAGGCCGAGAGCCTCAGCCAGGCGGCCGTGCTGCTGCTCATCCTCCGGGCGTTCTCCAGCGGCTGCTCCGCGTTGACCGGAGTCGAGGCCGTGTCGAACGGCGTCCCGGCGTTCCGGGCCCCGAAGGTGCGCAACGCCCAGTCGACCCTCGTGCTCATGGGGACCATCGCGATCTGCCTGTTCTCCGGACTCACCGCCCTCGCCCTCATCGCCGGCGTGCACTACGCCGAGAACCCCTGCGACCTCATCGGGTTCGACTGCACGAACCCGCAGCCGAGCCTCATGGCGCAGATCGCCGCGGCGACGTTCGGCGGCGGCAGCATCCCGTTCTTCATCGTGCAGGCGGCCACGGCCTGCGTGCTGCTGCTCGCGGCGAACACCGCCTTCAACGGCTTCCCCCTGCTCGGCGCCGTGCTCGCCCGCGACGGCTACGCCCCGAAGTCGCTGAACACCCGCGGCGACCGGCTCGTGTTCTCCAACGGCATGATCCTCCTCGGGATCGCCGCGATCGCCGTGCTCGTGGTGTTCCAGGCCCGGTTGACGACGCTGATCCAGCTCTACATCATCGGCGTCTTCGTCTCCTTCTCCCTCGGCCAGATCGGCATGGTGCGGCACTGGCGACGGCTGCTCCGGACACCCGCCCCGCCGAACGGCGACGGCGCCGCCGACCGGCGTTCTGCACGCGTGGGGCTGCTCATCAACTCCGCCGGGGCGACGCTGACCGTCCTCGTGCTCGTGATCGTGACGATCACGAAGTTCACGCACGGCGCCTACCTCGTGTTCTTCGCCATCCCGGTGCTCGCGTTCCTCATGATCGGCGTCAAGCGCTACTACCGGGACGTCGAGCACGAGATCGCCATCGACGACACCACCCGCTTCGGCGCCTCCGGCGACGTCGCCATCGTCCTCGTGAACCACCTGCAGAAGCCGGTCATGAAGGCCATCGACTACGCGATCGCCGCCAAGCACGACAAGACCCTCGCCGTGCACGTGGCCGTGTCGCAGGACGACGCCGCGCGCCTGCAGCAGGAGTGGACCGACCACCTCGTGCCGGTGCCGCTCGTGATCGTCGAGTCGCCGTACCGCTCGTTCGCGCAGCCCGTGACGCAGTTCATCCGGCAGTACCGCGAGAAGCACGGCTCCTCCGTCGTCACGGTCTACCTGCCGCAGTACATCGTGGGGCACTGGTGGGAGAACTTCCTGCACAACCGGCGCGCCCGCCGCCTCGCGAACCAGCTCATGCTCGTGCACGGGGTGTCCATCACCCTGGTGCCGTGGCTGCTCGACTCGTCCGAACTCATCTACGGCCGGCGCTCCCGTCCGCTGCCCGGTCAGGAGCGGGCGGGGCGGCCGGTCGTCGTGGCCGGACGCCGGGCGCACCGCCCCGCCGGGCCGCCGTCCGAGTCCTGATGGCGGCGGTCAGGTTCCGGCGAGGACCGCACCGAGGATCGTCGCGGCCTCGGGGAAGCGGGACGGGTCGGCGCTCGCGTAGTTGAGCCGCACGTAGGAGCCGGAGGGCTCCGCGGGGAACCACTCGCTCCCCGGCGCGATGACGAGGCCGCGCGCCGCGCACTCCCGGACGACGGCTGCGGCGTCGGTGCCGTCGGGCAGCCGCAGCCAGAGGTTCAGTCCGCCGACCGGCACGGCCTCGACCAGCGCGGTCGGCGCCTGGGTGGCCAGGCACGACAGCAGGAGGTCGCGCCGCGAGCGCAGCTGCTCCCGGAAGCCGCGGAGGTGTGTGCGCCAGGCGGGCTGCGTCACCACGTCGAGAGCGGCGGCCTGCAGGAGGCCGCTGACGTACATCGACTCCGCCGCGCGATCGGCGAGGATGCGATCCCTGGCCGGACCGCGGGCGATCACCGCCGCCACCCGCAGGGACGGCGACACGCTCTTCGTCAGCGAGCGCAGGTACACCACATGGCCGTCGTGGTCGAAGGCGGCCACGGGGCGGGGGTCGGCGTCGATGCCGAGGTCGTGCGCCCAGTCGTCCTCGATGAGGAAGGCTCCGTGGCGACGGACCGCGTCGAGCACGGCCTCACCGGTCGCCGCCGGCCACTGCGCTCCGGTGGGGTTCGCGAACGTGGGCTGCGCGTAGAACGCCCGGGCTCCGGTCTCGGCGAGCGCCCTGTCGACCGCGTCCGGATCCGGGCCCTGCGGGCCGGAGGGGACGGGAACGAGCACGACCCCCGCCTGCTCCGCCGCGAGCAGGGCGCCCCAGTAGGTCGGCGACTCGATGAGCAGCGGCCGGCCGACGCCGACGACCGCCCGGAAGATCGAGCTCAGTCCGCTCTGGCTCCCGGAGATGACGACGGCGTCGCGGGCGGTCGGCACCGTGATCCCCGCCGGGGCCGCCGCGGCCAGCTCCGCCGCGAACCACTCCTGCAGCCCCGGCTCGCCGGCCGCGGGCGAGCGGGTGAGAGCGGACGGCGTCCGGGAGGCGCGAACGAGGGCCTGCCGGACGAGCCGCTCGGGGAGGAGATCCGGAGCCGGATACCCGGAGTGCAACCCGATCGCGTCCGGCGAGGTCGGGCGCTGCGCCGAGGAGAGACCGTCCAGGCGCACGGCGGCCGCCCCCAGGGCTCCGGACTGCCAGCCGTAGTCCGCCGGCAGGACCGTGCGCGCCGCGCGGACGAAGGTACCGACGCCGGGTCGCGCGTCGACGAGCCCGAGGCGGACGAGCTGCTGCACCGCCTTCTGCACGGTCACGGGGCTCGCGGCGTACTCCGCCGTCAGCGCGCGGTTCGAGGGGAGGCGGGCCCCGGGAGCGGCCGTGGCGATCCACGCCCGCAGGCCAGCCACGATCCGCGCGGTGCTATCCTGACTCATGAAAGAACACAGTAGCGTTATCCGTCCGAACGGAACACTGCTATCCCGCGCCGCCGGTCCCGGTTGGGGGCTGCTGGGCGTCGTCGCCTTCTCGTTCACGCTCCCGTTCACGCGGATCGCCCTCGGCGGCGGACTCTCGCCGCTGTTCATCGGCTCCGCGCGCGCGGTCGTCGCCGCCGTGCTCGCCGCTCTCGTCCTCCTCGCCACCCGTCAGCAGCCGCCGAGCCCGGTCCAGTGGGCACGACTCGCGATCGTCGCCCTCGGCGTGGTCGCGGGCTTCCCGCTGTTGACCTCGTTCGCGATGACCACGACGCCGGCGAGCCACGGGGCGGTCGTGATCGGCCTCCTCCCCGCCGCGACCGCCGTGGCCGTCGTGCTGCGCACCCGCGAGCGCCCGTCCGCCTCGTTCTGGGTCTTCGCGCTCCTCGGGTCCGCGGCGGCCCTCGTCTTCGCGACCCTGCAGAACGGCACCCCCGGCGCCCTTCGCCCCGCCGACCTCCAGCTGTTCGGCGCCGTCATCGCGGCGGCGGTCGGCTACGCGGAGGGCGGCCTGCTCGCCCGCGAGCTCGGCGCCTGGCAGACGATCTCGTGGGCGCTTGTGCTCGCCGCCCCCGTGATGCTCGCGGTGGCCGTGGCCGCCGGGGTCGCCGCCCCGCCCATCGCCACCCCGACCGCGTGGCTCGCGTTCGCCTACCTGGCCGCGGTCAGCATGTTCCTCGGATTCTTCGCCTGGTACCGCGGCCTCGCCATCGGCCCGATGGCGCAGGTGAGTCAGATCCAGCTCGTCCAGCCCGTCATGGGCATCACCTGGGCCGCCTTCCTCTTCCATGAGGACGTCGGTGGGGCCACGGTGCTCGGCGGGCTCGCCGTCGTCCTGTGCGCCGGACTCGCCGTCCGCACCCGCAGCTCTCGTCCCACCCCCACCCCCACCCGACAGGAGGCGCCGTGCGTCACACCCCCCGTTACCTCATGACCGACCCCGACGAGGTGAAGCGCCTCATCCGCGCCCACCCGTGGGCGACGTTCGTCTCACCGGCCTCCGGCGGCCTCGTCGCCTCGCACTACCCGGTGCTGCTCGAGGAGGACGAGGACGACATCGTGCTCGTGAGCCACTTCGGGCGTCCGGACGACGAGCTCCACGAACTCGGTCGACACGAGATCCTGGTGATCATCCAGGGGCCGCACGACTACGTGTCCTCGAGCCTCTATGCGCCGGGGGACCTCGTGCCGACCTGGAACCATGTCACCGCGCACCTCTCCGGCACCCCCGAGATCCTCACCGCGGAGGAGAACTACGCCATGCTCACCCGGCTCACCGACCACTTCGAGGGTGGGCAGCCGCACGGGCGGAGCCTCGTGGAGGACGAGGCGGGCACCCGACGAGCCGCGAAGGGCACGGTGGGCCTGCGGCTCCGGGTCACCCGGTTCGATGCGCGTGCCAAGCTCAGCCAGAACAAGGCCCCTGAGGTGCGCGAGCGCATCGCCGCCCGGTTCGACGCCGTCCACCCCGCCCTGGCCGCCGAGATGCGTCGCGTCTGACCCCCGTTCGAATCGCGCACTTTGCTCCATCTCGGGCGGATTTGCAGCAAAGCGCGCGATTCGAAACGGGGTCAGAGGACGAGCGTGGCCAGGACGACGGTGGGCACCGCGGCGACGGCCCCCCAGAGCGCGAAGCGGCCCCAGCGGATCTCGACCCCGAGCGCCGTCACGCGATGGTGCCAGAGGAGCGTCGCCAGCGAGGCCCACGGCGTGATGAGCGGACCGAGGTTCACACCGATCAGCAGGGCCATCAAGGCGACCGGGTCCCCTGCCGCGGGTTCGAGCACGAGGTAGGCCGGGAGGTTGTTGATCGCGTTCGCGCTCACGGCTCCCAGCGCCGCGAGCCGGAACAGGTCGCCGAGAGAGTCGCCCCTCGCGGTCGGTGAGGTCAGGAAGTCGAGCAGCCCCTGCGCGTGCGCGGACTCGACCAGGACGAACAGCGACGCGGCGAGCGCGAGCGCCTGCCACGGGACGAGGGACAATCGCAGGGCGTGGCGACGACGGACGGCGAACAGCGCGATCAACGCGAGAGCCGCGACCGTAGCGGGGATCCACACGTCGTGGGTGAGCGCGAGCAGCGGCATCAGCACGACGAGGACGCCGGTGGCGCTCCAGAACAGCGTCGGGTCGGCGGGGCGTCGGGGCTCGGGCATCTCATACGTGCCGAAGACCGTGCGCCGCTGCAGGACGGTGAGGATCGCGACCGGCACCAGGATCCCCACGAGCGTGGGCGCCCAGCTCAGCGCGATGAACGCCCCGGGGCCTTCCCCCATCGCGGGCGCGGCGAGCAGGTTCGTGAGGTTCGAGACCGGGAGCGCGAGGGACGCGGTGTTGGCGAGCCAGACGGTGGCCAGGGCGAACGGCAGCGGGGAGACGCCGATGCTCTGCGCCAGCACGACGACGACCGGTGTGACGATCACGGCGGTCGTGTCGAGCGAGAGGAACACGGTGCTCACCACGGCGAGCACGACCACCAGCGCCCACAGCACCACCACGCGGCCGCGACCCCAGCGCGCGAGGCGCTGCGAGACGATGTCGAACACCGCCGCGTCACGGGCGAGCTCGGCGACGATCGTGATCGCGACGACGAACCCCAGCACGGGCGCGATCCGTTCCCCGAGCGCACCGGCGTCCGTGCGCGGCAGGAACCCCGTGAGCACGCACCCGAGCGCGGCCACCACGAGCCCGGCGACGATCCCCGTCCCCGTCCCGATCCGCATCCTTCTGATCCCCACCTCGTGAGCATAGGGCCGGCGCCCCCTTTCGAATCGCGCACCTGGCTGCATCGGCGGCGGGTTTGGGACCAGGTGCGCGATTCGAAGGCCGTCCCCGTGAGCAACCCGCATGCATCCGGGGGACGGGCGTAGGGGAAACGTGAGGATCGAGGGATGCGGCGGGGCGGCGCAGTTGGATCGAGGACGTGCTCGACATCATCTACCTCGCGCTGACCCTGGCGCTGTTCGCCCTCGTGTCCCTCATCGCCAAGGCGGTGGACCGCGCATGATCGTCTTCGAGATCCTCGCCGCGGTCCTCGCCGTCGCCGCGGTCGTCTACCTGGTCGTGGCGCTCGTCGCCCCGGAGCGCTTCTGATGGACGCGACGGTCCTGTACGGCGTCCTCCAGATCACGGCCGTCGTGGTCGTGCTCGTGCTCCTCTACCGCCCCCTCGGCGACTACATCGCGCACGTCTACACCTCCGGACGCGACCTGCGCATCGAGCGCGGGCTCTACCGGGTGATCGGCGTCGACCCCCGCTCCGAGCAGACCTGGCGCGCCTACGCCCGCAGCGTGCTGCTGTTCTCGCTCGTCGGCCTCCTGCTCGTCTACGGGCTGCAGCGGCTCCAGGCCTTCCTCCCCGCGTCGCTCGGCCTGCCCGCCGTGCCGGAGGGACTCGCGTTCAACACCGCCGCGTCCTTCGTCGCGAACACCAACTGGCAGTCGTACTCGCCCGAGCAGACCATGGGCTACACGGTGCAGCTCGCGGGCCTCACGGTGCAGAACTTCGTCTCCGCCGCCGTCGGCCTCACCATCGCCATCGCCCTGATCCGCGGTCTCGCGCGCCGTGGCTCCGCGACGATCGGCAACTTCTGGGTCGACCTCACCCGTGGCCTGGGGCGGCTGCTGCTCCCGCTCGCCCTGATCGGCGCGGTGGCCCTGCTCGCGGGCGGCGTGATCCAGAACGTGAACGGCTTCACCGACGTCGCCACGGTCTCCGGCGGCACGCAGACGATCCCCGGCGGTCCGGTCGCGTCGCAGGAGGCCATCAAGCTGCTCGGCACCAACGGCGGCGGCTTCTTCAACGCCAACTCCGCCCACCCCTTCGAGAACCCGACCGGGTGGACCAACCTCCTCGAGGTGCTGCTGATCCTGGTGATCCCGTTCGCCCTCCCCCGCACGTTCGGCCGACTGGTCGGCGACCACCGCCAGGGGTACGCGATCGTCGCGGTCATGGGCACCCTGTTCCTCGCCTCGCTCGCCGCACTCTCGGCCCTGGAACTGGCGGGACGCGGGGCCGCGCCCGAACTCGCCGGGGCCGCGATGGAGGGCAAGGAGCAGCGCTTCGGCATCCTCGGCTCGACCCTCTTCGGCAGCGCGAGCACCCTCACCTCGACCGGGGCGGTGAACTCGATGCACGACTCGTACACCGCGCTCGGCGGCATGATGCCGATGCTGAACATGATGCTCGGCGAGGTCGCTCCGGGCGGCGTCGGCTCCGGTCTGTACGGGATGCTCGTGCTCGCGATCGTCGCGGTCTTCGTCGGCGGGCTGCTCGTCGGCCGCACCCCGGAGTGGCTCGGGAAGCGCATCGGACCGCGGGAGATGACCCTCGCGAGCCTCTACATCCTCGTGGTCCCGGTGCTCGTCCTCGGCGGCACGGCCCTGAGCTTCGCGATCCCTGGCATCCGGGAGGACGTGGAGTCCACGAGCATCCTCAACCCGGGCGTGCACGGCATGAGCGAGGTGCTCTATGCGTTCACCTCCGCCGCGAACAACAACGGCTCCGCGTTCGCCGGCCTCACCGCGAACACCCCGTGGTTCAACACCGCCCTGGGCGCCGCGATGCTGCTCGGGCGCTTCCTCCCGATCGTGCTCGTGCTGGCCCTCGCGGGATCGTTCGCCGCACAGGAGCGGGTGCCGGCCACGACCGGCACGCTCCCCACTCACCGGCCGCAGTTCGTCGGCCTGCTCCTCACCGTGACCGTCGTCGTGACGGCCCTCACCTACTTCCCCGTGCTCGCACTGGGACCGCTCGCCGAAGGACTCTGACCATGACCCTCCTGACCACCCCTCCCGAACAGCAGGACGCCCCCGCCGTCGCGGCCCGCCCGCCGCGCTCCTTCGGCGGCGCCCAGCTCGCTCAGGCGCTCCCCGGCGCGCTCCGGAAGCTCAACCCCGCGACGCTCGTGCGCAACCCCGTGATGCTCCTCGTGTGGGTCGGCGCCGCGTTCACGACCGTCCTCGCGATCGCGGAGCCCTTCCTCGGCGGGCCCGCCCCCTCCGGCGGCACCCCCGTCCCGGCCGCGTTCACCTGGGGCATCGCGATCTGGCTCTGGCTGACCGTGTTCTTCGCGAACGTCGCGGAGTCGGTCGCCGAGGGGCGGGGCAAGGCCCAGGCCGCGAGCCTGCGGAACACCCGCACCCAGACGATGGCGCGGCGGGTGGTGGGCCCTTCGACAAGCTCAGGGACCCAAGGCCTCGGCTCGGGGACCCGGGGCCTCGGCTCAGCGACCCGGGGCCTCGGCTCAGGGACCCAAGGCCTCGGCTCGGGGACCCAGGGGGGCGCGGAGTGGGTCGCTGAGCTTGCCGAAGCGCCGACGGAGACGGTGTCGTCGGCGGAGCTGCAGCGCGACGACCTCGTGATCGTCACCGCGGGCGAGCTCATCCCGGGCGACGGCGACATCGTCGCGGGCATCGCGACGGTCGACGAGTCAGCCATCACCGGTGAGAGCGCCCCCGTCGTCCGCGAGTCCGGCGGCGACCGCAGTGCCGTCACCGGCGGCACCCGGGTGCTGTCGGACCGGATCGTCGTGCGCATCACGTCGAAGCCCGGCGAGACGTTCGTCGACCGCATGATCGCCCTCGTCGAAGGGGCGAGCCGACAGCGCACCCCGAACGAGATCGCCCTGAACATCCTCCTCGCGAGCCTGTCGATCGTGTTCGTCGTCGTGGTCCTCGCGCTGAACCCGATCGCCTCGTACGCGGCGTCGCCGGTGAGCATCCCCGTCCTCATCGCCCTGCTCGTCTGCCTCATCCCGACCACGATCGGCGCGCTCCTCTCCGCCATCGGCATCGCGGGCATGGACCGGCTCGTGCAGCGGAACGTGCTGGCGATGTCGGGGCGGGCGGTGGAGGCCGCGGGCGACGTGACCACGCTGCTCCTCGACAAGACCGGCACCATCACCCACGGCAACCGCCGCGCCCACGCCGTGCTGCCGCTCACCGGGGTGGACGCCGCGGAGCTGCTGCGCACGGCTGCCCTCTCCTCCCTCGCCGATCCGACGCCGGAGGGCGCATCGATCGTCGAGCTCGCCGCCGCCCGCGGGATCCGGGTCCAGGCCCCGGCGGACGCCGTCGTCGTCCCGTTCACGGCGCAGACGCGCATGAGCGGTCTCGACCTCGCCGACGGCACGCAGATCCGCAAGGGCGCGGCCTCGGCCGTGGCGGCCTGGCTGGGGCAGACCCCCGATGACGAGCTCACGACCCTCACCGACGACGTCGCCTCGGGCGGCGGCACGCCCCTCGTCGTGGCGGTGCAGGGCCCTTCGACAAGCTCAGGGACCCAGTCCGGCTCAGGCCCTTCGACAGGCTCAGGGACCCAGCCGGACTCAGGCCCTTCGACAAGCTCAGGGACCCATCGGATCCTCGGGGTCGTGCACCTCAAGGACATCGTCAAGGACGGCCTCCGAGAGCGGTTCGACGAACTGCGCGGCATGGGCATCCGCACGGTCATGATCACCGGAGACAACCCGCTCACCGCGAAGGCCATCGCGGCCGAGGCCGGCGTCGACGACTACCTCGCCGAGGCCACCCCTGAGGACAAGCTCGACCTCATCCGCCGCGAGCAGGAGGGCGGGCGCCTCGTCGCGATGACCGGGGACGGCACGAACGACGCCCCGGCACTCGCCCAGGCCGACGTCGGCGTCGCGATGAACACGGGCACCTCGGCGGCCAAGGAGGCGGGCAACATGGTCGACCTCGATTCCGACCCGACCAAGCTCATCGACATCGTCCGCATCGGCAAGCAGCTGCTCATCACCCGCGGCGCGCTGACGACGTTCTCGCTCGCGAACGACATCGCGAAGTACTTCGCGATCATCCCGGCGATGTTCATGGGCGTGTTCCCCGGACTCGCGGCGCTGAACATCATGCAGCTGCACTCGCCGGCCTCGGCGGTCACGAGCGCGATCATCTTCAACGCCATCGTGATCGTGTTCCTCATCCCGCTCGCGCTCCGTGGCGTGACCTACCGGCCGGCGAGCGCCTCCCAGATCCTGCAGCGCAACCTGCTCGTCTACGGCCTCGGCGGGGTCATCGCCCCGTTCGTGGGCATCAAGCTCATCGACCTCCTCGTCAGCCTCCTCCCCGGCTTCTGACCGGGCTCGAAAGGAACGCCATGTCGTCCACCACCCGCACCACGATGCGCACCGCCGGTGTCGCCGTCCGCGCGATGCTCGTCCTCACCCTCGTCCTCGGCGTCGGGTACACGCTGCTCGTCACCGGCATCGGCCAGCTCCTCCTCCCCGCACAGGCGAACGGCTCGATGCTCCCCGGCGGCCGGGGCAGCGCGCTCATCGGCCAGTCCTTCACGGATGCCGAGGGCGAGGCCCTGCCGGAGTACTTCCAGTCCCGCCCCTCGGCGGCCGGCGACGGGTACGACGGGGCCTGGTCGGGCGGCAGCAACCTCGGGCCGGAGAATCCCGACCTCGTCGCCGAGATCGCCGCGCGGAAGGCCGAGATCGCCGCGAGGGAGGGGGTCGATCCGTCCGCGGTGCCCGCGGATGCCGTGACCGCGTCCGGCTCCGGACTCGACCCGCACATCAGCGTCGCGTACGCCCTGCTCCAGGTGCCGCGGGTGGCCGCCGCCCGCGACCTGCCGGAGGACGACGTCCGGGCGCTGGTGGAGTCTAGGATTCAAGGGCGGGACCTGGGGTTCCTCGGCGAGGAGCGCATCAACGTCGCGGAGCTGAATCTCGCACTCGACGACCGGGAGGGTGCATGAGCGCAGAGCGGCCGCTGCGCCCCGCGACGGACCGGAACCGCCGCGGGCGACTGCGCGTCCTCCTCGGCGCCGCGCCGGGCGTCGGGAAGACCTTCGAGATGCTCGCCGAGGGCCGGAGGCTCCGTGACGAGGGTCGCGACGTCGTCATCGCGATCGTCGAGACCCATGGCCGTGCGGCCACGGCCGCCCTCACCTCCGGGCTGCCCGAGGTGCCGCGCCGGGAGGACGCCCACCGCGGGGTCGTCCTCTCCGAGCTCGACCTCGACGCGGTGCTCGCCCTCGGCCCGGAGATCGCGCTCGTGGACGAGTTCGCGCACACGAACGCCCCCGGCTCGCGGAACCCCAAGCGCTGGCAGGACGTCGAGGAGCTGCTGGACGCAGGGATCGACGTCGTCACCACCGTGAACGTGCAGCACATCGAGTCGCTGAACGCGGTCGTGGAGAAGATCACCGGGATCGCCCAGCGCGAGACCATCCCGGACGCGGTGGTCCGCGCCGCCGATGAGATCGAGGTCGTCGACCTCGCGCCGCAGACGCTCCGCGACCGCCTCGCCGCGGGCCTCGTCTACCCCGCGGAGCGCATCGACGCCGCGCTCTCGCACTACTTCCGCCTCGGCAACCTCACCGCGCTGCGGGAGCTCGCGCTGCTGTGGCTCGCCGACGAGGTCGACAGCGCGCTCCGCAGCTATCGCGCCGAACAGGGCATCGCCGGAGCGTGGCAGGCACGCGAGCGGGTGGTCGTCGCCCTCACCGGCGGCCCGGAGGGCGAGACGCTGCTGCGCCGCGGGGCCCGCATCGCCGCCCGGTCCGCCGGCGGGGAGCTGCTCGCCGTGCACGTGACCGCCCAGGACGGGCTGCGCGACGAGACCCCCGGCGCCCTGGCCGCGCAGCGCTCCCTCGTCGAGTCGCTCGGCGGGAGCTACCATCAGGTGGTCGGCGACGACATCCCCGCGACGCTGGTGGAGTTCGCCCAGGGTGCCGACGCCACGCAGCTCGTGATCGGGGTCAGTCGTCGCGGCCGCCTCGCCGCCGCGCTCACCGGGCCGGGCATCGGCGCCGAGGTCATCCGCCGCTCGGGCGATATCGACGTGCACATCGTGACCCACGCCGCGGCGGGCGGCCGGCTCGCCCTCCCCCGCATCACCGGCGGTGCGCTCGGCTGGCGGCGTCAGGCGCTGGGGTTCGGCGTGGCACTGGTGTTCGGCCCGCTGCTCTCCTGGCTGATGTTCACGGTCCGTAGCCCGGAGTCGATCACGGCCGAGGTGCTCGCCTACCAGCTCCTCGTCGTGGTGGTCGCCCTCATCGGCGGCATCCGCCCCGCGGTGTTCGCGGCGGTCCTCTCCGGCATCACCCTCGACTTCCTCTTCGTCGCCCCGCTGTTCACGATCACGATCGCGCACCCCCTGCACGTGCTCGCGCTCACCCTCTACGTCATCATCGCGATCCTCGTGAGCCTCATCGTCGACCAGGCCGCCCGCCGGGCGCGGACTGCGCAGCGGGCGACCGCCGAGGCGGAGCTCCTCGCGGCCGTCGCCGGGAATGTCCTCCGCGGCGACAACGCCGTGCTCGCCCTCGTCAGCCGCACGCGGGAGGCGTTCGGGCTGAGCGGGGTGCGGCTGCTCACCCCGTCCGGGGAGGTGCTGGCGAGCGACGGCGAGCCCGTGCCGGACGGCCGCGCCACGACCATCCCGGTCGGGGTCGCGTCCGGTGGGGGACCGCGGGCCGTGCTGGAGCTCAACGGCGAGCCGATCGCCGGTCCGGAGCGCCGCCTGCTCGACGCGATCGTCGCCCAGCTCGCCGCCGCCATCGAGCACACCGATCTGCGAGCCACGGCACGGGAGGCGGAGGCTCTCGCCGAGACCGATCAGGTGCGCAGCGCCCTCCTCTCCGCCGTCAGTCACGATCTGCGGCGGCCGCTCGCCTCGGCCGTCGCGGCGATCGGCGGCCTCCGCGGCGCGCACGGCCTGTCCGCCGAAGACCGCGCGGAGCTGCTGGAGACCGCGGACGAGAGCCTCGCGACGCTCTCCACCCTCGTCACCGACCTCCTCGACGTGAGCCGGGTGGAGGCGGGGGTGCTCGCCGTCTCGGCGCAGCGGATCGACGCAGCCGGCCCCGTGCTCGCCGCCGTGGACGAGCTCGGCCTCGGCCCCGCCGACGTCGAGCTCGCGCTCGATCCCGACCTCCCGCCGCTGCACGCCGACCCGGTGCTGCTCCAGCGCGTGCTCGTGAACGTGCTCGCCAACGCCCACCGGCACGCGCCGGCGGGCAGCCGTGTGCTCGTGTCGAGCAGCCGGCTGGGCGATCGGGCGGAGATCCGGATCGTCGACCGCGGCGAGGGGATCGCCCCCGAGCGGCGCGATGCGATCTTCCAGCCGTTCCAGCGCTTCGGCGACACCGACAACACGACCGGGCTGGGGCTCGGGCTCGCCCTCTCCCGCGGATTCACCGAGGGCATGGGCGGTAGCCTGACACCGGAGGACACCCCTGGGGGCGGACTCACCATGGTCATCTCCCTGCCGCTCGCCGCAGGGACCGCCGACACGGAGGGCACGGAGTGAAGCTCCTCATCGCCGACGACGACCCCCAGATGGTGCGGGCGCTGCGGATCACCCTCGCGGCCCACGGGTACGAGGTCGTCGTGGCCGCCGATGGCGCCGCCGCGATCGCCGCCGCGGCGCAGACCCATCCCGACCTCATCATGCTCGACCTCGGCATGCCCCGGCTCGACGGCATCGAGGTGATCCAGGCCCTCCGCGGCTGGACGAGCGTGCCCATCATCGTCGTGTCGGGGCGGACGGGCTCGGCCGACAAGGTCGAGGCGCTGGACGCGGGGGCGGACGACTTCGTCACGAAGCCCTTCCAGGTGGATGAACTGCTGGCCCGGCTCCGGGCGCTCTCCCGCCGCGCGGTCGCCGCGAACGGGGAGTCCGTGGTCGCGTTCGGGGATGTCGTCGTCGACCTCGCGACGAAGACCGTGACCCGTGCCGGCACCCGTGTGCACCTCACGCCGACCGAGTGGCGGATGCTCGAGCACCTCGCACGGCACCCCGGCGCGCTCGTGACCCGGCAGGACCTCCTCAAGGAGATCTGGGGCAGCGCGCAGGTATCCGACTCCGGCTACCTCCGGCTGTACATGTCGCAGCTCCGCAAGAAGCTGGAGCAGGAGCCCTCGGCGCCGGTCCACCTGCTCACCGAGTCGGGGATGGGGTACCGGCTGGTCCTCTAACGACCGAGCGGGGCGCGGTCGCGCGTGCCGGCGAGGCGACGCCGCCGGAGGACCGCCACGACGCCGACGATGACGAGCAGGACCGCGACGATGATCGCGGTGACGGCGGTGGGCGTGCTCTCCGGCTCACCGGTAAGCCGCCCGACCGCGAGCCAGCTCAGCCCCCAGGCCGTTGCCAGCGCCGGAGCGAGGCGGCCCGTGAACCAGGCCGACGCGGCACCGATCACGAGCACGACGACGAGCACGGCGACGGCCCAAGCGTCGGGGGCGTCCGCCCCGAGGCCCGGGACGGTCTGCGTGAGCCAGGCGGCGGTGTTGGCGACGGTCGCGATCGTGACCCAGCCGAAGTGCAGGCCGTTCGCCCCGTCCGTGAGCAGGCGGTCGGCGAGGGAGCGGGCGGGGAACCGGCCGAGGAGCACGATGATGCGCGCGAGTGTCGCGAGCAGCAGCGCGATCACGAGCACGGTGAGCCACAGCGTCAGGTACCGCGCGGTCACCAGCCAGAGGCCGTTGAGGACCATGGAGAGGGCGATCCAGCCGCCGACCGCCTGCTGACGCTCGTCCTGGCGCTGCGCGGGGAGGGCCTGCCACACGGTGTAGGCGAGGAGTCCGAGGTAGATGAGCGACCAGATCGAGAACGCCGGTCCGGCGGGGGCGAGGTACGACCCCTGGGCCGAGAGCGCGCCGTTCTGCAGCTCGTCGACGGAGTCACCGCCGAACGCGCCGGCGCCGACGGCCGCGGCGATCAGCATGAACACGGCGGCGGCGATCACGAGGCTCTGGCGGGCGATGCCCTTCGTCGAAGTCTCCATGTCGGCACCCTACGCGGGGCGGGAGCAGAAGGCAGTGGCCTTGACAGTCCCCCTTCGTTTCGCTAACCAGGTTAGCGAGTGGAGGCGTCAGGCCGGAGCGAGGGCAGCGTCGATCAGGACCTCGGCGGCGCGGCGTGCGTGCACGGCGGCCTCCGGGTCGGCGCCGATCGCCGCGGTACTCTGCGCCCCCTCCGCGAGGAGAGAGAGCTGGGCGGCCAGCCCCACCGGGGCACCGGTGGCCGCGACGAGCTCCGCCATGTACTGCTGGAACGAGGCCTTGTGCGCGCGGACGATCGCGGCCACCTCGGGGCTCGTCCCCCCGAGCTCGCCGAACGCGTTGATGAAGGCGCAGCCCCGGAACCCGTCGCTGCAGAACCAGTCCTCGAGGTAGCCGTAGACCGCGAGGAGGCGGGCGCGCGGGTCGTCGCCGCTCTGTGCCACCGCCGCCGTGAGCCCCTGCTCCCATTCGGCGTGCTTCCGGGTGAGCACCGCCGCGACGATGTCGGTCTTCGCCGGGAACAGCGAGTACACGCGCCGCAGCGACACGCCGGCGGCAGCCCGCAGCTCGTCCATGCCGACCGCCGCGTAGCCCTTGCGGTAGTACAGCTCCTCCGCGGCAGAGAGGATGCGTTCGCGGGCCTCGTCTTCGGTCATGTCCAGAAGTCTACTTGACACGAGAACGAACGTTCTCTAGATTGATCACATCAGGCGAGAACGATCGTTCTCACCGGCACCGAAAGGAACACATCATGGGTTACATCACCGTCGGCACCGAGAACACCACCCCGATCGAGCTCTACTACGAAGACCAGGGCAGCGGTCAGCCCGTCGTCCTGATCCACGGCTATCCGCTCAACGGCCACAGCTGGGAGCGCCAGACCCGCGAGCTCCTCGCCCAGGGGTACCGCGTCATCACCTACGACCGCCGCGGCTTCGGCCAGTCCTCCAAGGTCGGCTCCGGCTACGACTACGACACGTTCGCGGCCGACCTGAACACGGTGCTCGAGACCCTCGACCTCCGCGACGTCGTGCTCGTGGGCTTCTCGATGGGTACCGGCGAGCTCGCCCGCTACGTCGGCCGCTACGGCCACGAGCGCATCGCGAAGCTCGCCTTCCTCGCGTCGCTCGAGCCCTTCCTCGTGCAGCGCGACGACAACCCCGAAGGCGTGCCGCAGGAGGTCTTCGACGGGATCGAGGCCGCCGCCAAGGGCGACCGCTACGCCTGGTTCACCCAGTTCTACACGGACTTCTACAACCTCGACGAGAACCTCGGCACGCGCATCAGCCAGCAGGTCGTCGACGCGAACTGGAACCTCTCCGTCACCAGCGCCCCGGTCGCCGCGTACGCCGTGGTCCCGACCTGGATCGAGGACTTCCGCGACGACGTGAAGGCCGTGGCCGCCGCCGGCAAGCCCACCCTCATCCTGCACGGCACGAAGGACAACATCCTGCCGATCGACGCGACCGCCCGCCGCTTCCGCCAGGCCGTGCCCGAGGCCGAGTATGTCGAGGTCGAGGGCGCCCCGCACGGCCTCCTCTGGACCCACGCCGACGAGGTCAACGCCGCGCTGACGCAGTTCCTGGCCCGGTAACCCCGTTCGAATCGCCTGAATGGCCCCATTTCCTCCGGGAATGGGGCCATTTGCGCGATTCGAAGCGGGTCAGCGGGAGCGCCAGAGCAGCCAGACGAAGTACGGGGCGCCGATCAGCGCGACCACGAGACCCGCCGGAAGCTGCGCGGGGGCGATCACCGTCCGGCCGATCGTGTCCGCGATGCCGACGAGCAGCCCGCCGAGGAGCACCGCCGTCGGGATCACCCGCGAGTGCCGTGCGCCCACGAGCGCCCGCGCGGCGTGCGGCGCCACGAGCCCCACGAAGCCGATGACCCCGATCGCCGTCACGCTCAGCGCCGCGAGGATCGCCGCCACCAGCAGCAGCGTCAACCGGACGGGCTCCAGCCGGATGCCGACCAGTCGCGGCGTGTCCTCATCGAGCGACAGCACGTCGAGCTCTCGGCGACCCATCACCACGAACGGCACCGCGATCACGAGGACGATCGCCAGCGGGATGACCTGCTCCCACACCCGCCCGTAGGTCGTGCCGGAGAGCCAGGTGTAGATCTTCGGGGTGTCCCACGGGTTCGACCGCAGCAGGAGGAAGGTCGTGAGCGAGACCGTGAAGTACGACACCCCGATGCCGATCAGCAGGAAACGGTCCGCGTTCAGGCCGCCCCGCCACGACAGCAGGTAGACGAGGGCGAAGGCGAGCAGCGAGCCCGCGACGGCCCCGACGATCATCCCGCCCGTCGACGACGTGATGCTCGTGATCACCAGCACCGCGCCGAGCCCGCCGCCGCCGGTGACGCCGAGGATGCCCGGGTCGGCGAGCGGGTTGCGGCTCACCCCCTGGATCACGGCGCCGGAGAGCGCGAGCGCGGCGCCGGCGACCACGGCGGCCACGATCCGCGGCGCCCGCTCGTCGAGGGCGAAGGCGATGGGAGCGGGAGCCTGCCCCTGCAGCCACAGCGCGATGTCGCCGGTGAGCAGCCAGGTGTGCCCGGCGAGCAGTCCGAGCAGCAGCACCCCGACCACGCCGAGGGCGACGAGGGCGAGGGTGATCCGGAAGCGCAGGCGGCTGCGGACGCCGAAGCGCACCCGCGGAGGCTCGCGCGTGGGCCCGGCGTCGCGGAGGCGTCGGGCCATGAGCACGAGCACGATCGCACCGAGCAGCGTCGTCGCGACGCCGGTCGGGATGAGGATCGCGGCCTCCGCGCCGATCACCGCGCGCAGGAGGGCGTCGGACAGGATGACGACGAGGGCGCCGAGGAGCCCCGCCGCGGGGATCAGCAGCACATGGCGGTTCAGGCTCGGCACCACCCGCGTCAACAGCCGCGCGAGCACCGGCGCACACAGCCCGACGAAGCCCATCGGCCCCGCGAGGGTCACCGCGACCGCCGTGAGAGTGACCGCGAGGAGGATCCCGATGGTCCTCGTCGACCGGATCGGCACGCCGAGCGACGAGGCGGTGTCGTCCCCCAGCGACAGGATGTCGAGGCGCCGTGCGAGCAGGAGCGCGAGCACCGTGACGACCACGACGACCGGTGCCGCCTGGAGGAACGCGGTGAGTCCGAGCTGCGACAGGCTCCCGCTTCCCCAGGCGAGCAGTCCCTTGGTCTCCTCGTCGAACAGGATGAGCAGCGTCGAGGTCGCGGCCTGGAAGGCGAGCGCGAGCGCGGTGCCGGCGAGGATGAGGCGGGTCGTGGACGACCCCGCCCCTCCGGCCAGCCCGAGCACGATGCCCGCGGCGACGATGCCGCCCGCGAACGCCACCGCCCCGGAGGCCCACACCGGCACGGCGATCCCGAACGCGGCGAGCGCCGTGACGGCGAGGTAGGCCCCGGCTGTCACGCCGAGCGTGTCCGGCGACGCGAGGGCGTTGCGGGCGAGGGACTGCAGCAGCATGCCGGCGACCCCGAGGGCGATGCCCACCGCGACGCCGGCGGCGAGCCGCGGCACCCGCGACCCCCAGAGGACGTCGGTGTCGGCGAACACCGCGCCGCTCGTGCCCTGGGTGAGGTGCCAGCAGGCGACCGCGACCAGCACGACGGCGAGAGCGACGAGCACGCCGACGCCCGTCCACACCCCGGGCGTGCGACCCCCCGCCCCCACGGAGACGGCGGACGGGGCGTCGGGCTCCGCGGTCGCCGTCGTGTCGTCGAGGCGGAGGGTCTCGGTCACTTCGAGAGCACCTCGAGGTAGCCGTCGATGATCTGCGAGGTCGAACGCGGGCCGCCGAAGGTCCAGATACCGGCCGGGAACGCGGTCAGGCGGTCCTCCGCCACCGCGGGGAGCGAGGTCCAGGCGGGGTTGTCGGCGAGGGCGTCGACGAAGCTCTCCGAGTCCGGGTCCGCGGTGCCGGTGTAGAACAGGTTCGCGTCGCCGACCGTCGTCATGCCCTCGACATCCGTCTGACCGAGGCCGTACACGGGGTCGACCTCGCCGGTCCAGGCGTTCGTCAGCCCGAGCTCCTCGCCCACCTCGCCGACGAGCGAGCCCTGGCCGAACGGACGCAGCGCCACGTTGCCGCCGTCGACCCAGCCGTCGAAGAACACGAAGTCGGTGGTGGCGAGGTCGCGGTCGGCGAGCTCGGCCTTCGCGGTGTCGAGGTGCTCCTGGAACTCCTCGGTGACGACGTCGGCCCGCTCCTCGCGGCCGGTGACCTGGGCGATGAGGTCGAAGGTGTTCAGCATCTTGGCGATCGGGTCCTCCGCATCGGCGCCGATCGTCGCGAGCACGGGCACGTCGTAGGCCTCGAGCTGCGCGACGATGGGGTCGTCCGCGGCGTTGACCTCGACGATCACGAGGTCGGGATCGGTGCCGAACAGCGTCTCCAGGTTCGGCTCCTGGCGGGTGCCCACGTCCACGACGCCCTCCGGCAGCTCCTCCGCGGTGACCCAGGTGCTGTACCCCTCGGCGTCGGCCACCGCGACCGGCGTCACGCACAGCGACAGCGCGTCCTCGATCTGCTGCCACTCGAGCACTGCGATGCGCTCGGCCGGCTTGTCGAGCTCGACCGTGCGGCCGAGATCGTCGGTGACGGAGACCGCCCCGGTCGAGGTGCTCGTGGTGTCGTCCGTGCAGCCCGCGCTCGTCGAGGTCGGGGCGTCGGACCCCTCGGCGGACGGCGTCTGCGTGGTGCCGCAGCCGGCGAGCGCGAGGGTGAGGGCGCCGCCGAGGGCGAGCACGGCGAGGGGGGTCTTCTTCATCGGTGGTTCCTTCAGGGGGTCGGGATCAGGAGGCAGAGGGGGCGCGGAGGCGACCGTGGTGGCGGCCGCGCGGACGCACCCGCACCAGGCCGGTCTCCTCGTCGAGGGCGGTGTCGATGCGCAGGCCGTACACGTGCGACAGGTTCTCGCCGGTGAGGACCTCGGCGGGAGCCCCCGCCGCGTGCACCCGCCCTCGGTGCATCAGCACGACGTCGTCGGCGACCGAGGCGGCGTGGTCGAGGTCGTGCAGCACGACGCCGAGCGCGGTGCCGTGGTCGTCGGCGAGCTCCCGCACCAGGTCGAGGGTCTCCACCTGGTACCGCAGGTCGAGGTGATTGGTCGGCTCGTCCAGCAGCAGCACCCCGGTGTCCTGGGCGAGTGCGGTCGCCAGCCAGACGCGCTGCAGCTCGCCGCCGGAGAGCTGGTCGACCGGACGGGCGGCCATCGCGGACAGGCCGGTGAGGGCGAGGGCGCGCGCCACGGCGGCGCGGTCGGCGTCGCTCACGCCGGAGAACCGTCCGCGGTGCGGGTGCCGGCCGTAGGCGACGACGTCGGAGACCTCGATCCCGGAGGGGTGCGGCCGGGACTGCGACAGCATCGCGACGGTCTTCGCGAACTCCTTGGCGGAGAGGGCGGCGGCGTCACGCCGCTCCGCACCGCCCACGCGCACGGTTCCGGCCTCGATGCGGTGCAGCCGTGCGAGGGCGCGGAGGACGGTCGACTTGCCGCTGCCGTTCGGTCCGATGAGCGCGGTCACCCGTCCCGGCGCGAGGCGCAGGGAGACGTCGTGCACGACCCGCGTGCGGCCGTAGCCGAGGACGAGGGATTCCCCCGCCAGGCTGCGGTGATCGATGGCCTCGGTCATCTCAGCCCCGCATCGCGACGCCGCGGCGCCAGTAGCCCATGAACGCGACCTGCGCGCGGTCGATCCCGAGGTCCTTCACGAGGTGCCGACGCAGCGTCGTCACGACACCGCTCTCCCCCGCGATCCAGAAGTAGCGGCCGGCGGCGGCGTCGGGCGCGATCTCCTCCCCCAGGCTCGAGTACTCGGGGGTCTCCCAGAGGAGGTCCTCCCCCTCGATGTCGGTGACGCGGATCTCGTCCCCGGCGTCGTCGTCGCCCAGGTGCTCGAGCACCGCGGGGATGAGGCGGAGCCCGTGCGGCTCTCCGGCGTCGCGCGGCAGCCAGTGCACGTCCACCCCGGCCGGCACGTCGATCGCGAGCACGTCCGCGGGCGACGGCACCTCGATGAACGCCGTGCCGCGGAGGTCGCGCGGGGCGTCCTCCAGGATGCGGGCGATGGCGGGGGCCGCGGTCTCATCCCCGACCAGGACCACCGAGGTCGCCGCCCCCGGGGCGTACTCCGCGCCGCCGTGTGCGACGACCCCCCGACGCGGGCCAACCAGCCACAGCTCCTGACCCACCGCGGCCGTGCTCGCCCACCGAGAGGCCGGACCGGTGAGCCCGGGCTCCAGGTGCAGCACGAAGTCGATGTCGACCTCGGTCTGGCCGTCGCCGTCGACCCGCAGGTCCCGGACGGAGTAGGTGCGCATCGAGCCGCGCTCCTCCTCCGGGACGGCCAGGTACGAACCCCACCAGTCGTGCGTCGACCGGTCGATCTCCGCGAGCACGCCGGACGCGGGTGGGAAGACGAGCTTCACCCGGCTGTCGTACACCTCCCCCGGCGTCCCCAGCTCGCTGAGCTCCTCGCCGCCGAGCGTCACCCGCACGAACGACGGGGAGACGCGGGCGACGGCGCGCACCTCGGCGCGGGTGAGGATGTAGGTCGGGCGCTCGGTCGTGGTGGATTCAGCGGACATGATGCCTTCCGATGGGGGTGACCATCGGCTTGCCGGAGACCGGGTCGATGGTGATCTGGTTGGGGAGGCCGAAGACCTCCTGCACGAGCTCGGCGGTGACGACGTCCTGGGGGGCGCCGATCGCGTGCACGCGGCCGTCCTTCATGGCGACCAGCTCGTCGGCGTAGCGCGCCGCGAGGTTGAGGTCGTGCAGCACCATGACGATCGTGGTGCCGCGCGCGACGCTGAGGTCGGTGAGGAGGTCGAGCACCTCGACCTGGTGGGCGACGTCGAGGAACGTCGTCGGCTCGTCCAGCAGCAGGATGTCGGTCTCCTGCGCGAGGGCCATCGCGATCCAGACGCGCTGCCGCTGGCCGCCGGAGAGCTCGTCCACGCTGCGGTCGGCGAGGTCGCTGATGCCGGTCGCGTCCAGGGCGTCGGCGACGACCTCGTAGTCGTGCGCGCTCCACCGCGACAGCGCCCGCTGATGGGGATGACGCCCGCGACCGACGAGGTCCGCGACGGCGATGCCCTCGGGGGCCACGGGCGACTGCGGCAGGAGGCCGAGGATGCGCGCGACCTCCTTCGTGGGCCGGGCATGGATCGACTTCCCGTCGAGCACGACCTCCCCGTCCCCCGGGGACAGCAGACGGGCGAGGGCGCGCAGCAGCGTCGACTTGCCGCAGCCGTTGGCGCCGACGATCGTGGTGATCTTCCCCGGCGCGATCTGCAGGTCGAGACCCTCGACCACGGTGCGGTCGCCGTAGGAGAGGGTGACCCCCTCGGCGGACAGGCGGTGGGCGGCGGTCACAGCGAGCCTCCGGTGCGGTTGGTGCGGATGAGCAGATAGATCAGGTGGGGCGCGCCGACGACGCCGGTGACGACGCCGACCGGGTAGCGCGCGCCGAGCGCGAACTGGGCGATGAGGTCGCCGCCGAGCACGAGCACCGCGCCGACGAGACCGCTGGGCAGCAGCAGCGTGGCGCCGGGACCGGTGAGCCGCGCGGCGATGGGTCCGGCCATGAACGCGACGAACGCGATCGGCCCGGTGGCGGCGGTCGCGAAGGCCAGGAGGGCCACGGCGCCGAGGATGAAGACGAGGCGCGTGGCGGTGACCCGCACGCCGAGCCCCGCGGCGGAGTCGTCGCCGAGCTGGAGCGTGCCCAGCGCCCGCCCCTGCGAGAGCAGCAGCGGCACGAGGATCGCGGCGGCGATCGCCATCGGCAGCACCCGCTCCCACGACGCGTTGTTGAGGCTGCCGGTGAGCCACTGCATCGCCGTCTGGATGTCCCAGTTCGCGGCCCGGGACAGCAGGTAAGAGATGACGCTCTGCAACATGGCCGCGACGCCGATCCCGATGAGGATGAGGCGGGTGCCCGCGAAGCCGCCCTTGATGGCGAGGAGGTAGATCGCCAGCGCCGTCACGAGCGCGCCGACGAGAGCGAGGAGCGAGACGGCAGCGCCGTTGAGCGAGAGCACCACGATGCCGAACACCGCGGCGGCGCCGGCCCCGTTCGAGATGCCGATGATGTCCGGCGAGGCGAGCGGGTTGCGCAGCATGGTCTGGAAGGTGACGCCCGCCATGCCGAACGCGAGGCCCGTGAGGATCGCGAGGACGGCGCGCGGCAGGCGCAGATCGCCGACGGTGAACGACGCACCGGGCACCGTCTCGCCGAGGATCACGCGGATGACCTCGTCGAGCGGGTAGAACGTGTTGCCGACCATGAGTGCCACGACGAACAGCACGATCACGACGACCCCGAGCGCGAGGGTGACCACGGCATGACGGCGGTGACGTGCCCGGCGGCCGGCGATGATGCGCGCGGTGCGGGCGGCGGCGGTCTCGTCGCCGCGGACGAGGGTGTGCTCGGTCGTGCTCACAGCTCCCGCACCTTCTGTCGGCGGACGATCCAGATGAAGAACGGCGCCCCGATGATCGCGGTGATGATGCCGACCTGGATCTCCTCGGACGACGGCGAGATCACGCGGCCGACGATGTCGCTCGCGGTGAGCAGCGCCGCGCCGGCGAGGGCCGAGAAGGGCAGCAGCCACCGGTGGTCGGTCCCCACGAGCATCCGGCACATGTGCGGGACGATGAGCCCGACGAACCCGATCGGTCCCGCGATCGCCGTGGCCGCGCCGGCGAGGATGACCGCACCGAGGGCCGACAGCATCCGGGTGCGCAGCACGTGCTCGCCGAGGCCCTTGGCCATGTCGTCGCCGAGCGCGAGGGAGTTCATCCCTCGCGCGCACAGGAAGCAGATGAGGGCGCCGACCGCGAGGACGGGCGCGGTGATCGCGATCCGCGGCCACTCCGCCCCGCCGACGCCGCCGATCTGCCACGACTGGAACGTCTGCAGCAGGTCGACCCTCGGCAGCATGACCGCGCTGATGAGCGAGGCGAACGCGGCGGAGGTCGCCGCCCCCGCGAGGGCCAGCTTGAGCGGCGTGGCTCCGCCGCGGCCGAGCGAGCCGACGGTGTACACGAAGACGGCCGCCGCGGCGGCGCCGACGATCGCGAAGGCCATCTGCCCGTAGGGGTTGCTCAGCCCGAAGAACGCGATGCCGAGGACGACCGCGAAGGAGGCGCCGTTCGAGACCCCCAGGATGCCGGGGTCGGCGACGGGGTTCCGGGTGACGGCCTGCATGGTCGCCCCGGCGAGCGCGAGGGCCGCCCCCACGAGGAGCGCGAGCACCGTGCGGGGGATGCGCTTGACGACCGCGGCCTGCGCGATCGTGTCGGTCTGGCCGGAGAGCGCCGCGAGGATGTCGTCGAGCGTGACCGCGCGCACCCCGAACGACACCGAGAGCACGACGAGCACGAGGATCACTCCGACCCCGGCGAGCAGCCAGAGGGTGCGCACCACCGTCGGACGCCGCAGGGTGGCGGCGTCCGACGCGAGGACGGGTGCTGAGATCACGACGACTCTCCGCTGGGGGGCGGACGCGGAGCTTACTTCGCGAGCGGCGCGGCGAGGATGGCCAGGTAGTCCTCGAGACCCCACGGGATCGACAGCGCCGACGGGTTCGCCGAGGCGGCGATGGGCGTGGCGTCAGGGAGGATCGCGACGCGGCCGTCCGCGATGGCGGGGATCTTCGACAGCAGCGGGTCGGCCTGCAGCGTGGCCAGGGTGGAGTCGTCGCCGTAGGTCACCAGCACGTCCACGTCGTCGAACTTCTGCGCCTCCTCGGCGCTCACCTGCAGGTAGAACTGGTCGCTGTCCTTGTTCTCCTCCACGATGGCGGGGAGCGGCAGGCCGAGGTCGTGCAGGTAGCCGGGGCGCGTGTCGGCCGCGGTGTAGTAGCCGATCTGGCTGAGGTCGCTCGGGTCGAAGTAGGCGAAGAGCACCTTCTTGCCCTCCAGCGCGCTGTTGGCCGCGAGGGCGGCGTCCGCGTCGGCGTGCAGGTTCTCGATCAGGGCCTCCCCCTCGGCCTCGAGCCCCAGGGCCTTGGCGTTCATCTCGACCATGTCGTCGACGGACGTGCCCCACGCGACGTCGGGGTAGGCGACGACCGGGGCGATCTTGGAGAGCGTGTCGTACTCCTCCTGCGTGAGCCCGGAGTAGGCGGCGAGGATCACGTCGGGAGCGGTGTCGGCCACGGCCTCGTAGTCGATGCCGTCGGTCTCGTCGAAGAGCACCGGGGTCTCGCCGCCGAGCTCGTCGAGCTTCTCCTCGACCCAGGGGAGGATGCCGTTGTCGTCGTCGTCGCCCCAGGTGGCCTTGCTCATGCCGACCGGGACGATGCCGAGGGCCAGCGGCACCTCGTGGTTCGCCCACGCGATCGTCGCCACGCGCTCGGGCTTCTCGTCGATGGTCGTCTCGCCGTAGACGTGCTCGATGGTGACGGGGAACGCGTCGTCGGAGGCCGGGTTGCCGCCGGTGGTCGCGGTCGACTCCGGCGCGGAGGACGAGCAGGCGGAAAGCGTCACGGCGAGCGCGGCGGCCGCGCCGAGGGCGAGGAGTCGAGAGGTGCGCACAGGCGTTCCCTTCGGGATGGGAGATGGGGTGTCGACGCGAGAGCGTCCGGCCTTTGGTAAGCCTCGCCTAATCTAACACGGAGGTTAGGGCGCCCTCACTCCCGTTTCGAATCGCTCACCTTGTCCCATCCGGCGCCCGGATGCCGCAAAGTGGGCGATTCGAAAGTGCCGGGGCAGCGAAAAGCCGGCCGGACCCGTGCGGATCCGGCCGGCTTCAGGAAGTCAGCGCACGCTCAGAGAGCGCGGATGTTCGCCGCCTGCATGCCCTTGGGGCCACGCTCAGCGTCGAATTCGACCTTCTGGTTCTCGCGGAGCTCCTTGAAACCGGAGCCGGCGATAGCCGAGTAGTGGGCGAAGAGGTCTTCGGTACCGTCATCGGGAGCGATGAAGCCGAAGCCCTTCTCTGCGTTGAACCATTTCACAGTGCCAGTGGCCATGTGTTTTCTACTTTCTGTTGACCGGCCGCTCACGCGGCCTGCATCATGCCGATGATCCGACATGCATGCTCGGTCACGCTACCACGGCGGACTGACGGGTCTCCCCTTCTTCGGCCGTGCGATGGGCGAGCGCCGCTTCGGTGCGCGTGCTCACGCCGAGCTTCCGCAGCACCGCCGAGACGTGGACGCTGACGGTCTTCACGCTGATGAACAGGCGCTCCCCGATCTGGCGGTTGCTCAGGCCCTCCGCGATGAGGGCGAGCACCTGCCGTTCTCGGGCCGTCAGCTGCTCCGTGTCGGTGGCCTCGCGGGGCCCGATCGGACGCAGCCCTGCCGCCTCGCCGAACCGCGCCAGAGCCTTCCGCAGCGGGACGTGACCGAGATCCTCCGCGATCGCCGTCGCCGCGGCGAGCACGGCCGCCGCCTCCGCGCGCTCACCCGCCGCCACGTGCAGCCGGGCCCGTTCGAGGCGCAGCACCACCCGGAACGTCACCGGCACGTCATCGCCGTCCGCGCGGAGCAAAGCCTCGTCGACAGCAGCGGCCGAGGGGTCGAGGAGTGCGCCGAGCACCGTCGACCACGCGTCGCCCTGCAGTTCCTGCGGCTGTGCCGCCCACGCCGCCTCGATCGCCGCGACCGCCGCCTCGTCGTCCCCACCGCTCGCCCGCAGCTCCGACACGAGGGCGCCGGCCTCGAGGAGCAGTCGGCGCTCGTGCAGCAGCACCGGACCCTTGTCCGCCAGCATCTCCCGCACCGCGTCCAGCGCCTCGCGGATGTCGCCACGGCTCTCCGCCACCGCGACCGTCATCGTGATCCGGTCGTACCAGATCTGCCGCTCCGAGACCCCCGTCTCCTCGAACGCCGGCAGCCACTCCTGCAGGGTCTCCGCGGCCTCCGTCGCCCGGCCCCGCCACGCGAGCACGCGCACCCTGGTCATGCTGACGTACATCCGGAAGACTCGCAGCGTGCCCTGCAGGAAGTCTCGGGCCAACATGTCCTCGACCGTGCCGATCTCCCCGAGTTCGAGCAAGGAAACGATCATGTTCTGCGCCATGATCGAGCCCGACGTCCGCTCGACGCGCAACTCGCGGGCCCGGCGCAGGCCCTCCTCCGCAACGGCGACCGCCTCCCGATAGCGACCGAGCAGCGTCAGCAGATCGGAGTAGTTGACGCGGTACCGCATCTCGGCGGTCGATCCGGCGGCCAGCTCACGCGCCCGTTCGTACTCGCGCACGCCCTCCGCAATCCGGCCGAGGTGGGCCAGCGACGCGCCGCGGACATTCGCGGCGATCGAGAGCTGATCGGTGGTCGCGGCGCCCTTCGCCCGACGTTCGGCCTCGTCGGCGAGCCGGATCGCGTCCTCGCGGTCGCCCGCGATCATTCGGCGACTCGCGAGCTGATTGAGCAGCTCCGCACGGAACACGTCGTCGTTGATCCGCTCGGCCAGTTCGAGAGCCTCCTGCAGCAGCGGGATCGCCCCCAGCCGCCCGAGGTTCACGAGATACAGCGCTTTGTTGCGGAGCAGCCGCGCGTGCAGTCGCGGGTCGACCGTCGCCGGGTCGACCTCGCTCAGGGCGACATTGGCGACCGCCAGCGCGCGCTCGCCGTCACCGGCGTTACGGAGGACCGACCCGAGCACGTGGAGGAGCGCGAGCCTCGCGAATCCGGTGGCCTCCTCCGCGTCCGGCACGAGCGGCCAGAGCTCGAGGACGAGCTCCCCGAACCGCGCCGCACTGGCGAAGGCGTACTGGGCCTTGGCCTGCCGCATGGCCTCCGCGGCGGCGGCGATGGCGCGACGGTCATCCTGTGCGAGCTGCCAGTGGTAGGCCAGCGCCGCCGGGTCGTCAGCCTCTCCCTGCTCCAGCGCCTCGGCATAGGACCGGTGCAGGCGCGCCCTCTCGCCGGGCAGCAGGTCGTCGTGCACGGCCTCGCGCAGGAGGGCGTGACGGAATCGGTAGTCGTCCTCATCGACGACGATGATGCTGCTGCGCACCGCTTCACGGACCGCCTCCTCGAGCCGCGCCTCCGGAAGCTCGGCGAGGCGCTGGAGGAGCGGGTCCGCGATCGGCCGCTCGGCGCCGGACAGGACCTGCACCACGCGGCGCGCGTCGTCGCCGAGACGGTCGAAGCGGGCGAGCAGGAGGTCGCGCAGACTCTCCGGCAGCGGACCTTTGGCGCATCCGGCGATCTCCTCTACGAAGAAGGGCACGCCCTCGGCACGCACCTGCAGCCGCTCCAGCGCCGTCACGCTGGGCGCGCGTCCTGTGATCTGCTCGACGAGCTCGCCGACCGCATGGTCGTCCAGGCGCGGCACGGTCATCCGTTCGAGCAGCCGGGCTCGCGAGGCCTCGCCGATGAACCGGCTCACCGCGTCTCCCCGACGCACGTCGTCGGTGCGGCACGTGATGAGCAGGAGGAGCCGTCCGCGGTCGAGCGTGCGGAGCAGGAAGGAGAGGATCGCGAGGGTCGAGTCGTCGGCCCAGTGCAGGTCTTCGACGAGGATGACCTGCGGCGCCAGTTCCGTGGCCGCTTCGATGAGTGAGGCGATCGCGTCGCGCAGGCGCTCGGGGCTCGTGCGGTCACGGGCGGCAGGGGTGTCGACGAGTTCCGGCAGCAGCATGCCGAGCGCCTCGACGCCCACGCCGACCGCCTCTCGTGCCCGCTCTTCACCCAGCCGCTCGACGATCGAACGAAGGATGCCGGCGAGCGGTCCGAATGGGGCGCGGGAGGAGCCGAGGTCGAGGCACCATCCCACGTGCACGTCGGCGGCGTTCGCGACGTCGGCGCCGAACTCCCGGACCAGCCGTGACTTGCCGATCCCCGCCTCGCCCTCGACGAGCAGCGCGGCGGGAACGCCCTCGCGCACGCCGTCGAACAGGCGGCGCAATTGGGCGAGCTCGGCGTCACGCCCGACCATCGCGGCGGCGGGGGCTGGGGCCATGGATCCATCGTGCCACTCCCCCCGGACATCCGGATGGCCGAGCGGGAAGGACAGCACGCCGACGTCGGTCATCGGGCGACGGCCGGGTCGCACGCTCCCGCGCGCGGCACCCGGTTCGCCGCGGCTCCGCTGCCGCGTCCGAGGCGGCGCAGCAGGCGGCGCAGCGGGCCTGCGGGGCGCGGGAGGATCTGGTCCGCATGCTCGATGAGCATCCGGCGCCGCGCGACCGCGCGCTCGATCTGCTCCTGCTCGAAAGCAGTGACCTGCTGGGTGAGGTAGGGGTGCTCGAACATGATGTCTCCTCGCGGTTCGGTGTATCCCTACACTCCGCTCTGAGGTGGCCCCTCGACATCGGACGGATGCCCTATTTCCCGCACCCTTTCCCTCCCGACGCCCCACGCCGACGCAGGCCTTCGCGCCACGTCAGGCGCTTGGCGCGCGCACCTGCCTGAGCTCGCGCGACCGCCTGCCCTGCCAGAGCGAGGGACGCGCGGAGGGACGCGCCTCCTCCGGCGCGAGGATCGCCAGCACCCGCACGAGCGTCGTCATCCACAGCAGCCCGAGCCCCACCACCACCGCCTCCACCGCGGTCACCGGGAAGAAGCCGATGGGCCACCACAGCAGCACCGCCGCAATCACGAGGATCCCCACAGCGACGGAGGTCACGACGAGGGCCAGGGGCCGCCCGGGGACGGCGGCGGTCGTCACCCCGGCCGCCCCAAGGAACAGGAGCAGTGCCGCGACGGCGGCGATGTCGTGCGGCACGGGCGCCCGGGAGAGCGGGACGAGACCCACCGCGGAGAGCGCGAGTCCGGCCGCGGCCCACAGCACGACCACGGTCGCGATCCGGGACAGCGCGTCGTCGCCGAGCAGCCGATGCAGGTCGCGTCCGATGTACGCGCCGACGGTGGCGACCAGCAGCCCGGCCACGACGAGGGTGCCGTTGAACGCCCAGCCCACCCCGAGCTGCGAGAAGTTCTCCTCCCACCACCGAGGGTCGACGGCGGTCACCATCGCGAACAGCGTGCCGATCACGAGGAACCCGAACAGGAGTCCGGCGAGGTCGGCGGTCCGGAGACCGATCCCCGCACCGAACGCGAGTCGTCCGCCGACCGCCGCCGCGACCCCCGTGAGCAGCCCGCCGCCGATCGCTCCGAGCGCGAGACCGCGCAGGCCCGCCGCGAGCACCTCCGCGGTGAGCAGCACGCCCATCGCCGTCACGGCCCCGAACGCGACGGTGAGGGCGGCGGCCGAGAGGCGCGACACGACCCGTTGCCAGCGCGGCATCGCGGCTGCCTCATCGCGACGGTGCAGGAGCGTGCTGACGACGAAGGCCAGCGCCGCCACGCCGCCGGCGACTCCCGCGGCGGGCAGCGCGAGGCCTCCCTCCCCTGTCAGGGGCCGCGGCGGACCGGCGAGGAGCAGCGCCCCGGTGAGACCTCCACCGACGAAGCAGATCACGGTCGCCAGCACGGCTCGAGCTTCGCCCCGGAGACGCTCCGTCGTGTCCATGCGCCCATGCAAGCACGCCCGTCCGACGTCCGCACGCCTGCGGACGCGACGAGGCCCGGGACCGTACGGGTCCCGGGCCTCGAAGAGGATGCGTCAGGCGTCCACGTCACCGCGCCAGGCGCCGGTCTCGACGCCGCGGCCCTCGATGAACTCCTTGAAGTTCTTCAGGTCCTTCTTCACCGCGTGGGATCCCGCGCCGACCAGCGCACCGACCTTCTCCAGCAGCCCCTCCGGCGCCCAGTCGAGCTGGACGGTCACCCGCGTGGTGTTGTCGTCGAGCTTGTGGAACGTCACGACGCCCGCGTGCTCGGTCTCGCCGCCGACGCTGTTCCACGCGACGCGCTCATCCGGGTGCTGCTCGGTGATCTCGGCGTCGAACTCACGCTCCGCGCCCCCCACGTTCACCTTCCAGTGCGTGTGGGTCTCGTCGATCTGCGTGATGGAGACGACCTCGTCGAGGAACTTCGGGAAGCTCTCGAACTGCGTCCACTGGTTGTACGCCGTGCGGACGGGAACGTCGACGTCGATGGTCTCGATGATCTGCACCATGGGGATGCTCCTCACTTGTTCGTCGTTCGTGTGCCTCCATTCAGCCTGCTGGGCGCGAGAAGGGCGATGGGGTTGACATCGGCGCGACTACCGTGGAGGTCATGCGCATCCCCGCCGCGATCCGCGCCTCCCAGCGCTCCCCCCTGCTGCAGGTGGTGAAGTCGGCCGCGGCGACCATCGCCGCGTGGCTGATCGCGGGCTGGGTCTTCCCCGGGCAGCTGCCGGTGTTCGCCGCGATCGCCGCGCTCCTGGTCGTGCAGCCCAGCGTCAACCAGTCGCTGTCGAAGGCGCTCGAGCGCAGCATCGGCGTGATCGTCGGGGTCGTCATCGCGGTCGGTCTCGGCCTGCTCCTCGGCTCGCCGAGCTGGATCGTGCTGCTGGCGATCGTCGTCGCGATGCTCGTCGCGTGGATCTTCCGGGCATCCCCCGGCACCGGCAACCAGGTCGCGATCTCGGCGATGCTCGTGCTGGCGCTCGGGTCGTCGAGCCCGGAGTACGCGGTCGCCCGGATCGTGGAGACCCTGATCGGGGTGGTGATCGGCATCGTCGTGAACGCGCTGATCGTGCCCCCGGTGCTCGTCGAGCCGGCCCGACGGAACGTGGGCTTGCTCGGGCGGGAGCTCGCCGCGAGCCTCGACCGCCTGGCGGACGCCCTGCCCGCCCCGCAGACGCCGGCGCGGCTGCAGGAGCTCATGGTCGAGGTGCGGCTGCTGCGGCCCATGAAGGATGCCGCGGCCACCGCCATCGCCGCCGGGGAGGAGTCGCTCACGCTGAATCCGCGGCGTTCGACCCATCGCGCCGACCTGCAGGAGCTGAAGGCGCTGCTCGACCGGCTCTCGCCCATCGTCACGCAGACCATCGGCATGACCCGCGCCTACTTCGATCACTACGACGACCGGCTCGGGGAAGAGCCCGCGGTCGCCGCGATCGCCGAGCAGCTCCGCCGCGCCGGACACGATGTGCGCCTCGCGGTGCAGACCACGGCTCCCTCCGCGGAGCCCGAGCCGCTGACCTCCGCCATCCCGGCCCTGACGGCTCCGCTCGTGATCCGTCCGCCGTCCTCGCAGCACTGGATCCTCATCGGCTCCCTCATGGAAGACCTCCGTCGCATCCGCGGCGAACTCCTCGACGAGGACTGACCTCCCTCCGATCCACCCCCTTCCGCGCCACCCGGCCCCGTAAGTGCGTCCGCAGGGGGCCGGGATGCACCGAAAGGGGTGGGTCGACGAGGGTTACCCTGGCGGGATGACAGTGGAGGAGGCGCTGGCGGAGCTCGCGGCGCTGGAAGACCCCAAGCAGCGCGCGGCGAACGAGAGGCGCGGCGACGACCACGGCATCAACCTGAGCCGGATGCGCGCCCTCGCGAAGCGCATCAAGACCGATCAGGCCCTCGCGCGCGAACTGTGGGCGACGGGCGAGACGTCCGCCCGGCTCCTGGCCCTGCTCGTGTGCCGCCCGGCCGACTTCACCGCCGACGAGCTCGACACGATGCTGCGCGAGACCCGTCCGCCCAAGGTGAACGACTGGTTCGTGAACTACGTGCTCAAGAAGTCACCCCTCGCCGAGGAGCTGCGCCGGCGCTGGTTCGACGATGCCGATCCCACCGTCGCCGCGGCCGCGTGGTCGCTCACGACGGTCCGGGTGACGAAGGACGCCGACGGCCTCGACCTGCCGCACCTGCTCGACCTCATCGAGCGCGACCTGCAGCAGGCCCCGCCGCGCCTGCAGTGGGCGATGAACGAGACCCTCGCGAACATCGGCATCTTCCATCCGGACCTGCGTGCACGGGCGGTGGACATCGGCGAGCGGCTCCAGGTCCTGGCCGACTACCCCACGGCCCCTGGCTGCACCTCACCCTTCGCGCCCCTCTGGATCGGGGAGATCGTCCGCCGTCGCGAGGGCTGAGTACGCTGAGCGGATGAGCACCCACATCGCCGCGGAACCCGGTCAGATCGCCCCCATCGTGCTGTTCCCCGGCGACCCGCTGCGGGCGAGGTGGATCGCCGAGACCTTCCTCGACGACGCCGAGCTGTACTCCGAGACGCGGGGGATGCTGGGCTTCACCGGCACCTGGGAGGGGCATCGGGTCTCCGTCCAGGGCTCGGGCATGGGGCAGCCGTCGATGGCGATCTACGCGACGGAGCTGTTCACCCAGTACGACGTGCAGACGATCGTCCGGGTGGGGTCGTGCGGCGCGCTGACCGAGAGGCTCGCGGTGCGCGACATCATCATCGCGAACGGCGCGAGCACCGACTCCGGCATCAACCGCGTGCGCTTCCACGGCCTCGACTACGCCCCGCTCGCCGACTTCGCCCTGCTGCGCGCGGCGGTGGAGGCGAGCGAGACGGAGCCCCTCTCGTCCACGGTTCACGTGGGGCCGCTGTTCTCGAGCGACCAGTTCTACAGCACCCGTCCGGAGCTCACCGCGCCCTTCGTGCAGCACGGCATCCTCGGCGTCGAGATGGAGGCGGCGGGGCTCTACACGCTCGCCGCCTTCCACGGGCGCCGCGCCCTCGCGATCTGCACGGTCAGCGACCACATCGTCACGGGTGAGGAGACCACGGCCCAGGAGCGCGAGCAGACGTTCGGCGACATGGTCCGCATCGCCCTCCGCGCGGCGACCTCGGTCTGAGACTGGCCCGCTCGCCGAGTAACGTTATACACTTCACAGGTCGCGCGGCGCTGGGGACGACCGCACAGGGCGGTCGCTGCTGCGCGCGACGGAGACGACTGGGGAGAACCATGGCCACGCAAGATCAGCTCAACGCGCTGCTGGCGGACATCGAACGCGACATCAACGGATTCATCGGGGCGTCGATCGTCGACCTCGAATCGGGGCTGCCGCTCGCCTCGAGCTCCGTCCGCCCGGATTTCGACCTCGAGGTCGCGAGCGCGTTCAACAGCGAGATCGTGAAGAACAAGAAGCGCACGATCGACGCCCTCGGCATCGAAGGCGAGCTCGAGGACATGCTGCTGACGCTGAACACGCAGCTGCACCTGCTCAAGATGCTCGACGACGACCTGTTCATCTACCTGGCCGCCGATCGCCAGGCCACGAACCTCGCCCTGCTGCGCTCCTCGGTGAACCGCCGGGTCGCCGCCCTCGGCGCGTGATCCATGGGGCCGTGGGGAGCGGCCTCGGGAGAGGGCGACAGCGGAAGAGCGGTCCCGTGGGGCGGACGATGAGGCGCCCGCGTCGGCGACGGACCGACCTGCCCCAGCGGTACCGGGTGATCTTCGCCGGACCGGTGGGCGCGGGCAAGACGACCGCGGTCCGCGCCCTGAGCGACGTCCCGCCGGTGGACACCGACGTGCCGATGTCGCTCGCGAGTGGTGACGGCAAGACCACGACGACCGTCGGGCTCGACTACGGGACGTGGCGGCCGACGCCGGAGGTCTCCATCGCGCTCATCGGCATCCCGGGACAGCAGCGGTTCGCCTCGGCGCGACAGCGCGTCTCGATCCCTGGCACCCGGGTGCTGCTCTGGCTGCGCGGCGACCGCGACACCCTCGTCGCCGACGCCGAGGAGTGGCTCGGCGTGTTCGCGGGCGAGGAGCATCGCGTCGCGATCGCCGTCAGCCACACCGCCGCACGAGCGATCGGCGACATCCGCCGCGCCCTCGCCCCCGTGCTCGCGCGACACGGCATCCCGGCCTCGCGTGTGCTCGCGGCCGACGCGCGCGACCGCGACAGCGTGATGCGCGTCGCCGGTGCCGCTCTCGATCTTCCGGAGGAGAAGCCATGACCGGACCCGCCGGGCGGCAGGACGCCGCCGCGACGCCCGATCCGTCCCGCATGCACCCCGACGTCGCCGGCAACTGGGCGCTGTGGTCGCGGATCGTCGGCCCGTCGGCCCAGACCCGTCTGCAGCAGTTGGAGGAGCGCTTCCCGGAGCTGACGACCGCGGTCCTCGGCACTGCGGACGGCCTCCACATCGCCTCCCTCGGCGTCGACCCCGACGGCGGCGAGCAGCTCGCGGCGATGAACGGCTCGCTGTTCGGGGTCGCGCGGGCCGAGGCCGAGATCATCGCGGGAGGGACGGAGCCGACGCTGTCGGCCATCGTGTCGCTGTCCATCGGCGAGAACCAGATGGCGCTGCTCAGCTTCATCCTCGCACCCTACGGCCAGCTCCTGCTGTCGGTGTCGGCGTCGTCGTCGCAGCTCGGGACCGTGATCGTGCACGCGCGCTCCACGGCGTACGAGCTGCTCACCGCGCTCGGGGTCACGGGATCGGCGACATGACGCAGATGGGATGATCGAAGCACCATGAATCCCACGCCGCGGCTCGAACCCTCGCTCGTTCCCGACGCGGCGGACGCCGATGCGGTGTACCTGACCTTCGTGGAGTGGGCGGAGTCGACCGGCATCCGCCTCTACCCCGCGCAGGACGAGGCGCTCATCGAGATCGTCTCGGGTGCGAACGTCATCCTGTCCACGCCGACGGGCACCGGGAAGTCGCTCGTCGCGGTCGGCGCCCACTTCGCGGCGATGGTCGGCGGACGCCGCAGCTACTACACGGCACCGATCAAGGCCCTCGTGAGCGAGAAGTTCTTCGCGCTGGCAGAGGTGTTCGGCGCCGAGAACGTGGGGATGGTCACGGGAGACTCCGCCGTGAACGCGGACGCCCCCATCATCTGCTGCACCGCGGAGATCCTCGCGAACCTGGCCCTGCGCCAGGGCGACGCCGCCGATGTGGGCCTCGTGGTCATGGACGAGTTCCACTTCTACGGCGACCCCGACCGCGGCTGGGCCTGGCAGGTGCCGCTCCTCGAGCTCCCGCAGGCGCAGTTCGTGCTGATGTCGGCCACCCTCGGCGACGTCACCACCCTCGCCGCCGACCTGACGCGCCGCACCGGACGGGAGACCGCCTCGGTCACGGGGGTCGAGCGCCCGGTCCCCCTGCACTTCTTCTACGAGACGACGCCCATCCACGAGACCATCGACGACCTGCTCAACACGGGGCAGGCACCGATCTACATCGTGCACTTCTCGCAGGCGGCGGCCATGGAGCGGGCGCAGGCCCTGTCGAGCACGAAGGTCGCCACGCGTGAGCAGCGCGACGAGATCGCCGCCCTCATCGGCGGCTTCCGCTTCACGACGGCGTTCGGCAAGACGCTCTCGCGCTTCCTCCGGGCCGGCATCGGCGTGCACCACGCCGGCATGCTGCCGAAGTACCGCCGACTCGTGGAGCAGCTCGCCCAGCGCGGTCTCCTCCGGGTCATCTGCGGCACCGACACCCTGGGCGTGGGCATCAACGTCCCCATCCGGACCGTGCTGCTCACCGCGCTGACGAAGTTCGACGGCACGCGGATGCGCCAGCTCAACGCGCGGGAGTTCCACCAGATCGCGGGCCGGGCCGGACGCGCGGGCTATGACACCGCTGGTACCGTCGTCGCTCAGGCCCCGGAGCACGAGACCGAGAACCTCGCCGCGATCCGCAAGGCCGGCGACGACCCGAAGAAGAAGCGGAAGATCATCCGCAAGAAGGCCCCCGACGGCTTCGTGTCGTGGGGCGAGCCGTCGTTCCGGAAGCTCATCGACGCGACGCCGGAGACCCTGACCTCGCACATGCAGATCACCAGCGCGATGCTGCTCAACGTGATCGCCCGGGGCGGGGATGTGTTCGCCAACGTCCGCCGGCTCGTCTTCGACAACCACGAGCCGCGCGCCCGTCAGCGCGCGCTCGCGCTCCGCGCCCTCGCGATCTTCCGCACGCTCCGGGAATCGGGCGTCGTGGAGACGTTCGACACGGGCGTACCGGGAGAGCCGAAGGGCGTCCGGCTCACCGTCGACCTGCAACCCAACTTCGCGCTCAACCAGCCGCTCTCCCCGTTCGCCCTCGCGGCGTTCGATCTGCTGGACCCTTCGACAGGCTCAGGGACCCAGACTTCGACAGGCTCAGGGACCCAGACTTCGACAGGCTCAGGGACCCAGGCGGGCTCGGGGGATCAGGGGGTGGGGACGGGGTCGTACGCGCTCGACATGATCTCGATCGTCGAGGCGACGCTCGACGATCCGCGTGCCGTGCTCAGCCAGCAGGAGTTCCTCGCACGGGGCGAGGCGGTCGCCGCGATGAAGCGCGAGGGCATCGAGTACGACGAGCGGATGGAACTCCTCGAGGCGATCACCTACCCGAAGCCGCTGGAGGAGCTCCTCGATGCGGCCTTCGAGACCTTCAGCGCGGCGCAGCCGTGGATCCGGGACTTCGCGCTGCACCCGAAGTCCGTCGTCCGCGACATGTACGAGCGGGCCATGTCGTTCGGCGAGTACGTCGCGTTCTACAAGATCGCCCGCTCCGAGGGCGTCGTGCTGCGGTACCTGTCGGACGCGTATCGCGCCGCCTCCCAGACGATCCCCGAGGAGCGGAAGGACGAGGACCTCCACGACCTCATCGCCTGGCTCGGCGAGCTCGTGCGCCAGATCGACTCCAGCCTGCTCGACGAGTGGAGCGAGCTGACCGCCGGCACCGCCGCCCGCAGTGAGACCGACGAGCCGATCGTGCCGCCCGCACCGAAGCGCCTCACGAGCAACACCCGCGCCTTCCGCACGCTCGTCCGCAACGAGCTCTTCCGGCGGGTGCAGCTCGCCGCCCGCGAGGACGTGGACGCGCTGGCCGAGCTCGACCCGTCGTTCGGCGCCGCCGCCTGGTCGGACGCGCTGGACGCGTACTTCGCCGAGCACGACGACATCGGCATCGGCCCGGACGCCCGGAGTTCCCGGATGCTGCTGCTCACCGAGGGCCCGACCGCCTGGACGGCACGGCAGATCATCGACGACCCCGCCGGCGACCACGACTGGGGCATCAGCGCCACCGTCGATCTCGCCGCGTCCGACGAGGCGGGCGAGGCGGTCGTCACGGTGACGGCGGTCGACCGGCTGTGAGCGAGGCGGGCCCCGTCAGGCCTGCATGACGGCGAGCACGTTGCCCGCCGGGTCGCGGAACCACGCGATGTCGGGGCCCTGTCCGTTCCCCCTGACGATGCCGCGGGAGTCCGACGGGAACTCGTCGTCGCCGTAGATCTTGGTCTGCACCCCGCGCTCGTTGAGCTCCTCGACGGCGGCATCGATGTCCGCCACCGGGAAGTTCAGGATCGTGAAGCTCGCCGGGGTGTGGTTCGGCTTCGCGTAGACGAGGACCGACCCGCCGCGGGGGAGGCGCAGATCGAGGAACCCCATCGCGTTGACCTCGACGTCGAGCCCGAGGGTCGTGCCGTAGAACTCTCTCGCCGCGTCGATGTCGTCGACGCTGAAACCGCTGAACGCGTTCTCCGCTGTGAAGGCTGCCATGCCCCCAGCATCCGCCTCTCCCTTACAGATGTCGACCCCTTCTCACACGGCCGCTCGGACGAGCCGGTCCACGAGGTCGACGTAGTCCACTCCGGCCGCCGCGAACATCCGCGGCACCTGGGAGGCGGCGGTCAGCCCGGGCATCGTGTTGACCTCGTTGAGCACCGGACCTTCGTCCGTGAGGAAGAAGTCCATGCGGGCGACCCCGTCGCACCCCAGCGCGTCGAACATCGCGATCGCGGCGCGTTTGAGCGCTGTCGTGGCGGCCGCGTCGAGCTGCGCGGGAACCGTGAAGCGGGCCGTGCCGTCGTACTTCGTCGCGGTGTCGAAGAGCCCGGGCGCGTGGATCTCCAGGGGCGGGGCGGCCCACCGCACCCCGCCCTTCTCCCGCAGCACGGCGACGTCGATCTCCCGCGCGTGCACGACCTCCTCGACCAGGACCCGCCGGTCGAAACGCGCCGCCCCCCGCAGCGCCGTGAGCAGATCGCCCTCCTCCGTCACCAGGCTCACGCCGTGGCTCGAGCCGGCCGTGACCGGCTTGACCACGACGGCGCCCTCGAACTCCACGTCGCCGATGTCCTCCGCGGCGACCAGCCGCCCTCGGGCGGTGCGCAGCCCGACGGCCTGGGCCACGAGCTTCGTGGCCCATTTGTCCATGCCGATCGCCCCCGCCCCCAGCGCGGAGCCGACGGCCGGCACCCCGGCGAGCGCACACAGCGCCGCGAGGGCGCCGTCCTCCCCGAGCGCGCCGTGCACCGCAGGGAACACGACGTCGCTCGCCGCGAGCAGCGGCAGGGCCTGCTGCAACGACGCCGCCGGACTCACGCCGGGCGGGATGCCGTCGGCCCGCCACACGCCGTCGCGGTCGATCGTCACGGTCGTGACGGTGTGTCCCCCCAACCGCAGCGCCGCGGCGACCGCTGCCGCCGAGGCGAGCGACACCTCGTGCTCGGGATTCTGTCCCCCTCCGATGACCAGGACCTTCATCGTCATGCCACGCTCCTCTTCACCCGCGGGCCGATGCCCGTGACGATGGTGTGCGGGATGGTGCCCGCCCACCGCGCCCACTCCTGCACCGACGGCACCGCGCCGCCGTCCGGCCCGAACACCGTCGCGACCGCTCCCCGGGGGAACGCCCTCCCCCCGGTGTCGACGACGATCTGATCCATCGACACCCGGCCGACGATCGGATGCCGTTCGCCTCCGATCTCCACCCCCGCGCCCGACGCGATCTCCCGCGGGACGCCGTCGGCGTATCCGACGCCCACCACGCTCAGGTGCGTGGCCGCCGCCGTCGTGTGCGTCCCGCCGTAGCCCACCACCGTGCCGGCAGGCACGGTGGCGCTGTGCACCACGGGCGCGGTGAAACGCGAGGCCCCGACCAGAGAGACCGTCTCGGACGGGTCGATCCCCACGAGGGCGGCCCCCACCCGCACCATGTCGAAGTGCGTCGCCGGATCGGTCAGGGCGCCCGAGGTCGCCGCGAGATGCACGAGCAGCGGTCCGAAGCCGGCGCGCAGGACCGCGTCCCTCCCCTGGCGCATCCGCAGCACCGCGGCCGCATTCGCCCGCGGATCCGCGCTGTCGGCGTGCGGGAGGTGTCCCATCACCCCGACGACCTCGATCCGGCCACGGGCCGCCCGCGCCGTGCGCAGCAGCGCATCCCAGTCCTCCACGGGACACCCTCCGCGCGCCATCCCGGTGTCGAGATGCAGATGCACCCGCACGGAAGCTGTGGCATCGGCCGCGAGCTGACGAAGCTCCTCGACGGAGCCCACAGCCACGTCGACCCCGGCGGCGGCCGCGAGCGGCGCGTCGATGCCCGCGGGGTGCAGCCAGGCGAGGATGGGCACGCGCAGTCCGGCCTCGCGCAGCACGACCCCCTCGGCGACGTCGGTGACCCCGAGCCACTCGGCCCCCGCGGCCACGGCGGCGGTCGCCACGGCCACTATTCCATGGCCGTACGCGTCGGCCTTGACCACGGCCATGACGGGTACCGCGGCGGCCTCCCGCACACGGCGGAGGTTCTCGGTCACGGCGTCCGGGAGGGTGGACAGTGTCGGTGGGTGGAGGCGGGACAGGGTCATCCCCTCCGCGAGCACGGCCGTCATCGCTGCATCCTCGGGTCTTCGGTGGGGTCGGCGTACTGTGCGGGGCAGCCGTTCTCGACGGCCTCCGGTCGCAGCTCGTAGTGCCAGGATTCGTTGCCGTAGGTCTGGCAGAGGCCGTAGCGCCATCCGCGCTGTGTGAGCCAGTCGAGAGTGGGCAGGGGACCGAGGTCGACGGCGTCGCCGGAGACGTGCGCCGAGGTCTCCGCGGTCGCCACCCAGCGGCGCGCCTCCTCTTGCGAGCCGTAGTCGTCGATCGCGTCGCGAAGCAGCTGCTCCTGCAGGGCCGCCGAACGCCATCCGCTGTTCACGAGGAACGTCACCCCGTCGGCCTCCGCATCGGAGGCGGCGCGCTGGAGGGCGTCGAGCAGGGCGGGGTCGAGATTGCCGACGGCGACCCTGTCGACGTCGAACACCGTGGGCTGATCGCCGTCGCGGATCACGCCGTCGGCCTCGCTCGGGGCGAGCACCGATCCGGTCGGCGGGTGCGGATAGGAGGAAGGGGCGGGGCCGGCGACGTGCGGGGCGGTCTCGGCGAACGCGGCCGACAGCGACTGCTGCACGGCGACGGCGCCGACCACGGCGAGCGCCAGCACGGACGCCGTGGTGGCGATCCGCCGACGGCGCCGGGCACGGACGGCTCGGGGGGTGCGGAGGTCGTTCATGCTTCCAGTGAAGAGAGCACGCGGTTGCCACGGCGTATGGCCTTTTCCATACACCGGCGATATGCCGCACTGCGTAGGATCACTGCCATGCGTGTGCTGATCGTCGAGGACGAGCCCTACCTCGCCGAGGCGGTCCGCGACGGGCTGCGACTGGAGGCGATCGCGGCTGACATCGCCGGCGACGGCGACACCGCGCTCGAACTCCTCGGCATCAACGCGTACGACATCGCGATCCTCGACCGCGACGTGCCAGGCCCGTCCGGCGACGACATCGCGCGGTGGATCGTCGCCTCGGGCAGCGGCATCCCCATCCTCATGCTCACGGCCGCCGACCGCCTCGACGACAAGGCCTCCGGGTTCGAGCTCGGCGCCGACGACTACCTCACCAAGCCGTTCGAGCTGCGGGAGCTGGTGCTGCGGCTGCGTGCCCTCGACCGCCGCCGACAGCGCGCGCGGCCACCGGTGCTGGAGATCGCCGGGCTGCGCCTCGACCCGTTCCGCCGCGAGGTCTACCGCGACGGCCGGTACGTCGCCCTCACCCGCAAGCAGTTCGCCGTGCTGGAGGTGCTCGTCGACGCCGAGGGCGGGGTGGTCAGCGCCGAGGAGCTGCTGGAGCGGGCGTGGGACGAGAACGCCGACCCGTTCACGAACGCCGTCCGCATCACCGTCTCCTCGCTGCGCAAGCGCCTCGGCGAGCCGTGGCTGATCCTCACGGTGCCCGGCGTCGGCTACCGGATCGGAGCCGACGCGGATGCGTAGGCGACGGGGGCTGAGCGTCCGCCTCAAGCTGACGCTGAGCTACGCGGGCATCGTCGTCGTGTCCGGCCTCCTGCTGCTCGGGGCCGTGGCGCTCTACCTCCTGCGGTACGTCCCGGATGTGCAGATCCCCGTCGTCGATTTCTTCGTCCCCAACCGCTCGGATCTGATCCGGGCGTTCGTGCCGGTCGCGGCGATGGTGATGGTCGCGCTGCTCGCGATCGGCCTCGGCGGCGGGTGGCTGCTCGCCGGACGGATGCTGGCGCCGCTCGACCGCATCGGCGACGCCGCACGGCTCGCGGCGCAGGGCTCCCTCTCGCACCGGATCCGCATGGAGGGCCCGAGCGACGAGTTCCGCGACCTCGCCGACGTCTTCGACACGATGCTCGAGCAGCTCGAGGCACACGTCGCCGAGCAGCAGCGCTTCGCCGCGAACGCCTCGCACGAGCTGCGGACCCCGCTCGCTATCTCGCAGACCCTCCTCGACGTGGCCCGCACCGATCCCGACCGCGACGTAGACGCCCTGATCGACCGGCTCCACGAGGTCAACACGCGCGCGATCGATCTCACCGAGGCGCTGCTGCTGCTGAGCAGGGCGGATCAGCGCACCTTCCCGCGGACGCTCGTCGACCTGTCGCTCCTGGCCGAGGAGTCCGTCGAGGCTCTCCTCCCGCTCGCCGACCGCCGCGGGGTCGAGGTCGAGGTGTCCGGCGTGCCGGCGACCGTGCTGGGCTCCTCCGCCCTGCTGCCGCAGCTCGTCATGAACCTCGTCGCCAACGCGATCGTCCACAACCGCAGCGACGGCGGCGGCTCCGTCGCGGTGCGCACGCATTCCCTTCCGCACGCGGAGGCCCTCGTCGTGGAGAACACCGGTGCGGAGCTGCACGCCTCCCAGGTCGCGACGCTCGTCGAGCCCTTCCAGCGCGGCACCGAGCGCACGCGCGGGCCGGAGCACGCCGGGGTGGGTCTCGGCCTCGCGATCGTGCAGCGCATCACGCAGACCCACGGCGGCACCCTCGTGCTCACACCCCGCACCGGCGGAGGCCTCATCGTGACGGTCTGGTTCCCGCACCCCTACCCCGGCTGACGGCTTTCGAATCGCCCGATTGGCCCTATTTCGGCTCCGGATGGAACCATTCAGGCGATTCGAACGGGCGTCACCAGGGGCTGGGCTCGTAGTCCTTGAGGAAGACGCCGTGGATGTCCTCGCCGGCCTCGCCGCGCACGATGGGGTCGTACACCCGGGCGGCGCCGTCGACCAGGTCGAGCGGGGCATGGAAGCCCTCCTCCGCGAGGCGCACCTTCGTGTAGTGCGGGCGCTCGTCGGTGATCCAGCCGGTGTCGACGGCGGTCATGAGGATGCCGTCCTTCTCCAACATCTCCCCCGCGCTCGTGCGGGTCAGCATGTTGAGCGCGGCCTTCGCCATGTTCGTGTGCGGGTGCCCAGGCCCCTTGTAGCGGCGGGAGAACTGCCCCTCCATGGCGGAGACGTTCACGACGTACTTCCGGCGCGACGACGACGCGGCCATCGACGCCCGCAGCCTGCTGATGAGCAGGAACGGCGCGGTCGTGTTGGCGAGCTGCACCTCGAGCATCTCCAGCGGGTCGACCTGATCCACCGACTGCACCCAGCTGTTGACGCGGTTCACGTCCGGCACGAGGCCGCCCGCATCGATCGCCGTGCCATCCGCGTGCTTCTCGAGCGAGGAGGAGCCGGGGGCCATCGCGAGCCTCGCGAGGTCTTCGGCCGTAAGGGCCTGTCCCCCCTGCTCCGCGACCGTGCCGCCGAGCGCCGCGACCGACAGCAGCGGATGCGCGTCGACCGATGCCTGCAGCGCCTGCGGGTGCGGGTCGACCGTGTGCCCGAAGGTCTCCATCTCCGGCAGCGGACCGTCCGGCAGCGGCTGGAGCTCTGCGTCGGCGAGCAGCGAGTACGCCCCCGGTGAGCGGCGGACCGTCTGTGCGGCGTTGTTGATGAGGATGTCGAGCGGGCCCTGCGCGGCGACCGAGTCGGCGAGCCCGATCACCTGGGCGGGGTCGCGGAGGTCGATGCCGACCACGCGCAGCCGGTGCAGCCAGTCGCCCGCATCCGGCAGGGCCGAGAACCGGCGCACGGCGTCACGCGGGAACCGGGTGGTGATCGTGGTGTGCGCGCCGTCGCGGAGGAGGCGCAGCGCGATGTGCATGCCGATCTTCGCGCGGCCGCCCGTGAGCAGGGCGCGCTTGCCGGTGAGGTCGGTGCGGGCGGTGCGCTTGCCGTGGCTGAAGCGGGCGCAGTCCGGGCAGAGCTGGTGGTAGAACGCGTCGACGAGCGTGTACGGCTGCTTGCAGATGTAGCAGTTGCGCGGCTTGAGGAGCTCGCCGGCGATGGGGGCGTCGATCACACGGGACGCGAGGTCGTGCCCGCGCGTCTCGTCGTCGATGCGGTCGGGGGCACCGGTGGCGGTGCGGGCGACGACGGCCTTGTCCGCCTCGGCGATCGCATCCCGGATCTCCTTGCGCCGCACGCGCTTGACGGCCTTGAACATGGCCGCGGTCGCGTGGCGTACGGCCACGAAGTCGGGGTGCTCGTTGTCGATGGTGTGCAGCTCGGCGAGGACGCGCAGCGTCGTGGCGAGGTCGTCGGGGTCGATGCCGGGGCCCAGGTCGGGGGTGGCGTCGGGCGCGTCGGTCATTAGGCCGATTTTACGCGACCGTCCTGGGGGTCTCCTGCTGTGTGGGGTGCCGGGCGCCTCGCGGCTACGCTGTGTCCGGACGGAGGGATGCGATGAGGAGGGCCGGCATGCTGAGGATCATCGGTTTCGTGTGCCTCGCTCTCGCCGTCGTCGGGACGGTCGCATCCTTCTCGGTCGTCCGGGCGGGTGGCGCCGACGGCGCCGTGTACCTCGGTGTGAACGTCCTGCTGGCGTTGCTGGGAATCGTGCTGCTCGTCATCGGGGCACGACGCCGACCGGGCGCCTCCCGCGGCGAATCCGCCGACTAGTACGCGCTCGGCCACCACCGACATCGCTCCCGCCCTCATCGCAGAACGGCGGCGGGTCTCCTGCTGTGTCCGCGCCCCGGCGTAGGGTCGACGCATGAGCAGCGCAGAATCCTTCCCGCATCCCGGCGTCGTCCCCTCCTACCTGCTCGCCCGGCTGGCGGAGTCGGGTCGGTTCCCGAAGGCCGCCGCCGCCGCCCGACAGACGCTCACCGCGGGGCGCCCGCCGTTCCGCGCCCGCATCGACCTCTCCATCGACGAGAACGGCGACCTCGTCGCGCAGCTCTCCGATGCGCCGAACCGCACGATCAGCGACGCCGGCAACACACAGCAGCTTCCGGGGGCCGTGGTCCGCACGGAAGACGATGAGCCCGTCGCCGACACCGCGGTCAACGAGGCGTTCGACGGCCTGGGCGCGACGTTCGAGATGCTGCTCTCCGCGTTCGGCCGCAACTCGCTCGACGACGCCGGCGCTCCTCTCGACGCGACCGTCCACTACGGCGTCGACTACGACAACGCCTTCTGGGACGGCGAGCGCATGGTGTTCGGCGACGGCGACGGCGAGGTGTTCCAGCACTTCACGGGCTCGCTCACCGTGATCGGACATGAGCTCGCCCACGGTGTCGTGCAGCACACGGCGAACCTGGAGTACCAGGGCCAGCCGGGCGCACTCAACGAGTCCGTGGCCGACGTGTTCGGCGCCCTCACCGAGCAATACTCCCTGGGTCAGTCCGCCGACCAGGCGAGCTGGCTCATCGGGGCGGAGATCTTCACGGATGCGGTGGAGGGCTCAGCTCTCCGCTCAATGATCGCGCCGGGCACGGCCTATGACGACGATGAACTCGGGAAAGACCCGCAGCCCGACCACATGAGCGGATTCGTGCGCACCACCGAGGACAACGGGGGCGTGCACATCAACTCCGGCATCCCGAACCGCGCCTTCGCCCTCTTCGCCCTCGACCTCGGCGGCAACGCCTGGGAGCGCGCCGGAACAGTCTGGTACCGGGCACTCACCGGCGGGCTGTCGAGCACCGCGAACTTCACCGAGTTCGCCGACGCCACGGTCGTCGCGGCAGCCACGGTCGATCAGGAGACGGTCGCCGCCGCTCGACGCGCGTGGACGACCGTGGGAGTCTATGAGGATGACCGAGGATCCGACTCCGCCTGACGCCCCCGTCGTCATCGCCGTCGTGCGCTCGGGAGGTCTCGCCGGCATCCGTCGCCAGTGGCGTGTGGAGGCCGAGCCGCCGGACGCCGAGGAATGGATCGGCCTCATCGACAGCTGCCCCTGGGACGACGACGTCGACACGGAGCCCGGGGCGGACCGCTTCGTGTGGAGCATCCGCGCCCGCACCCCGTCCGAGCGCCGGGAGCGCGAGCTGCCCGACTCCGCCGTGGACGGTCCGTGGCGCACCCTCGTCGATGCCGTGCGGGAGGCCGCTCGCGACGCGTGAGCCGCGGTCGGAGATTCGCGCTCCCGTCGCAGGATGCCGCCGGATCCCTGCGACCTCGGTGCGAAACCGCGACCTCGCGCCGCCCGGGGGCGACAATGGAGACATGGGACTCTTCCAGCAGCGACCGGAGGAAGAAGAGAAGCAGTGGGGACTCCCCTCTGAACCTCTCGAGACCTCGGCCGCAGACACGCTCGACGCCGCGCCGACGGTCGACCCGCTGACCCTCGGCCTCGACACCCCGTCCTCGGTGAGCTCCATCGTGTTCCCCGTCGCCCCACCCGCCCCCGAGGCCGCGAGCACCGAGAACGCCGACCCCGAGGACTGACACCGCGCGTCGCTCTTTCGCACTCCCGTCGCAGGTTCCGCGGGAATCCGTGCGACCGCGGCGCGAAAGTGCGTCCGCGGCCAGCGATACGGTGGACGGATGACCATCACCGCCGCCGCAGACGGCTCCGCCCTGGGCAACCCCGGCCCGAACGGCTGGGCCTGGTACATCGACGACGCGAACTGGGCGGCCGGCGGCTCCCCGCACGGCACGAACAACCAGGGCGAGCTCCGCGCCGTCCTCGAACTGCTCCGGGCGACGGCCGGCACCGACGAGAAGCTGCTGATCGAGTGTGACAGCCGCTACGTGATCGACTCCGTGACGAAGTGGATGCCCGGCTGGAAGCGCCGCGGGTGGCGGAAGTCCGACGGCGGGCCCGTGCTGAACCGCGACCTCCTCGAGGGGATCGACGAGGCGCTGCGCGGTCGCGACGTCGAGTTCTCCTGGGTCAAGGGCCACGCCGGGCACCCGCTGAACGAAGCCGCCGACGAGCGCGCGAACGCCGCCGCCAAGGCCTACCAGCAGAAGCAGGAGCCGCGTCGAGGCCCCGGGTTCACCCGCGCGACCGATGCCGGAGCCGCCGTCGCCGCCTCCGCCCCGGTCGCCGCTGCCGCCGCCGAAGCCCCGGCATCCTCCTCGACTGCAGCCCCATCCCGCACCTCGACACCCGTCGCCGAGGCGGAGTTCGCCGCGCCGCTGTGGGCCGAGACCTCCGACCTCCTCGACGGACTCGACCTCGCGCAGGACGACCCCATCGTGCTCCAGCTCCCGCTGTCGCCCGACGAGCACGCCCGCCTCCGGGACCGCGCCGACGCGCAGGGCATCACCCTCGAAGAAGCACTCCGCCGCCTGATCTGACGGAGACCGCGAGGCGTACACTCGCAGCATGTCGACTCCCCGCACCATCGGCCGGATCTTCCTCGGCGTCTCGCTCGTGTTCGCCGGCGTCTCCCACCTCACGTTCGCCCGCGAGGAGTTCCAGGCGCAGGTGCCGGAATCGTTGCCGCTCGATCCCGACACCACGGTGCTCGCGTCCGGCGTCGCGGAGGTCGCGCTCGGCTCCGCTCTCCTCTTCGCCCGACGCCGCCGTCGCACGGTCGGCACCGTCGCCGCGCTCTTCTTCGCGGCGGTCTTCCCGGGCAACGTGGCGCAGTGGATGCATCACCGGGACGGCTTCGGACTCGACACCGATATGAAGCGCTTCGTGCGTCTGTTCTTCCAGCCGGCGCTCATCGCGCTGGCCCTGTGGTCGACGCGCGCCCCGCGCCGCTGACTCCCTCCGCCACAGCAGGCCTTCGCGCGAGAACAGGCCCCCACGCCCACCCGCGCCTGAACCCGCGCGACGGCCTGATGCGGCGTCCCCCGGATCGGCTCCGTAGACTCGGCGGATGGCGGAAAGGACGAGGCGACGGTGAACAAGCGCACCGTCTTCGGCCTGCTCCGGCTCACCGCCGCCGCCGTCTGCCTCGTCGCGCTGATCCACCGCCTCGCGTGGGGACTCGCGTCGAACACCATCGCGAGCCAGAACTTCTTCGCGTACCTGACGAACCAGTCGAACATCGCCTTCGTCGTCCTCCTCACCGTGGCCGGAGTCCTCGCGCTGCGCAGAGCCCGCGATCCGCGGTGGCTCACGGTGGCGCTCGCCCTCGTGCTCACCTGGACCATCACGGCGGGACTCGTGTTCGCGATCCTCGTCTGGCAGGCCGGCGTCCGGGGGATCCGCATCGACGTCCCGTGGTCGGATCAGGTGCTGCACTTCTGGCTGCCCGCGGTGACCGTCGCGGCCTGGGCCCTGGCCCCGGGGCATCGGGCGGTGCCGTGGCGCGTGATCCCGGTGACCCTCGCCTATCCGGTGCTGTGGGGCGTCGCGACGCTCATCCGCGGGCCACTGATCGGCTGGTACCCGTACTACTTCCTCGACCCGCGGCAGGTGAGCGGCCCCGTCGAGTTCACCGTCTCCTGCGCGATCGCGCTGGCCGTCTTCGCCGCCGTGGCGACCGCGCTCGTGCTCATCAGCCGCCTGCCGGACCCGTGGGACCGCGCTCCTGCCGAGCCCCCTCCCGAGGACCGCGCCCCGGTCGAGGCCGCACGCGAGACGGTTCAGGCGTAGAGCGCCAGCGATGCGAGCGCCGCCTCGACGGCCTCGGCCTCCCCGAGCTCCGCGAAGTCCCGCGCCGCCGCACCGCCCACGATCCCGACGAGCACGTTCTCGCCGGTCGAGGGGCGGAGGTTGATCCACGTGGGGATCGCGATGTCGTCGCCCACCGCGTGCCAGATCGCCTCGTCACCGTCCCAGAACGGCTCGTCCCATCGCAGCCACACCGTCTCGATGGCGCCCATGCCGAGCGCGGACACGGCGCCGCGGTTGTCGAACGGCAGCGGCGGGTCGAACTCGAGGGCCTGCTCCTGCAGCACCCCGAGCGGCACCGTCAGCAGCACCCGGTCGAAGGAGAGGGCCTCCCCGGTGCCGAGGCGCACACTCACCCCGGTGTCGTCCCACGCGAGACGGGTGACCGGCGAGCTGAGGCCCACCTTCACCCCGTCCAGGGCACTCTCGATGAACGGGGTCAGGTCGTCGCCGACCCCCTGCAGCGCCGCGTCGGGGAGCGGCGGGGCGAACCAGCTCGACAGGTCGGCGGCGTCCGCGCCCGTCCGTGCGGCGAGGAGCGCCAGGAGCGCAGCGGTCGCGGGATCCTCCGGGTCGATGCCGGCTGCCGCGAGGGCGTCCGCCACCGAGGAGTCCTGCGGGGCGGACTGCGCCGTGGTCACCGCGGCCTCCACCGGCTGCGGGTCCACGGGGTCGACATCGCCCTCGGCCGAGCGCCACCGCGCCCCGTCGAGGTCGACGAGGTCCATGTCCCCCTCGTCGATCGTCTCGAGAAGCTCCGCGTCGGCGTCGCCGAACAGCCACGCGCCGAGCTGCACCGGAACCGGCCAGTCGTCCTCCGCGCGGGAGAGGATCCGGCCGCCGACGCGGTCGCGCGCTTCGAAGACCGTCACCTGCAGGCCGTCCTCCGCGAGCTGCGCGGCCGCGGTCGCCCCGGCGATCCCGGCGCCGATCACGGCCACCCGCTCGCCGTCCTCGGCGGCGACGATGAGCTCCCGCGCGGCACGGCGGCCCGAGCGGAGGGCTCCCCGGACGGTACCCGGCGCCTCGTCGTCGGTCGCCTCACCGGCGAAGAAGAGCCGGTCGTCGACAGGCTGCGCGAGCGCCGCACGGGTCGCGGCGAGCACCCCCACGGGAGTGAAGCTCGCGGCGCCCCGGGCGAAGGGGTCGGTGGTCCAGGTGCTGCGGACGCTCCCGCTCGGGGCGGGGACGCCGGGCGGCGGCTCCGGTTCGCGCGTGCGGGTGGGGGTCGGCGTCGGTTCCGGCTCCGGAGTGCAGGAGGCGAGAAGCACCGAGACGGCACCGGCTCCGGCGCCGAGGAGCAGGGTACGGCGCGTGATCCTCATCGTGCCGCCACTTTATCCCGCTTTCGCACAGGCAGAAGCGCCGGAGCAGGCGGCTCTCGATGAGAACCGCCTGTTCCGGCGCGAGCGCCTGCGTGTCAGACGGACAGCAGCTCCCGCTCCAGTCGCGCGAACGAGGCCTCCATGCCGTCGGCCATGCCGGTGGCGAGGATCATGTCCCGCGTCTCCTTGTCCGGGTACTCGATGAGCACCGTGACGAGGGTCGCGCCGTCCTCCTCGTAGAGGTTGAGGTCGTTGAGCGTCTCGGTCGGCATGCCCTGCATCCGCTCGGTGGTGACGGCACGCTTCGGGGCGTCGATCAGCAGCGCCTCCCCCTCGAATCCGAACGGCTCACCCTCCGTGTCGCCCACGGGCGCCCAGGAGTTCCGGTACGACTGGCCGACCTCGGCCGCCGACACGCACTCGGTCATCTCCCACCCGTCCGGGCCGAGCATCCACTGCCGGATGAGGTCGGGCTCGAAGTGGGCGCGCCACACCAGCTCGCGCGGACCCTCGACGAGCCGGGTGATGCGCACGTGCGTGTCGTCCAGCAGCTCCACCCGGGTGCCCTTGCCCTGCGCGTAGTCGCGGAGGTCCTGCAACACGGCGTCGAGCTGGGCCGTGGCCATCCGGGTGCCCTCAACGGCGCCCATCGCGACGACCTGCTCGAGCGCCTCGGCAGACGTGAAGTGGCTCGTGTTGACCATGCGTGTGCCCTCGGCCGTCGGCTCGAACGTGAAGGTCATGCGCATGGAGGGGAGGTTGGCGTCCGGCGTGCCGTCCTCGTCAGCGAACGAGTCGAGCACCGTGAAGCTGCGCGGCGCGTCGATCTCCAGGAACTCCCAGGTGCCGGACGCCTTCTCCCCGCGGGGGCCGTTCATCGTGTACACGGCTCGGCCGCCGACGGTGTGGTCCCACCGGGAGAAGGTGGCCGGCCAGCCGGGAGGGCCCCAGAACCGCTCGAGCTGCTGCGGGTCGGTGTAGGCGGCCCAGACGCGCTCGACGGGCGCGGCGAGGTCGGCGACGACGGTCATGGTGAGGTTCTTGGCATCCGTGATGATGTCCGTGACAGGCATGTCAGTCTCCTTGCGATTCGTTGCGTTGACTGCTGGTGGGGTCGGTGGAGGCCGGCTTCCCCGCGGGCGGGGACGGCTCGGCCAGGAGATCGTCGAGCCGGGCGATGCGCGACCGCCACAGCTCTTCGTATCGGGCGAGGAGCGCCCTGGCGCGGGCGATCATCTCGGGGTTCGCGCGGACGAGCCGCTCGCGTCCCTCGGCGCGCTTGACGATGAGGTTCGCCGCCTCCAGCACGGCCACGTGCTTCTGGACCGCGGCGAACGACATCTCGTACTCGGAGGCGAGGGTCGAGACGGACTGCTCCCGCTCGATCGTCCGGCGCAGGATGTCCCGCCGGGTCGACGTCGCCAGTGCGTGGAACACACGGTCGACCTCCGCTTCGCTCAACTCCGTTTGTGCAACCATTTGGTTGTACGTTAGACCTGGGCCCGGATCGTGTCAAGAGTTTTTCTGTGACTTGCGGCTTTAGATCGGACTAGATGCTTTACATCGGACTACCCGAGGCTGAGCCGGACTGAGTCCGATCTAAAGCAGAGTGCTGGGGGCCGCCTCCCTTCGGAGTGGCAATGAAGCCAGCTGCGGTCGCGAGGAAAGTCAGATCGTCAGGCCGACTCATGCAGGACGACGGTCAAAACGCGCGCACATCCAGACCCCGAATACGGATGGTTGGCGGTCGGCAGAACCTGCGCCGAAACCCATACACCACCCGTTTCGGCGCCCTAACGTTTCGGCAGGGGGTTACGGCGGGGCGACGTGTGGACATTGTCGCTTTTTGGCGGTGTTTTGTGATCGCTTAGTGACGGGTGTGGCTGGCCGGCGACTGACGGAAAGCAGAGGTAGTCGGCTCTGTGTGTTAGTTGGTCAGAGTAGGGAGCCGAGGTCGGAGCCGAGGGAGGGGTAGGTGGCGGTGGTGGATTTGAGTTGCCGGGTGGTGAGACCCAGTTTGATGGCGATGCCGAAGGTGTTGATCAGTTCGGAGTAGCCGGGGCCGAGCAGGTGCGCGCCAAGGATCTGATCGGTGTCGGTATCGATGATGATCTTCGCGGCGGCGGTGGTTTCGGCGACCCGGTAGGTGGAGTACCAGTTGCTGGTGTCAGTGAAGCGAACGGCGGTGTTGTGGCTTGTGGCGGCTTCTTCTTCGAGGAGGCCGACCCGGTTCAGCTCCGGGATGGTGAACACGGTCGTGGGGACCCCGGTGTAGTCGGGTGCTGTGGTGGTTCCTTTGAGCATGTTCGACGCGGCGACTTTCCCCTCAAACACGGCCACCGGAGTCAGGGGACGTCCCGCGGTGTCGGCGGCGTCTCCTGCGGCATAGACGGCGGGGTTGGTGGTGCTTTGCAGGTGCCCGGCGACGGTGACTCCACGTAGGCTGCCGGCAATACCGGCAGCGTCCAAATGGAGGCCATCGAGGGCGGGGACGCGACCTGCTCCATGAACGACGAGGTCCGCGTCAAGACGGGTGGTCGTGCCGTGGGTGTTGATGCTGATCTGGAACCCGGCGGGGGCGGCCTCGATGGCGGTGACGTTGGTGTTTCGGTAGACGTGGATGCCGGCTTGCTCGGTGCGGGAGGTCAGCAACTCCACCAGGTCGGGGTCGAACTCGCGCAGGGGTCGCGGGCCGTGGTCGATGATCGTGCACTGCGCGCCGGCGCGGGCGGCGATGTGCGCGAACTCGAACGAGATGAAGCCGCCGCCGATGAACACGATCCGCTGCGGTAGAGCATCGAGGTCGAGGAATTGGGTGCTGTCGATGAGGTGTGCCGCACCGGGGAACGTCAACGGCCTCGGGGTGGCCCCGGTGGCGATGAGGAAGCGGTCGGCGTGGTGGGTAGTGCCATCGATGGTGAGGGTGTTCGGGCCAGTGAACTCGGCGTGGCCGTGAAAAGTGGTGGCACCGTTGCCGGTGAGTTCGTCTTCCATGCCTTTCGGGACACCGTCGGTGAAGCCGCGCTTGCGCCGCATCAGGGCCGGCCAGTCGACACGGAGGCCGCCTTCTGTAATGCCGGTGTCGTTCATCAGCCGGGCGGCATCGACGATTTCGGCGCCGCGGCGGAGGATCTTTTTCGGGTCGCATCCCCGGAGCGCGCAGGTACCGCCGTAGGGCAACGCGTCGACAATCCCGACCCGCCAGCCCTGCGCCGCACACTTGTTCGCAGCGGACGTGCCCGCCATGCCTGCACCGATGACCAGCAGATCGAACGCGTCACTCACCGGATACCCGCTTCGACGGTCCTGATGGCGTCCCGGATCTGCTCTGTCGTGGGCGACCCGGCAAGACCTGCCGGTGTCAAATACACCCGGCACGACAGGCCGGGCGGAGCTTCTGGCGCGGGAAACAGCGGCACACCGTCGGCCAGGAGAGTCGGGGACCCGCGGAAGTCGAGAGCTTCCGCTTCCTCCTGCGTCTCGATGAGCTGCCGGCTCACCGTGACGTCGGATCGTTCCGCGGCGATCACCGTGAGGCGATCCGCGGCCGTCTCCCAGTTCGGGCACCCATCGAAGTACTGCAACGTGATCTGCATGCATCGACCGTAAACGTTGCAGCCCGGTACAAGGTCAAGTGGTGAAATGGGGGTATGCGCATTGGAGACCTCGCCGCCACCACGGGAGTCAGCACCCAGACCCTTCGTTTCTACGAACGCGAAGGGCTACTTTCTGCACCGAGTCGACAAAGCAATGGATACCGGGTCTATGACGATGAGGTCGCTTCCCGCGTCGGATTCATTCGCGCCGCTCAATCTGCCGGATTGACGCTGGCCGACATCGCCGGAGTCCTCACTCTCCGGGAAGACGGGCAGGCGCCCTGCTCGCACGTGCACTCGCTGCTCGATGGCAAACTCAATGAAGTCAGGGTCCGTCAACAAGAACTCGCCCGTCTCGAAACAGAACTCGTCGACATGCTCACCACCAGTTCGGCCGTCGACCCAGCGACGTGCTCGGAGCGCAGCATCTGCAACGTCATCCCGCGGCTGCTACCGTAAACCCGTCGTTGTACGCACCAGCAGGGCATCTCGAAAAGCTACAGCTTTTCGAGACATCGGCCGGATCCCGGCTGTGTGATCGCTGATCCGTGTGATCCTCGGTCAGCGTCTGTCTCAACAATGCGTCTCACCGGAAAGTGTCTCAGCGCGATGACGCGGCGGGGTTTGTGAGGCACAATGGCCGAGTGAGACTTCTTGGATACACCCGCGTGAGCACATCGAGCCAGGATGCGCAGCTGCAGCTCGACGCACTCGTCGCCGCTGGTGTTCAGAAGCGCGACGTGTTCGCCGATGTCACCTCCGGGAGCAAGACCGCGATCGAGCGTCGTGGGATGAAAAAACTCCTCGAGCACGCAGAAGCCGGTGACACCGTCGTCGTCTGGCGCGTGGACCGCCTCGGCCGCTCCCTCATCGACGTGCTGAACACCGTAAACCTGCTGCGCGAGCGGGGCATCCATGTGCGTTCTGTCTCGGATGGGATAGATCCAGCGACATCGACGGGCCGGTTGATGCTGAACATGCTCGCCACGCTCGCGGAGTACGAGCGTGAACTGATTGTCGAGCGGGTAAATGCTGGGATCGCCGCCGCCAGGCAGAGCGGCACTCGCTTCGGTCGTCCACTCTCGGACCCAGCGGTAATCGCCGACAAGCTCGCGATCGCCGCCGACGCCCGAGCGAAAGGTCGCACCGCCGAAGATGCAGCACGGCTCGTCGGGTGGAGTCGCGCCACGCTCTACCGCCACCAGCAAGCCCTCGCCAGCCGCGAGAGCATCACCATCTAGCGATGTGATGAGCGGCGGGGAGCGGTGGCGAATTCTTCGACTACACGTCGAGGACCAGATACCTCTCACCGCTCTCTCCCGAGAAACCGGGATTGGCCTGCGTACGCTCCAACGCTGGCACCAGCTCTACCGAGACCACGGCATCACTGCACTCGACCCTCAACCGAGAGCCGACGCCGGCATTCGTCGCACGGGGGGCGAATTGGTCAGATTCATCGAGCACCTCGCGTTGACCAGGCCGAGGCCAGCGATCGCGACGCTGCACCGCCTTGCGAGTACCGAAGCGGAGCGGCAAGGCCTGGTGGTGCCCAGCTACGCCACTGTCAGAGATATCGTGCAGTCCCTCGACCCGGCACTGGTAACGCTCGCGTTGGATGGACCCATTGCGTATCGCGATCGATACGAGCTCGTATACCGGCGCCGAGCCGACGGGCCCAACCAGATCTGGCAGGCCGATCACACCGAACTCGACATCCTCATCACCAGTGCCGTAGGCGGCAAATCTGATCGACCCTGGCTCACGATCGTGATCGACGACCACTCACGCGCGATCTGCGGATACACCGTCTTCACCGGTGCACCATCAGCGATGAACACGGCCCTCGCGCTCAGGCAGGCGATCTGGCGCAAGACCGACCCCGCGTGGGCCATGTGTGGAATACCCGACGTGCTCCACGTCGACCACGGCTCCGACTTTACCAGCCATCACCTCGAACGCACCGCCATCGAGCTGCGCATCCGGATCATCCACTCCACCGTGGCTCGGCCCCAAGGCCGCGGCAAGATCGAACGCTTCTTCCGCACCATCAACACAGAGCTTCTCTCCACTCTCCCCGGGCACCTCAGACCAGGCGACAGGAATCCTCACCCCGCTCTAGATCTGGCCGCCCTCGACCAGGCGATCGGCGGGTTCATCGGGATGTACAACGCACGCCCGCACCGGGAGCTCGGAGTATCGCCTCGGGACGCGTGGGTCGCGAACGGCTGGCTTCCGCGAATGCCCGACAGTCTGGAACAACTCGACGGCCTCCTGCTCACGGTCCCCAAGAACCGGGTCGTGCAGCGCGACGGCATTCACTTCCAGGGCCAGCGCTACCTCGCTCCGACACTCGCCCCCTTCGTCGGGCACACGATCACAATCCGCTACGACCCGCGCGACATCTCCGAGATCCGCGTGTACGACCGCGACACATTCGTCTGCATCGCCGTCGACGAAGCCCACCCCAATCTCCGCCTCAGCCTCCGCGACATCGAAACCGCCCGCCGAGCCCGCCGCCGCGCACTCCGACACACCATCAACGACCGCATCCTCACCGCCGTCACCCGCGACGAGCCACGCGACGTCGCGGCACCTCCGCATCGCCGCCGGCTACGCACCTACGAAGAGGACGAGTGATGAACCAGCCATTCATCGTCACCAAAGAGCACCGACGCTTCACCGAATTCGCGAACGCCGTCCGCAAAGAGAAAACCATCGGCATCTGCCACGGCGACGCCGGCGTCGGCAAGACCAACTCCGCCCGCCGCTACGCAAACTGGGACGCTCTGGAGCCCTACATCAACAAGTGGGGACCTCGCGGCGAGCACGACGCCAAGCACTACGCCCTCGCCAACCGATCCCGGACTGTCTTCTACACACCCGAGGTCCTCTGCAGACCCAAAGATCTCATGCACGACATCGACCGCTGGCAGGCAAAGGTCGAGATCTGCGCCGACGAACACCTCCGCTCGCGTGAGACCGAACCGACCACCACGCCGATCGGCATGTCTCACCTCGTGGATCTGCTCATCATCGACGAAGCCGAAAGGCTCACACCGACTGCGCTCGAGCTGCTCCGCGACCGCCACGACCGTGAACACCTCTCTATGATCCTCATTGGCATGCCCGGCATCGACCAACGGTTCCGCCACTACCCACAGCTCTACAGCCGACTCGGCTTCTCCCACCACTACCGAACCCTCGGCCGAGAAGAACTCCTCTTCGTCCTCGACCGCCACTGGAAACACCTAGGACAGCAACTCGACCCAGAGGACTTCACCGACGCGCAGGCGATAGCTGCGATCGAACGCATCACCCGTGGCAACTTTCGTCTCCTTGAACGGCTCTTCCCTCAGATCGCCCGAGTGCTGAAGATCAACGGGCTTGAGACCATCACCGACGACGTCATCGAAGCCGCAGCTAGCATCCTCGTCATCGGCAACTAACGCCGCCAAGCGATCACAGAACACCGCCACCGAGCGATCAACTCCACAGGGCGACGCTCGGCGTGTCGCACTTCCCCAGCACCACCACGGGTGCCCGGCCGCAAACGATCGTTTTCGGTGGTAGCCCGGGCACGACATCAACAGCGAAGTCGAGGATGATTGAGTCGTGGAGATTGAGCTGCTTTATATCGCCGGTTGCCCCAGCTGGGTTGAGGCTGGCCGTCGTGTTTCTGAGGCGCTACGAGAAACAGGCCACGACGAATCGGAGGTTCACTACCGACTCATCCGGACGGAGGAGGACGCGGGCGCAGTCTCGTTCGCGGGCTCCCCCACGATCACCCTGGATGGCAACGATCTCTTTCCGGGGTCGGGGCGAAGCAATGACCTCGCCTGCCGTATTTACAGCACCCCTGCTGGGCTGGCCGGGATGCCAACGGTTGAACAGATTCGAGAGGCGCTCTCCGCTCATGGCGACTGACGAGGACGTTGCGTGCACGTGCTGCGGGCGACATCTGCCACGCAAGAAGCTGCACGCACTCGGAGACGATCGCGCTTTCATCTGTCGACGATGCGGCTGGTGGGTGGCTCTGCGCCTACATCGCGACCGCCCGCCTGCCTAAGCGTGAACTCACTCAACGGCTGCCCACGGCGATCGCGCCGATGTAGAGGGCGAGTTGATGGGTGTCCCACCACCGCACAACGGATCTCACTCGGTGCTCTCATCCCCGGCGCGGATCATGAAAACTGCTCCGGTGATCGCTGCGGCGAAGATTACGATGTCGGCGATGTTGCCGATGAACCAGTTTCCGTAGGCGAGGAAGTCCACGACGTGACCACGGGCGAATCCGGGGTCCCGGAAAAGGCGGTCGCCTGCGTGTGAGGCGGAAGCGCCGCCGAGCGCGCCGATGACGATCGCCCATCTCACGCGTTGCACTCGGAACGCGAACACGATCGCTGTGACCGTGGCGGCGACAGCGAGCAGCGCGAACACCCAGGTGAAGCCTTCCCCGAAGGAGAATGCCGCTCCGGGGTTATAGGCGAGCTGCAAACCCAGCAGGTCACCGATCAGCGGGATGCGCTCACGGTCGGTGAGGGTCGCTTCGGCCCACACCTTGGTTCCCTGATCGATCAGCACGACGACCACGGCGATCAAGAGCGCTCCACCAGTGAGCTGCCGCCGCCGGGTCGACGACAGCTTGCGCGCAGCGGGCGGATGAGCCTCTGACTGGGAGGAGGTCATGCGAGCACCTCGATCAGACGGACGATGACCCCAGATTCGATCAGGATGAACAGGCCCAGGCCGATGAACACGGCCGGTACGAGCCAGTGCTCGACGCGCTCCAGCCCCTCGGTAACAGCCTTGTTGGTGCCGATCAGCCGGCCGGCCGCGCACCAGACCGCGACGAGGATCAGGAATACGACGATCATGATCGCGACGTCGCTGGGGGCGCTGGTGCGGAAGATCGGCGTGTAGAGGGAGATGTTGTCGGCCCCGTTGGCGATCGTGATCCCTGCGACGCCCCATAGTCCGACCGCGGTGATCTTGGAGTCGTCATCATCGTCATCGCTGTTACGGCGCAGGCCGCGAATGAGCGTCCAGATGCCGATGCCGAGCGGGATCAGACCCAGGAAACCGACCCATTCGTCCGGAACGATGGTGAGACCGAGAGCGGCGATCACGCTGATCACGACGAGGGTGATGAACCCGAGATACTGGCCCGCGACGATCTGCCACGGCCGGGGCTTCCCTCGACTGGAAGCCAGGAACAGCACGGTGAGCACGACAATGTCGTCGATGTTGGTTGCCGCGAACAGGCCGATCGCTGAACCGATAGTTGCGAGCATCAGCTTTCCAGTCGTGGCGTGCGGGTGCGTGCGGCGCGCAGACCGTTGAGGATCACGATGACCTCCGCGACCTCGTGGACCAGGACGACGGCCGCGAGCCCCAGGACGCCGAAGAGCGCGAGCGGGAGCAGTGCAGTGATGATCAGCAGCGACAGGATGATGTTCTGGTTGATGATCCGTCGACCGCGGCGGGCGTGATCGAACGCTCGCGGGATGAGGCGCAGATCATGGCCGGTGAAGGCCACGTCGGCGGATTCGATTGCCGCGTCGGAGCCGGTGGCGCCCATCGCGATACCGATGTCTGCGCCAGCGAGGGCCGGTGCGTCGTTGATTCCGTCGCCGATCATCGCGACCGGCCCCGCCTTTGACAGCTCGCCGATCGCGGTTGCCTTATCCTCGGGACGCAGTTCCGCGCGCACGTTGCTGATCCCGGCCTGCGCGGCCAGTGCACGAGCGGTGCGGGCGTTGTCTCCGGTGAGCATCGTCACGCCGACGCCTTGGTTGGTGAGCGTCCGGACTACCTCGGGGACTTCAGGGCGCAGTTCGTCGCGGACGCCGATCGCGGCGACGGGGGTTCCGTCGCGGTGGACGATCACGACGGTCATGCCCTGCTCCTCCAACTCCGCGACCTGCTTCCCGAGGTCGCCCGCGTCCAGCCAGCGAGGACTGCCGACGGTGATTCTCGATCCGCCGACAGTGCCGTCGATGCCGTGCCCGGCCTGCTCGGTCACATCTGCAGCTGCCGGTGTGCCCGGGGCCGCGGCGGTGATCGCAGAGGCAAGGGGATGCGTGCTGTGCTGCTCCAGTGCGGCCGCCCAGGCCAGCGCCTGTGTCTCGGTCACGCCGTTCGCAGTGAGCACCGCGGTGACCGCAGGTTCGTTGCGGGTGAGGGTGCCGGTCTTGTCGACCGCGACGTGGCGGACCGTGCCGAAGCGCTCGAAGACGGCGCCGGACTTGATGATCACGCCGAACTTGCTTGCTGCGCCGATCGCGGCGACGACCGTCAGCGGCACCGAGATCGCCAGCGCACACGGAGAAGCGGCGACCAGCACGACAAGCGCGCGGGTGATCCACACCTCTGGATCGCCCAGCAGCGACCCGATGATCGCGACGAGCGCTGCGAGGATCAGAACGCCGGGTACGAGCGGGCGGGCGATCCTGTCCGCGAGACGTGCACGCTCGCCCTTCTCGGTCTGCGCCTTCTCGACCAGCTCCACGATCGTGGTGAGCGAGTTGTCGGTGCCCGCAGCGGTCGTTTCGACCTCCAGCGCGCCGGCGCTGTTGATCGCACCGGCCGACACCGCATCGCCGGGCTCGACCTCGACGGGGATCGACTCCCCGGTGATCGCCGAGGTGTCCAGGCTGGAGCGGCCAGAACGGACGATCCCGTCGGTTGCGATCCGCTCGCCGGGACGGACCACCATGACCTGGCCGACCGTCAGCTCTCTCGCGGGCACCTGCGCAGAGACGCCGTTCTGCAGCACGGTCGCTGTCTCCGGCACGAGGTTCAGCAGCGCCCTCAGCCCGCCCCGGGCACGGTCCATCGCCTTGTCCTCGAGCGCCTCAGCAATCGAGTACAAGAACGCCAGAGCCGCAGCCTCCTCCACGTAGCCGAGGATGACCGCGCCGATCGCGCTGATCGTCATCAGCAGCCCGATACCGAGCTTGCCCTTGAACAGTTTCCGGATCGCGCCGGGCGTGAACGTCGACGCACCGAGGAGCAGACCGGCCCAGAACAACACCAGCGCCGGGATCTCGAGGCCGGACCATTCAAGGATCAGACCGGCCAGGAATGCGACACCGGAGAAGACCGGCACCATGATCCCACGGTCCCTCCACCAGGGCCGCACAACCTCTTCGGTCTCATCCTCCGCCGCAGTGGCAGGCTGGGCAGGCTCGTGCTCGCAGCCACACGCCGCGCTCACGCGTCCGCCCCCGTCCCACAGCAGCCAGCCACCGTGCACGCAGAGTCCACGCACGGCGCGTGCTCATCGACCGCCAGCGTCACGTCCACGAGCGCGACGAGCGCAGCCGTAAGATGCGGGTCGGCGATCTCGTAACGAGTCTGGCGACCCTCCGGCTCGGCAACGACAATCCCGCAGTCACGCAGGCAGGTGAGATGGTTCGACACGTTCGAACGCGTCAGCTCCAGCTCACGAGAGAGCACAGCCGGGTAGCTCGGTCCACCGAGCAGAGACATTAGGATTCGGGAACGCGTGGGATCGGCCATGGCCCGGCCGAGCCGGTTCATGACATCGAGGCGTGAGGAAATAGTCAGCACACACTGAACTATACAGTGATTGATGACCTATTGGAACGGCTTCACCCCAGGCGACATCTCTGGGGCCTGGGTGTAAGTACATCCGGCTCACACCCCACCGAATACGCCTACCGAAACCCGCTTACGGCGCACGTTTCTGGCATTCGATCTGGTGTGCCTTCACTCACCGCGCCGCAAACGATCGTTTTCGGCAGCTCTCGCGTAAGGCTGAGGCGTAAGGTTGCCTGGTCGACCCGGACCCTGTCGACGGCGGTGATCCGGTCCGCTCGTCATGAGCGCGGTAGCCGGTCCACTCGTCGCAAGGGTGGTGCCGACGCCCCACTAATCGTCGAGACGGTCGAGAATCTCATTCATCTGGTCGATCTCTTCCTGCTGTGACGAGATGATCTGCTCACAGAGATCTTGGATCTCCGGGTCGCTGATGTCTGATTGCTCACACACCAGAATCGCTCGAGAGTGATGCGGGATCATGGAACGGAGGAACTGGTCGTTACCGACGAGCGCTTCCGAGCGTCCCATGAAGAAGGCGACAAGGAAAAGCGCGGCGAAACCTACGAGCAAGCTGATGTTCGCGGCCTTGTTCGGGAACATCTTCCACATGACGATGACCATGATGATGCCCATGGGGAAGACCATCATCAGTGCCATGTAGAGGTTGCTGATGTTGAGGAAGAGATCGTCCAGGACGTTGATCATCGCAAACGTGAGGAAGTACATCACAACGAAGCTGAGCGATAGCGAGACGGCGAGCTTAAGGTAGCTCGACATCCCGCCCTGATTCTTCCCCTGGGAGTGGCCGGCCGGCGGGCGTGAACCGTTGTCGGCGTGCTGGCTTGTCATAGCGACTCCAGCAGTGCAACGCACGCCTGTTCGCAGCGTCGGCATGCCTCAGCGCAGATCGTGCAGTGTTCGTGCATGGTGTGCTGTTCACACTCGTTAGCACAGCTCAGGCACGCCGCTCGGCAAGCTTCGAGCGCGGCACGGGTGACGCTGGCGTCGTGCCCGGTGCGACGGGAGAGGATCCGGGTGGTGGTTACGCAAAGGTCTGCACAGTCCTGGTTCGCGCGAATGCACTTGATTAGGTCAGCAACCATGTCCTCGCTGAGGCAAGCGTCGGCACATGCGGTGCAGGCTTGCGCGCACGCGAGACACGCGTCGATGCAGTCGACGAGCTTCTTCTGATCAATTCCGCCCAGATCTTTCGGATACGTGCTGAGCATTTCTTCGGTGACGGTCATGAGAGAACTCCTTTCGTGAGCCACGAAAGTACGCTCGCATCGCCCGCGCACTGAGGCCCTTGAATACCCCGCTGGGGTCTGGTAACCCGGTATTGATAAGCCGCCGCGCTGCGCAGATCAGCCTGTGAGCTGAACAGAGTCGGCGACCACGTTCGCCTAGCGGGAATAGAAGCGAAAACATTGAGTTAGATACCCCCAGGGGGTATGCTCGAGGCATGAACGGGTACGACGGAAGCAAGGACGACCTGCGCAAGCGGTTGAATCGCGTCGAAGGCCAGGTGCGGGGGATCTCCCGGATGGTTGATGAGGACAAGTACTGCATCGACATCCTTACGCAGGTCTCTGCGGCGACGAAGGCCCTGGAGACGGTGGCGTTGTCGTTGCTGAGCGATCATCTGAGTCACTGCGTCGCTCAGGCAAGTGCTGAGGGTGGCGACTTCGCAGCGGAGAAGGTTCGTGAGGCCAACGAAGCCATCGCCCGCCTGGTTCGTTCATGACCACACGTCTGTTTAGTAAAGGAGAACACCATGACTGATCGCATCGAGCTGGGACTGACGGATGCGAACGCTGGTTGCGCATGCTGCGCTGCCCCATCGAACACAGAGACAGCCGTCCACGACGATTCTGCGGTCACATCGGAGGTGCTCGTCGACGGGATGACATGCTCGCATTGCGCATCGAGCGTCAGTGAGGAGCTGGGCGCTGTCGACGGTGTCGAGTCCGTCACCGTGGATCTCAACGCGGGTGGCACCTCCCGGGTGACCATCCGCAGCACCGCCCCGGTTGACCCCGCCGCTGTGAAGGCTGCGGTGGAGGAGGCCGGCTACGCTCTCGCGACCAGCCAGCCCTGAGTTGCATCTGTCGGCGTCCGGCTTACCCCGGGCGCACCTGAGCAAGGAGTCTCCGATGAGCCAGCACGACGAACACACCGATCACACCGCGCACCGCAACCACACGGCGGCGGCAACGACGGAGCACGACCATGGGGCGATGAGCCACGATCACGCTGCACCGCACGAAGACACCGGGCACGGCGGCCACGAAGATCACGCCGGTCACGGCGGGCATGGCGGCCACGGGGATCATGTGGGGCAGTTCCGGCGCCTGTTCTGGATCATGCTGCTCCTCGCCGTGCCGGTGGTCGGATTCTCGACGATGTTCTCGATGATCCTGGGGTACCCGCTGCCGGACGCGGCGTGGGTCGCGTGGGTGTCACCGGCTCTCGGAACGGTGATGTACGTGTGGGGCGGTGCCCCGTTCCTGACCGGTGCGGTCGGTGAACTTCGTGCCCGCAAACCGGGGATGATGCTGCTGATCGCCCTCGCGATCACCGTGGCGTTCCTCGCCTCCTGGGGGGCGAGCATCGGGCTGCTGCACCACGAGCTGGATTTCTGGTGGGAGCTGGCGCTGCTGATCGTGATCATGCTGCTCGGCCACTGGATCGAGATGCGTTCCCTCGCCCAGACGACGTCGGCGTTGGATTCCCTCGCCGCATTGCTGCCCGACGAGGCGGAGAAGGTCGACGGAGACACCACTGTCACCGTCGCACCGGCTGATCTGCAGGTCGGAGACGTGGTGGTGGTGCGTCCGGGCGGGCGGGTCCCCGCGGATGGGCGGATCGTGCAGGGTTCGGCCAGCATGGACGAGTCGATGATCACCGGAGAGTCTCGGCCGGTGCGCCGCAGCGATGGTGACCCGGTAATCGCTGGAACCGTAGCCACCGATTCCGGGGTGCGGGTAGAGATCACCGCCATTGGTGAAGACACCGCACTCGCGGGCATCCAGAAACTGGTCACGGAGGCGCAGAGTTCATCGTCGCGGGCGCAACGACTCGCGGATAAGGCAGCGGGGTGGCTGTTCTGGTTCGCGCTCGGCGCTGCCGCGATCACCGCGATTGTGTGGACTCTCGTCGGCCAGCCCGAGGCAGCCGTGATCCGCACCATCACCGTGCTGGTCATCGCCTGCCCGCACGCGCTGGGTCTCGCGATCCCACTGGTCGTGTCGATAGCGACCGAACGCGCCGCCCGTGGAGGTGTGCTGATCAAGGATCGTCTCGCCCTGGAGAGCATGCGCACCGTCGACACGATCCTGTTCGACAAGACCGGCACGCTCACCAAGGGCACCCCCGCCGTGACCGCGATCGATCCCGTCACAGGGGCCGACGCCGATCAGCTGCTCGCGTGGGCGGCGGCCGCGGAAGCGGACTCCGAGCACCCCCTCGCCCGTGCGATCGTCAACGCAGCGAAAGAGAAGAACCTCACCGTTCCGCGATCGACCGATTTTGAATCCTCCCCCGCCGTGGGGGTGCGTGCCCGTGTCGACGGACACGTCGTGCAGGTCGGCGGCCCGTACATGCTCGAGCAAGAACACGCCGCCGAGCTGCCGGTTGCCGACGAGTGGCGCGGTGAGGGTGCGATCATCCTCCACGTGCTCGTCGACGGTCAGGTGACGGGCGCGCTGCGCCTCGCGGATGAAATCCGCTCCGAGTCGCGTCACGCGGTCGTTGCGCTTCACGAGCGCGGCGTGCAGGTGGTCATGATCACCGGTGACGCTGACGCGGTCGCCGCGTCCGTCGCCGGCGAGCTGGGTATCGACCGGTACTTCGCCGGGGTCCGTCCGGAGGACAAAGCCTCCAAGGTGAAAGAACTGCAAAACGAAGGCCGCAAGGTCGGGATGGTCGGTGACGGCGTGAACGACGCCCCCGCCCTCGCCCAGGCAGACGTAGGGATTGCGATCGGTGCAGGAACGGACGTTGCGATCGCCTCCGCAGGTGTCATCCTCGCCAGCGACGACCCCCGATCGGTGATCTCCGTGATTGAGCTGTCGCGGGCCAGTTACCGGAAGATGAAACAGAACCTCTGGTGGGCCGCCGGGTACAACCTTCTCTCGGTGCCGTTGGCTGCCGGTGCGCTCGCCCCCGTCGGGTTCGTGTTGCCGATGTCGGTCGGTGCAGTGTTGATGTCACTATCCACGATCGTTGTCGCGCTGAATGCGCAGTTGCTGCGACGGCTGAACCTCAGCCCGGACGCCGTCGTCGACAAGTAGGCGCATGGGCGGCGGCGACGTACCCTGGAAGAAAGGGAGGTGGGACAGTGTTGACGACGATCGCACGGCGCGTGCATGACCAGCGCACCCTCACCCGCACCCTCCTGACCGTCGTCGCCGTCGCCTTTTCCGTGATCTTCGGGCTTCTGGCGATGCACTCGATGAACACGCACACCATGCCCTCCGGGCACAGCGAAACCATCGCGGTCGCACCCGCGCATGCCGACGCTCACCCCGCACACGCCTCAGGCGAAGCTGCAGCGATGGATGAGACGGGCTGTGCGACGTGCTCTGACGATCACGGCATGTCGTGGATGGCCTGCGTTCTCGCGCTCCTCATCGCCGTAGTGCTGGTCACCCGGCCGCCCGCCTGGTGGCGCTCACTCACCGAAACCCCTGGTCCGCTCCTTTCACGTTTTGCGCTTCGCGGCGCGCTGTACCCGCTGCGGCCGCCGTCTCTCACCGTTCTCTGCATCAGTCGCACCTGATGGCTGGCATGCCCGTTCTATGGGCAACGCCCCCTCGCCCAGCCTGTCTCGCTGGGCACCATCATCGACTCTTGGAGAGAACCATCATGAAGACCCGTTTTGCGGCGACCGCCGCACTCACTCTCACTGCTGTGCTCGCCCTTGCCGGCTGCGCTGGAAACACCTCCGGCGGAGGCGATATGCCCGGCATGAATCACGAGAGCAGCAGCTCCGCCCCGGCGTCGGCGGACGCCAATGACGCCGACATCATGTTCGCCAGCATGATGAAGGAGCACCACGCTCAGGCCATCGAGATGTCTGACATGCTCCTCAGCAAGGACGGCGTCAACGAGCGCGTCGCCGCCCTCGCGGAAGAGATCAAGGCAGCGCAGGGCCCCGAAATCCAGAAGATGGAGCAGTGGCTCGAAGAGTGGGGCGCTGATACCTCCAACATGGAAGGCATGGACCACGGCGGCGGCATGATGTCCGACGACGACATGCAGGCCCTCGAAGATGCCACCGGGGCGGACGCCAGCCGTCTGTTCCTCGAGCAGATGATCGAGCACCACCAGGGTGCCGTCGAAATGGCCCAAGACGAAGTCGACAACGGCCAGAACAGTGACGCGGTCGCCCTGGCCGAGACGATCATCGAGGCACAGACCACGGAGATCGCCACGATGAAAGACCTCCTCGACACACTCTGATCTACCTTCGGGGGTGCGGCGCTCGCCCGCACCCCCGAACTGGCCTTCTCGCAGTAACCCACGCCACCGCGCTGGTGCCATGTCGCGACTCTCATTCGCGTACCGCTCGCGCACCTGCATGCATTTCTTCACGTCGGAGTCTCATGAACCGCCACTCGCCCCTACCCGCTTTCGCGATCGCTCTCGCAGCCGTCGCCCTCACCGGCTGCGCCGTGCCGCAGGCCTCCGGCACCAACGCGGTCCCCCCCGTTATCCAACACATTCACGGTGTTGCCGCTGACCCCCGCGGTGAGGACCTCTTCATAGCCACCCACGGAGGACTCTTCACCCTCACTCCTGAAGGTGCGATCGCCGGTCCCATCGGAGGCCACGATTTCGATGCGATGGGCTTTACCGTCCTCGACGACGCCCTCTTCGCATCCGGTCACCCGGGCACACAGACACCCGCAGAGCTCGGCTCCCCGAACCTAGGTGTCATTCGTAGTGACGACTTCGGCGAATCGTGGTCACCGATCGCCCTCACTGGCAGTACGGACTTCCATGTCCTCACCGCCGGACCAGACGGCACTCTCTACGGGATCGCCTCCGATGGCGTCGATCTGCTCATCAGCACTGACGACGGTCTCGAATGGACCCGCGGCGCAACACTTGCCGCGGCAGACCTCGCCGCCACCGGCGACGGTCTCTACGCCGCCGCGGAAGAAGGACTGCTCCTCAGCACCGACAACGGCGCCACCTTCACCCCCGTCGCCGACGCCCCGCTGCTCTACACACTCGACGCCAAACCCAATGGCTCGCTCGCAGGAGTCGGAACCGACGGTGCCCTCTGGTCACAGAACACCGAAGGAACATGGCAACGCCTCGACGCGCTTCAAGGGGCCGCTCAGGCCTTCACCGCGATCGATGACGAACGCTTCATCGTTGTCGACGACCGCGGCATCGTCCAGATCACAGCCGACGACACAACCATCCTCGCCCCCGCCCGGTAGAGAACGCCACCACCAGAACGGCCACCCATGGTCCCCCGCCGCAATCCCTTCCGACGCATATCCGTCTTCATCGCGTGCGCCACAGTCCTCGCCCTGCTTCTCGCCCTTGCGAGCTTCTACCTCATCGGAGCCATATTCAGATGACCCGCCACCTGCACCCAGCTCGGCACCGTCCACGAGCACACGTTCCCACGCGCACCAGCCACATGTCCCCACAGCGGCGTCACGATCGCCTCGTACGTATCGGGGCCTTCCTTCTCCTGGCCGCCGTCGCACTGATCGCAATTCATCTCCTCATCGACACAACCGTTCCAGACCAACGGTCACTCTGGGCATACACGCTCGGAAGCTACGAAACAGCGTTCATCCTCGCGATCGTCGGACTGGCGCTCGTGCTGCGTGAACCCCCGGGAGGCGCGGATGAATCTCAATGACTACTGGACCAACGCCTTTTGGTCCGTCATCCCCACGATCGCCGTCGTCGCAGCATTCTGGTTCGTCCTGCGGTCCATCATCAGAGCCGACCGCAACGAACGAAAAGCACACGCCAAGATCGAGCAACAACTCCGCGCGGAACGAAACCATCCTCGCCAACTCGCATCGGCGGACGACGAGCGAGACCCGCTACCTGAACGCCGGAAACGTCTGCCGAAAGCAGATACCGGCGAACGTTAACGGCGGGCGCACGATGACGGGCGACGCGAACTCGCCGGAAACGATCGTTTTCGGCGGGTCGTCTGCTGCACGCTCCCTCCTGCTGTGCTCACTCGCGTCTTCAGCGGGAGATTTTGGAAAGCGGAGATGGGTCCGAGGCCTCGCTTGCGGCACCACCAGTAGAACCGAATGCGAAACCACGCCGCAAACGATCGTGTACGGCGGGCGGCACCGAACCGTGAGGTTGCTCAACATTTTCTTGCGAGAGGCGAGGGGAAGTCTGCAATGTCGGACATATGAGGGATCGTGGTGACTATGAGCTGACCAGGATCGTGAGGGAACGCTATGACCGGTAACGACGAGCCCGAAGGGCATTCGTCCCCCGATGGCGTTCCTACTCTCATCGCGTGGGCAACGGATCAGGCCTGGCTGGCCGAGGCAGACCGCGATCGCGCCGAGGAACGTTTCGACCGGCTCGCTGGAGACCGCGAACTCGCGACCGCACTCCAGGCCAGCGGATACCGTGGCCGGAACTACGATCTGTTCGCGAATGAGATCGCGAAGTACGGGTGGGCTGTCATCCGCGGGTGGATCTACAAAGGGCAGATTCGTGGCGAGGTGAAGCGAAAAGGCTTCGGCGCACTGGAGCCTGAGCCCCGCCCGGGCTCGATGATCGAAGAGGCCGAGAGCCTGGCGGATGAGACGATCGTGCTCGCCCTCACCGCGTTCCGAGACAAGGTGCTCGTCCCGGGCAAGTGGGACCCCGCCAAGGGAGCTTCCCTGCGCACGTTCTTCGTGGGCCAGTGCCTTCTGCAGTTCAGCAACGTCTACAAGCGTTGGCGTCGAGAAGAGCTGCGTTCATATGCGGAGCCGCAGGCTCCGCCGCCCGCAGCGGCCTGGGCCGACGACTTCGAGGAGGGTCCGTCGACGTCGGCTGCTCCCGACGCGAGCGAGGCGGCGCACATCAAGGACGAGCTGCGTCGTGCATTCGGGAGCATCAAGGACGAGCGTGTCCGCTCAGCCTTTTATCTGAACGTGACGCATGGCTTCACGCACGCGGAGATCGGCGAGAAGCTTGGCATGACCGCGAAAGCGGTGGAGTCGGCGATCGCGCGCGCACGTCAGCAAGTACGACAGAACCGGGAGTCCGCATGAGCAGTGAATTTCGAGGCAAGATCGAGCGCTCGTCCTTCGGGACCCAGAACGCGAAGGCGGCACGCCGAACCGTTTCCGCCAACAAAGCGCAGTCGCTCGTCTCGCGATCGATGACGGGCAAGACTCAATCGAAGCAGTTGAGAGGCCGCGAGGGGAAGTGACCAGCGGCGGACATATACCGAGATGTCGGGATCACAACGGAAAAGAGCCGCCCCGCGGTAACGGGACGGCTCACAAGCCCTGAGAAGGTCAGGTCTCATCCAGAGCACTGACTGTACCGGAGTTGGCAGCCGCAGACTAGCGGCGCTCCATCTCATGGCACCCCGGCACCAATCAGTGAAGGAGTTCCCATGGGAACCGTTCGTCGCTCTGCATCCACCGGTCGTTTCGTCTCCAAGGCCGCTGCGGCCCGCTGGCCCGGAAAGACCACCACCGAACGTGTCGGTTCCGGCACGAGCAACTCGACCACGGTGCACCGCTCCGCGTCGTCGGGCCGGTTCGTCACCGAATCGACCGCCAACCGCAACCCGGGCGGCACGATCAGCCAGCGCGTCTAATCGAACCTGAGGGCCTGCACGTGCACACGTGCAGGCCCTCGTTGTGTAAGTCGAGGGCCTCCAGAACCCCGTCGGTGGCGGTCAGTAGTTCACCTTGTCGATGACGAGGTTCCCGTCGAGCATCTCGTGCGGGACGGGTCCTGCACTGGGGGAGCGGGATGGTCAGTCTCACGAGGTCGGGGTCCGCAACGGTCTCCGCGGACGCCAAGGCGTGAGCGCCCGGGCGGCAACGCCGACCGGCATCTCAATGTCTGCCGCAGCGCCGGAGCCGGCAATGTTCACCGGAAGCCGGCGGCGAGTACTGTTCACCCGAAGGCTAGTGGGGGAGCTTTCCCCTCGTTCGTTCAAGTCTGGCCTTGCGTTGCCTAGACCTTGCGACGGAAGCCGGTGGAGTCCCGAGTGACATCGGGCGACCAACGATGCGGTTCTCGCTTCACGTCGGGCCACTCGAGATCAGATCGAACGATATCCGGTCCGCGCCGGTGTGTCGGAAGCCCGTCGAAGCCGACCGGGCTGATCCTGGGCGCAGGCGACGAAGATGTGCCTACCGGCACTCCGCCTCCCTCCGGGAGTGATGATGAAGCCAGCTGAGATCGCACGGATGATCGCTCGTCGACGGTTCTCGAAAGAGTCGGAGCTGCACTGGGTGCCGCGTGATCATCGTTCGGAGACTGGCTATGCGAACAACACCTCGTTCGCACCGGTCGACCGAAGTCTCGGCCGTTTGGATTGGTCTGTCATCGACCCCATGAAGGTTCGAGTATCGAAGGGCGCCAGCCACTTCTTCACAGGATCTGAGTACTTCTGGAGTCGCACCCGCAGCCACGTGTGGTGTGAGTCTCAGTTCGAGCGCGACGAGTTGATGTGGCTCGATTTTGCCGGACAGGTCGAAAGGGTGTGGTCGCAGCCGTTTGGCGTGGTGTTCGGCGTCCGCTCACCGATGGCCGGTCATTGGCACGTGCCGGATTTCTTGTTGCAGATGTCGGACGGCTCCTACGCCGTCCGAGATGTGAAGCCGAAGGAACGCATCGACGAGTCCGTGCAACTGCAGTTCGATGAAACCGCACGGCTGTCGGCAACGCTCGGCTGGCACTACGAGGTGCTCTCCGGTCACAGCGTCCATGCGACTCGCGTGGTCGAATGGTTGTCGGCGTCGCGTCATGACCGTTGCAGGCCGTCGGCGGACATCGAGGACAAGATCCTCGACGCAGCTACTCAGGGCAAAACACGCCGGGAGTTGTGTGAGCTGGCGTCTCCAGATTGCCCGCTTCTAGCGTGCGCATGGGTTGACAACCTCGCCTGGCGCAGACTTCTCGCGCTCGACTTGTCGTCCGTATTCAATAGCAACACGCTACTGACTACCGCACATCGGGAGAGAACGGACGCGATCAGTGTCCGATGAACGCAAACTGAAGCTCGGAGACTCTTTCGAGATTGACGGCGAGAGCTGGGTCTGGGTCCACATCATTCCTGGCCTGGAGGTGAAGCTCCGCTCTGAACACGCGCCCGATCGACACCTGATCATGTCCGTAGACGAGTTCCTGCTCCAGGCCGGAACAGCCCAACGGGATCGCAGCGTATCTCTTCGACCGGACGGGGATGCATGGCCGACCGACGTATGCGATATGGAAGCCCATCTCCTTGAGGCGTTCACGGGCAGGCCGATGGATCCGTTGGCCTCCGCTTCTCGGGCACAATACGACCCTGCGCTGACAACTCAGAACGCACGCGTTGACGCGAAGCTGCTCGAGCTAAAAGGCACGTCACTTGGGCGAGCGCGCAGCACCTTACACCTCCTGTGGAAGACGTACCAGCAAGACGGTGCAGCCGGGCTGAATGCCCGCATGCATCGCAAGGGCGAGCAGCGACTCTCCATCAGCCGGGCAGATGCACGGCTGGTGACGATCATCGATCGATTCCTCGATCGCCAAACGGACAAGTCGACGAGCAGCAAACGCCGGTGCGCTGTCTTGGTGAGGCGAGAGCTCGAGACCACTTACCCGGGCGATCCTCTATGCGAGATCAAGGCTCGCACCCTCCAGGGCTACATCAACGAGCGGGCGGCCGGCCGTTACAGCTTCGACAAAGCGACCACCCGGCGAAACACCGATAACAGCCCCAAGCGTCAGTACTACTCCGGGGCTGCCTATCAACTTGGGGAGCGATGCGAGATCGATTCAACGAAACTCGACGTTCTCGTCTGGGATGAGAACAGTGAGTTCCGGCCGACACTCACCGTGCTTCTCGATGTCGCAAGCCGGGTACCGCTCGCTTGGGCGATTCACGCGGACAGCCCTGGCGGATTCGACCATGCACTCCTGCTCGCCCGGGCTGTCATCGGGCGCAAAGCCGTACCTGGTTCGGGAGCAGCCACCCTCGCGGGATCAGCCACGTTGCCTTCTGACCTGATGAAGCAGGTGAACCCCTACCTCACTGACGATTCTCTGGCCCTCCCGTGGATCTTCCCGCGATCGATCACTATCGACGGCGGAGCAGATTTTCGGTCCCGCACGTTCAGAGATGCCTGCAGCGCGTACGGAATCCACAGGGAACTTGCCCCCTCCAGAACGCCGACGGTAAAGCCACACGTAGAGCGCAACTTCGGCACCCTCTCGACAGACTTCGCCGCATGGCTGGCCGGTTTCGTGGGGAACTCCGTCGCCCATCGGGCCGCCAAAGACGACCCCACCCTCACCCTGGATTCGCTTCGCCTCATCCTCGACAGCTGGATAACGAACATCTACCTGAACAGGCCTCACCGTGGCTTGAAGTCGACGAGCTCCCCAGGGCGCATCTTCACCCCGAATCAGATGTACACCGAACTGTTCGCTGTAGGACCCGGCGTCCCGGTGCCTTTCGGAGTTGAGGAGTACCTCGCGCTCTTGCCCACGGAACGGCGCATGATCGGTCGTGCAGGGATCGAACTCCACAATCGCCGCTACGACTCATCCCACCTGGAAGATCTCCGCAATCGCTCCCTCACGGGCGCTGAACCGGGATCCGCGAAAGCCAGGAAATTCCCAGTGAGCTTCGACCCCTACAACGCCAATGCCGTCTGGGTGCGTCACCCAGAAACCGGTGTGTGGATCGAGTGCTGGGACATCGCTCTGCGGGAGAAGACAGCACCGATGGTCGCCGAGATCGACATGAAACTCCTTGCCCGATACCCCGACGCCGCAATCGACGATCCCGACCGCCGCCGCGAGTGGATCGACCACGTCGAAAGTCGCGAACGAGGAGACAAACGGAAGCGCACCCAGCACAAACGGGAGCAACAGCGCCTCAAGGTCGAAGCGCAACGTGAACCAGGCCCCTCGACAACGACACCGATCCCACTACGGCAATGGGCCAAACCCGTCGACATCAGCACCATCGATTGGACATCCCCCGACATAGATCTCGCGCAAGCAGAGGAGCTTGATTCATGAAGATCACCCCACTCGTCCTCCACCATGACCGCAAGACCAGCCTTGCAGGGCTTCGAGAAGCATTCGACGCCGAGCCCGCATCCCCGCCGAAGATCACCTTCCGTCAGTACAGAGATCTGGACAGTGAAGCTCGAGAGCTATACGACCAAGCTCGCGAAGACTTTCTCCGGCTGACGCTGAGGGTGAAGACACGCGAGCAAGCGGTCTGCGCTCGCATTCTGGAGGACCTCATCCGGATCAACCCTCGGCTGAAGAACTCGCGGCGCGGGCTGATGATATCCGCGCCGATGTTCTCCGGCAAGACAGAGCTCGCTCTCCTGTTGGCTCGATCCGTAGAACGCAGACACGCAGCCCAACACCCCGACTACCTCAGAGACGGAGACGCACCGGTCGTCTGGGTGGAGATGACCGAACACTCGACCGGAAAAGCTCTCCTTGCCCAGATCGTGGAGTTTCTCGCCCCCACCATCGTTCTCCCCAAACAGATCGCCACCGACAGGCTGAGGAAGCTTGCCGTCGAGGCCCTCCACCGTCACGGCACGAAGCTGCTCGTGATTGACGAAGCGCACAAGCTCGGCGGGACTGAACCCTCCAGTGTCATCAAAGCCCTCCAGAACGAGTCTTGTGCGACCGTCGTCCTGGTTGGAATCAATCTCGACCAAGCATTCAAGACGGGCGACGGCCTGCAAGTCAGCGCACGATGTGACTTCGTCACACTCGACAAGATCGACCCCGCCGTCCAAGAGGACTTCGAACAATGGATCAAATGGGTCGCCACCTTCGACAGCTTCCTACCACTATGCGGGCACGCCCACGGCCTTCTCACCCGCAACGCCGGCACGCTAGTCCACGCCGCCGACGGGAAACTCGCCGTTCTCGCGATGATCGTGGACCGCCTAGTCGCGTCCATCTTGCGCGACGAATCGCGCACCTCGGAGACCGTAACCCGCGAGCGACTCTTCGGGGTTCTCGACACTCTCCGGCGCACCACGCTCAACACACACAACGTCACCCTTGACGACTTGGTGGACGCCGCATGATCAGCACGCAGGCGTGGGCGAAACGACCCAAGTGGCATCATCTTGAGACGCCACGCTCCTACGCGCAGCGGCAATGCCACGCCGCAGGAGTGCCGTTCGATTTCGCCGAGAGGGCGCTGACCAGCCGAGCGCAACCGAACATCCACCGCGTCTGGATCGACGATGAAGCGGCCGCTCGGACGGTCGAGGCGACGGCAGGGCGCCCGGCCGGTCATTACCTCCGCATGAAACGTCTAGCGCAACCGGACTCCACACGGGCCTATCCGCAGCGCTTCCTGTGCCGCCTATGCAGTGCCGGGGAGACGATCGAGCAGATTCCCCACGATCGGGAAAACTTCTGTCTCCGACACCCGGGGCAGATGGTGTGGGTCGGTCCCGGAACGGAACTCGATACCCAGGTGATCGTTCCCTTCGATCCCACGCTTCGGAACGCGGAACTCTCCTTCCGTCGACTCGTCGCTACTGGTCGAGTCACCACGCAACTGCACAGTCAAGTGTGGGCCATGGTGCGCGACAACGACATGCTCTCCGCCCAGAACGGAGAGACCGGGCAGGATCCGTCCTTGATGAGCGCGGTACGCGAGATCGATCGCCGCGCACATCTGTACCGCGCGACGGTGCGCGTTCTGCAGATCTTGTCCAATCGTTCGCACTGCGCACGATGGCGCACTCAGCCGGCGGCAGATCTACGACTCGACATCAACGCAACGTTGGGCATCGCCAACAGCGACATCCTCGTCGAACGGGTGGTTCTCTGGCTCCGACCCCTCCGCCGCCACACCATCCCCACGAAGTTCCGCCCCCTGGAACCCGCCCTCGACACCGTCGACGTCCCCCGCATCCTCGACGCCACCGCCAACTACCCGCTATGGATCCTCCGACACCCGAAAGCCATCTCCGAATGGGACTGGGATCGCAACCCGCCCACCCGAGACCCCTGGTCGGGAGTAGATGTCTCCCACAAAGCCTGGTGGTTGTGCGAAGAGGGGCACTCCTGGGAAGCAAGCCCCCACGTGCGAGGCTTTGCCAAAACGAACTGCTCATACTGCATCGGCATGGACTTCTGGCCTGGACATACCGACCTCGGCACCCTGCGGCCAGACATCGCCGCGGAATGGGACACCACCCCAGGAGTCAACCGCGGGGGCCCCCATCACGTCAGCGTCACCTCCGCACGGAAAATTAACTGGCGGTGTGCGGCTCGACAGCACACCTGGCCTGCCCAGGTGCGCTCCCGCACCACGCTAGAAAGCGGCTGCCCCTATTGCGCCGGCAGCCGGGCGATACCGGGTGAAACAGACTTAGTCACTCTTCACCCCGGCCTCGCAGCAGAGTGGGACTACCAACGCAACGACAGTTCCATCACACCGGAGACAGTCACCCCCGGATCAGACCGTGTGGTCTGGTGGCACGGCCCCTGCGACCATAGCTGGGACGCGGCTGTCGGCGACCGTTGCTCAGGACACGGGTGTCCGTACTGCTCCAACCAACGCACCCTCGCTGGTTTCAACGACCTCGCCACCACCCACCCTCAACTCGCCGAACAGTGGGACCACGTGAACTCCAAGACTCCTTGCGAGGTCACCGCGGGTTCGGATTTCCCCGCAGTATGGCGTTGCGCGCTGGGTCACAGGTGGGAACTCCCCGTCTGGGGCCGTACGAAGGACAAGACGGGCTGCCCCGTGTGCGCGAATCGCGTCGTCTTGGCAGGATTCAATGACTTGGGAACTCTCGACCCTCACTTGGCTTCGGAATGGGACCACAAAGCAGGCGCGAACGACCGGACACCGTCCGAAGTGACCGTCAGCAGCCAATACGAAGCCCGATGGCGCTGCGTGAAGGGTCACACCTGGCCAGCGACAGTCGCCAACCGACACGCTGGCTCAGGTTGCCCCTCATGCTCCGGCCGCGTTGCCATCCCTGGTACAACCGACCTCGCAACGCTTCGGCCAGACATCGCCGCTCAATGGGATCCCAGCAACGACTGCTCACCGAATCAGGTCACAGTCTCATCCCACGTGAAGGTGTCATGGAACTGCCATCGCAACCACTCGTGGCCGGCGACAGTCAAGAATCGGACGTGCGGCCACGGCTGCCCCTACTGCGCAGGAAAGCTGCCCATCCCTGGCGAGAACGACCTTGCGACTCTGCGCCCCGACCTCGCCAAGCAATGGGACCCAGCGAACGCCCTCTCTCCTACCGAGGTCACCGTCGGGTCGGGTCGAAAAGTCATGTGGATCTGTGCGTGCGGATACTCGTGGCCGTCCACGATTCAGACCAGAACCCGCAGACCTCACGCCCACTGCCCCGAATGTCGCAAGTAGTAACAGGACCCGATGCGAACCTCGTCTGGGGTTTTACTCGTGGCGCTGAGTCCTCCTCGCATCCAGCGCTAGCTCTCTGTTTGGCGCTGACGCTGACACGAGCGAATCGGGAGTGATCGAGAGACTCGAGCTCCCGATTCGATCACTGACGAAAGCATCCCGGATCGGCGAGCACATTCCCCTCGTTAGACGAGTTCGCTCACCAGCTGCTCGATTCGCGCCTTGATGTCGTCACGGATGGGACGCACGGCGTCGATGCCCTGGCCGGCCGGGTCGTCGAGCTTCCAGTCCTCGTAGCGCTTGCCGGGGAAGAACGGGCAGGCGTCACCGCATCCCATCGTGATGACGACATCGGATGCCTGCACGGCCTCGGTCGTCAGGATCTTGGGCTGCTCGGCGGTGATGTCGATCCCGAGTTCATTCATCGCTTCGACGGCAGTCGGGTTGATCTGGTCGGCGGGCATGGAGCCGGCGGAGCGGACCTCAATGCGGTCGCCGGCGATGTCGCGGAGGAATCCGGCGGCCATCTGCGAGCGTCCGGCGTTGTGGACGCAGACGAAGAGAACGGAGGGCTTGGTGGTCGTGTCAGTCATGGTTGCTCCTGGTGCGAGGGGTTGGTCAAGGGAGAAGGTCTTCGACGAGCGCGCGCACGCGGCCGGCGATGTCGTCACGGATGGCTTCGACACCGTCACGCGATGCGAGAGCAGGATCGCCGACTGCCCAGTCGTCGTAACGGACGCCGGGGATGATCGGGCAGACATCTCCGCAGCCCATCGTGATGACGACGTCCGCCGCACGGACGGCATCATCGGTGAGCGGCTTCGGAAAGCGCTCGACGGCAGCGTCACCTTCGATCTCGGCGAGAATCGACCGGACGTGAGGATGGATGACGTCGGCAGGAGCCGATCCTGCCGAGCGAGCCACGACCTTGCCGCCCGCCATCTTGTTGACGAGCGCGGCGGCGAGCTGCGAACGCCCCGCGTTGGCGACACAGACGAAGAGCACCTGGGGCACAGCAGAGTCGCGGTCCCGTGTGAGGTCGGCGAGTCGCTGACGTGCGAAGCGTTCGGTCAGTGGCACGAGTGCTGAGGTGACTCGCGCGGTGCGGGCGAGGGCGGTGTAGGACTCGCGGACGATGGTGAGCACGACATTGGGGTCGAGCTCGGGGACTTCTGCTGCGAGTTCATCTGCGAGATGGGTCACCCGCGCGTCGAAGTCGGGCCGCGGCTCATCGCGGCCGTCAGAGACACTCCACGGTGCGAGCGTCGCGGGCGCGAAGGATTCCAGCAGGGCCGTGACGGCGCTGCGCAGGTTCGGGTTGATCCGATACCAGACCCAGGTTCCACGCCGCTCCGAGGTGAGGACATCGACGTCCTTGAGCACCTTCAGATGGTGAGAGACCGTCGGCTGGGAAACCTCGGCGAGCTCGGCGAGATCGCAGACGCACGACTCCCCTCGAGGGTCGGATGCGATGGCAGACAGCATCCGAAGACGGAGCGGATCCGACAGCGCCTTCAGAGTAGAGGCGACCGAGGTGGCCGCATCGACGCCGATTGCGTGGCTGGCGACGGGACTGCAGGTGTCACCCTGGGTGGTCAGCACGGCGTTCATGTCTACATCCTTTCAGCGGTGAATGGATCGGTGTGGAACCAGCGTCGGGCTGCCCAGAGAGAGACATAGACGAGTCCGACGAGAACAGGAACTTCGATGAGCGGGCCGACGACCCCGGCAAGGGCCTGGCCGGAGGTCGCGCCGAAGGTGCCGATGGCGACGGCGATGGCGAGCTCGAAGTTGTTGCCCGCTGCGGTGAATGCCAGCGTCGACGAGCGTGCGTATCCGAGCCCCAGCGCCTTGCCGGTGAAGAGGCCGATAAACCACATGATCCCGAAGTACGCCAGCAACGGGAGTGCGATCCGAGCGACGTCCCAGGGGCGGCTGGTGACCTGTTCGCCCTGGAGCGCGAACAGCAGCACGATGGTGAAGAGGAGACCGTAGAGGGCCCAGGGGCCGATCTTCGGGAGGAAGCGGTCTTCGTACCAGTCGCGTCCCTTCGTCCGCTCCCCGATGAAGCGGGAGGCGAATCCGGCGACGAGGGGTATGCCGAGGAAGATCAGCACGTTCAGCGCGATCTGCCAGACCGAGATCTCGAGGCCTTGGGAGTCGAGCCCGAGCCAGCCGGGGAGAACCGTCAAGTAGAACCAGCCGAGCAGCGAGAAGGCGATGACCTGGAACACCGAGTTGATGGCGACGAGCACTGCCGCGGCTTCCCGGTCACCACACGCGAGGTCATTCCAGATGACGACCATGGCGATGCAGCGGGCGAGGCCGACGATGATGAGCCCGGTGCGGTACTCAGGTAGGTCCGGGAGGAGAGCCCAGGCGAGAACGAACATGAGCGCCGGTCCGACGAGCCAGTTGAGCACCAGGGAGGAGATGAGCAGCTTCTTGTCTCCGGTGACCGCGGCGACCTTGTCGTAGCGGACCTTGGCGAGAACCGGGTACATCATCACCAGTAGGCCGAGGGCGATGGGAATCGAGATTCCACCGACCTCGAGGTCGGCTAGGAGACCGGAGACTCCGGGGATGAAGCGACCGATGACGATGCCGCCGACCATGGCGAGACCGATCCAGAGCGGCAACCAGCGGTCGAGGGTCGACAGACGACGCGTTGTGGTCGGGACGGTAGTGGGTGCGGTGGCGGTGCTCATGCGAGGAGAGCCTCCATCTTCGTGGCGATGATGGGCTTCGGGTGGGCGCCGATGAGTGTGTCGACCCGCGTGCCTCCCGTGTAGAGCCCGAGTGTGGGAATGGACGTGACACCGACTGCGGCTACCGTCTCAGGGTTCTGGTCGGCGTCGAGCTTGACGATCTTCACACGGCCGTCATACTCGGCGGCGAGCTGATCCAAGAGGGGTGCGACCTGCTTGCACGGCCCGCACCAGGTGGCCCAGATGTCGACGACGACGGGGATCTCGGAGTCGATGACCTCGGCCTGGAAAGTGGCATCGGTCACAGTGATGGGCGCGCTCATGCGAAGACCTCCTCGGTCTCGGTGGGTACTGATACGGTCTCGTCCCGCGCCGCGAGGTAGTGCTGGGCGTCTTGTGCTGCGGCGCACCCGGTGCCTGCAGCGGTGATCGCCTGACGGTACGTGTGGTCGACCAGGTCGCCGGCGGCGAAGACGCCCGCGAGGTTCGTGCGGGTGGAGGGGTGCTCGACGAGCACGTAGCCGTCGGCATCCGTGTCTACGAGGCCGGTGACGATCTCGGAGCGCGGGTCGTGGCCGATGGCGACGAAGACTCCGGTGGCCGAGATCGTCCGCTCGGCGCCTGTGACGGTGTCGCGTAGCGTGACGGCTTCGACCTTCTCGGCGCCGACGAGGCCGGCGACCTCGCTGTTCCATGCGACCTCGATCTTCGGATGGTCGAGCACACGCTGCGCCATGATCTTCGAGGCCCGGAACTCGTCACGGCGGTGCAGGACGGTGACCTTCGACGCGAAGCGGGTGAGGAACAGTGCCTCCTCCATCGCGGAGTCTCCGCCGCCGACGACGACGATCTCCTGCTCACGGAAGAAGAAGCCGTCACAGGTGGCGCACCAGGAGACGCCGTGACCGGTGAGTCGATCCTCATCCGGCAACCCGAGCTTGCGATAGGCGGAGCCCATGGTGAGGATGACGGCGCGGGCGAGGAAGGTCTCTCCAGCGCCGGTCTCGACCGTCTTGATAGGCCCGTCGAGGTCGACCCGGATGGCGTCGTCGAGGAGGATGCGGGCACCGAAGCGCTCGGCCTGAGCGCGCATCGACTCCATCAGTTCGGGTCCCTGCACGCCGTCGACGAAACCGGGGAAGTTCTCGACCTCGGTCGTGGTCATCAGCGCGCCGCCCGCGGTCAAGGAACCGGCGAGGACCACGGGGGCAAGGCCTGCACGCGCGGCATAGACCGCGGCGGTGTAGCCCGCAGGCCCGGACCCGATGATGACCAGCTCAACCTCTTGAATCGACATGTGTCTATATTGACATTCATCGATACCGAGTGCAACTGTTGGTGACGGAGTTCACCTTCTCTTCACCTGGCGCACAGATCATGCAGGTGGAGCAATCGAGACAGTCAGGAAGCCAGAGGACCCCAGATGACCCAGCCCAAGACAGTTCTGTTCATATGCAAGCACAATGCGGGGCGCTCCCAACTCGGCGCCCATCTCCTGACACACATCGGCGATGAGCGACTTGTCGCGACGAGTGCGGGAATCACCCCAGCCGCAACGATCAACCCAGCCGTCGCGTCAACGCTGCACGAGCTCGGAATCGACACGTCAGCGGCCACGCCCCGGGCCGTGACAGTGGATGATCTCAACGCGGCCGATGTCGTGGTCTTGATGAAACCGGGCCTCCCGCTGCCTGGCGCGGTGCACGGAGAGCTGGTCGAGTGGTCATTCCCGGACCCCTCGAACTGGGAGGCCGACGGGGTGCGCGAGCTCCGCGACGCCATCGACGCGAAGGTGCGTGGTCTGGCGGCTCGGCTCGTCAGCTAAGTACTGAGAGGTGGGGCTCGGTTCGGGAGCCCCACCCCTCATGAGTTGCAATCAGCCGACAGTGACAGGCCGCGCGCCGATCTGCAGGGTCTGGGGAGCCGCGCAGCAGCTTCCCGCATTGTCATCGAAGTCACCGGATCCACCGCACACACCAGTGTCAGGGAGAGAGAGTTCGTTGCGTGCGGCCGCCTCGTGGTCGCCAGCGAGGTGAGCTGCGACACTACGGACCTGCTCGAAGCCAGTCAACGCGAGGAACGTTGGGGCTCGCCCGTAGGACTTCACTCCGACGATGAAGAACCCTTGCTCCGGCTGCGCCAGTTCTCTCGCGCCCGTCGCGGGCACCGATCCGCAGGAGTGAATATTCGGGTCGATCTCGGAAGCGATGCCTGCGACCGCCTCGAGAGTGGGATCGAGGTCGATCCTGAGCTCTCGCAGCATCCCGGTGTCAGGGCGGAAGCCCGTGAGTGCGAATACTCGCCCGACATTCGTCACCTCGCGCCCATCTTCGGCGACGAGCGTCAGACCATCGACTCCGTGCTGGAACTCGGCGACACGGAAACCTGTCACCAGATCGACGACCCCCTCGTCGATCACCTTGCGGGCGCGGGAACCGAGCGCGGCACGCTCCGGCAGCTCGTCCCCGATTCCGCCGCCGAAGACGTTGGCGGCGCTCCCTCGGCGTAGCAGCCAGGTCACGCGCGTTCCCGGCGACCGGCGGGCCAACTCACTCAGACGCAGCACGGCATGCGTGGCTGAGTGCCCCGCACCGACCACCACGACGTGCGAACCGGCGAGGTCCGACACATCGGATGGGATGCGGTACGAAATCAGATCGGACGCCGCGGCTTCGCCGGGGGCCGGGAACCCATCCGCCCCGGCGGGATTCGGCAGGCCCCAGGTGCCACTGGCATCGATGACCGCGCGGGCGAGGAGGCGAGATTCGTTGCCCGCGGCATCTACAGTGTGGACGACGAACGGCTGGCTCCGGCGGCCTGCGTCGACGACTTTGTCGCGGCCCTGGCGGGCGACTCCGGTGACAGTCGTCGCGTAGCGGATCCGCTCGCCCAGGACATCCGCGAGTGGCATCAGGTAGTCGCTGACCCACTGCGCGCCGGTCGGATACCCCGAGTCGGGTGCGCTCCACCCCGTGGGCTCGAGCAGGCGGCGCGCAGCGGCGTCCGTGAGTTCTGGCCACGCTGAGAACAAGCGCACGTGTCCCCACTCGGAGACTGCAGCTGCTGGGCCGTGCCCGCGCTCGACGACGAGGACATTCTCGTCGCGTTCGACCAAGTGTGCCGCTGCGGCGAGGCCCTGCGGCCCTGCTCCGATGACGACGACGGGAAGCTCAGACATCACATCTCCTCAAATCGAAAAACTTCAATATGAAGACTGTCGCCTATCTATCGAAGATTGTCAATACGTGCCAGACTAGTCGCGTGAGCTTGCCAACGACAATCGAATCGACCAGCTGCTGCGTCCCGCCAATCACCCCCTCCATGACCGTCGCGGATGCCGAGCGGGTTGCACGCCTGTTCAAGGCGCTCGGCGATCCAACGCGGGTGAGGCTCCTGTCTCTCATCGCCGCCGGGGCTGGCGGCGAGGCGTGCATTTGCGATCTGACCGAGCCCGTGGGGCTTTCGCAGGGCACGGTGTCGCACCATATGAAGCTCCTCGCCGACGCCGGCCTCGTCACGCGTGAACAGCGCGGCAAGTGGGCGTACTTCGCTCTCAACGGCGACGCGATGGATGCCGCTGCCGACTCTCTCCGCGCGGTGTGACCTCAGCGAGTGCCCCTTCGCCACACCTGGGCGGCCGGCTAGCCGCGCTGTCGGTGGGGCAGGTCATCAGTTGGGGAATCCTGTTCTATGCACTGATCGTCGCCTCTCCCGCGGTCGCGGATGACACCGGGTGGCCGGTGGCCCTGGTCACGCTGTCGTTCTCGTCGGGCCTGGTCGCCTCCGCTGTCGCTGGCGTTTTCGTCGGGAAATGGCTCGACGAGCGGGGGCCGCGCCTCATCATGACTGTTGGCAGCGTCGTCGGCCCGCTCGGCGTCGTGCTCGTCGCTCTCGCACCGACCCTTGCAGTCTTCACAGTGGGGTGGGTCATCGCAGGACTCGCACAATCGGCAGTGCTCTACCAGGCGGCGTTCACTGTCATCGCTCGCCGGTACGACGCTCGACGCCGCGGGGCGATGACGATCTTGACGTTGGCCGGCGGGCTCGCCTCCACCATCTTCGCCCCGATTGTCGCCGGACTCCTGGCGATAACCGACTGGCGGACCATGTTCCTGATACTCGCCGGTTTCCTGCTTCTCACCACCGCGCCGCTGCACTGGTTCAGCCTGGAGCGCACCTGGTCACCCGTTCGCCACGACGACGCCGCAGAGGTTCACACGGTGAGCACGGTCGTGCGCACGCGACGATTCTGGATGCTCGAGCTCTCCATGTTCGCTCTCGCTGCTGCGCTGTTCAGCGTGACCCTCGCGCTCATCCCGCTCTTCATGGAGAAGGGCATGAGCTACGAGCTCGCCGCCTGGGCTCTCGGACTCCTCGGCGCCGGTCAGGTGATCGGGCGACTCCTCTACGTCGCCGTCCCGCACACTGCCCCACCATGGGCCCCCCTCACGGTGACCGCCGGCCTCAGTGTCATCTCTCTCACCTTGCTGGCCCTGATTCCCGGGCCTCCGTGGCTGCTGATCTCCATAGGTATCGCTGCGGGTGCGGTGCGAGGCGCTCAGACGCTTGTTCAGGGTTCCGCCGTCGCGGATCGCTGGGGCACCCAGAACTACGGCGCCATCAACGGGATCTTCGCTGCTCCGATCACGCTCGTCGGAGCGTTCGGCCCGGCACTCGGTCCGCTGCTCGCAGTGGCCACCGGTTCGTACTCCGCCATGGCCCTCATCGCCGTCGGGCTCGCTGCGATCTCGCTCGCGTTCGCTCGGTTCTCCTAGCGGTCAGCCGAGTGCTTGCCGGCGATGCGCGGGAGTTCTTCCGAGTCCGTTAACCTCACGTTCACATAGATGACCTTCTATCAATACGTCGAATAGATCACCATCTATTCGAGGCGGTCTATCGGCCGCCTGTCACGAGTCTGAGATGAAGGAAGCAATCGTGCGAAAGACCACAGCAAAGATCTTCGCCTCCACAGCATTGGTCATCGGCGTTCTCGCGCTGAGCGCCTGTGGTGGGCAGCCGAGCGCAGGCGAATCCGCCGGCTCCGGCGAAGGATCGGGCGGGCTGACCGGCTCGGTGAACACCGACGGGTCGTCGACAGTCGCCCCTCTCACGGAAGCCGCAGCCGACCTGTTCCGCGATGAGGAGTCCGGAGTGAACGTCTCCGTCGCTACCTCGGGCACCGGTGGAGGCTTCAAGACCTTCTGCGCGGGCGAGACGGACATCTCCAACGCCTCCCGCGCCATCAAGGACGAGGAAGCCGCCGAGTGCGAGGCTGCCGGCATCGAGTACACCGAGATCATCGCGGCCAACGACGGCCTGTCCGTCGTCGTCAATCCCGAGAACGACTGGGCTGAAGACCTCACCGTCGAGCAGCTGAACAAGATCTGGGGTCCCGAGGCCGAGGGCGAGATCACGAACTGGAACCAGGTCGACTCGAGCTTCCCCGACCAGGCGATCACGCTCTTCGGTGCAGGCACCGACTCGGGAACGTTCGACTACTTCACCGACGCCATCAACGGCGAAGAGGGTGCGATTCGCACCGACTACAGCCCCTCGGAAGACGACAACATCACCATCCAGGGTGTCGCAGGTGACGTCGGTGCCATCGGGTTCCTCGGGCTCAGCTACGTCGAAGAGAACGAGGGCGTCATCAAGGCTGTCGCGGTCGACGGCGTGATGCCGAGCACCGAGACCGTCCAGGACGGCACCTACACTCCGCTCGGGCGCCCGCTGTTCATCTACGTGAACAACGCCTCGTACGTCGACAAGGAGCCGGTGAAGTCGTTCATCGACTTCTACGTCGCCAACTCGCTCGACATCGCCGAGCGCGCACTCTTCGTGCCCCTCACCGAAGAGCAGGTCACCACGGCGGCTGACGAGCTCGCCTCGCTCGGCTAAGCCTCCGGCTCAGGACGATTCCCATGACCACCGTCACTGAGCGGCCCGGGGGCCCGGCTACCGGCCGGGCCCCCGCCCCCTCCTCGTCTTTCGCAGGCCGCCGCCGGCCCGGTGAGTTCCTCATCAAACTCGGTCTGCGCCTTGCCGCAGCCATCACGGTCATCACCACCGTGGGCATCGTCATCGCGCTCCTGGTCCCGTCCCTGAGCTTCTTCGCGGAGGTCTCACCGTTCGAGTTCCTCTTCGGCACGCGCTGGGCCCCTCGATTCGCGGACGCCTCCTTCGGCGTCCTCCCCCTGGTCACGGCAACCCTGTGGACCACGGTCATCGCGCTCCTCGTCGCCGTTCCTTTCGGCCTCGGTGCGGCGATCCTCCTCGCCGAGTACGCGAAACCGCGAGTGCGCAAGGTGCTCAAGCCCCTGCTGGAGATCCTCGCGGGTATCCCGACCGTGGTCTACGGGTTCTTCGCCCTCCAGTTCGTGCAGGGCACCGTCCTCCGCGACTGGCTGCAGCTCCCCACAGGGGCGTTCAGCGTCCTCGCTGCCGGCCTCGTGATGGGAGTCATGATCATCCCGACCATCGCATCCATCGCCGAGGACGCGATGTCTGCTGTCCCCAGCGCGCTCCGTCAGGGAAGTGCCGCTCTCGGCGCCAACCGCATGCAGACCACTCTTCGCGTGGTCTTTCCGGCCGCGCTGTCTGGCATCGTCGCCGCCGTCGTTCTCGGAATCTCCCGGGCCGTCGGAGAAACGATGATCGTCGCAATCGCTGCGGGCAGTCAGGCACAGCTCGTGAGCAATCCGCTGGAGCAGGGGCAGACGATGACCGGCTTCATCGCGAACGCCGCTCTCGGCGACTCCCGCGTCGGAAGCCTCGAGTACAACACCCTCTTCGCTGTCGGACTGCTGTTGTTCCTCATCACACTGCTCATCAACTTCATCAGCATCCGATTCGTCCGCCGATTCCGGGAGGCCTACTGATGTCCGCGCCCACGATTCCCGAGTCCCGTGTGCTCAACGCGACCCGGCCGCTGAATACCGGGCGAAACGGCGAACTGCGTCCCACCGCGCTCATCTTCCTCGTACTTCTTTGGCTGTCGCTCTTCGTCGCATTCGCTGTGCTCGTCACTCTGCTGATCACGATCTTCATCACTGGACAGAACAAGCTCACCTGGAACCTGGTGACGAACTTCCCCTCCGCTGACCCGGAGGAAGCCGGAGCTCGTCCAGCCATCCTCGGATCGGTCTGGGCGATTGGGGCCACCGCTGTGATGACCCTCCCCCTGGGAATCGCCGCCGCCGTGCACCTCGAGGAGTTCGCCGACCGGAAGCGCTGGTTCAACCGGTTCGTCGAGCTCAACGTCCAAAACCTCGCTGCTGTCCCCTCAATCGTCTACGGTCTCCTCGCTCTCGCCTTCTTGTCGATGCTCGGAGTCACCAACAAGAACATCGTCATCGGTGGAGCATTCGCGCTGACGCTGCTCATCCTCCCGGTCATCATCATCGCCACCAGGGAGGCGTTGCGCGCCGTACCCCGGGAGATCCGCGACGGCTCGCTGGCGCTGGGAGCCACCCAATGGCAGACGACGTGGAGGCAGGTGCTTCCCGCGTCGGTCCCAGGCATCGCGACCGGCTCGATCCTCGCGCTGTCCCGAGCTCTCGGCGAAGCAGCTCCATTGCTCGTCCTCGGAGCGCTCGTCTACATCACGTTCGATCCGAACGGGCTGCTCAGCGGATACACCACGCTCCCCATCCAGATCTTCAACTGGACCGGGCGCCCGCAGGAGGGATTCCACGAGCTCGCCGGCGCCACGAGCCTCCTCCTGCTCGCCGTCCTCATCCTGATGAACGCCCTCGCCATCTTCATCCGCAACAAGTTCCAGAAACGGTGGTAAACCCATGAGCACCTCCACGAGCACCTCGACGAGCGCAGCGGCGCCGACGGCGGCCCACACCCACTTCCAGACCGCAGACTCACGGCGGGTTGCCGAAACCCCCAGCGGACTCATCCGCTGCGAAGACGTCAACGTGTACTACGGCGACTTCCGGGCCGTCACAGGCGTCAACCTCGAGTTCGGACGCAACGAGATCACCGCGCTCATCGGCCCCTCCGGATGCGGCAAATCCACGCTCCTGCGCTCCCTGAACCGCATGAACGACCTCGTCGACGGTGCCCGCGTCGAAGGAAACGTCATCTTCCAAGAGGAAGACATCTACGCGAAGGGCGTCGACCCCATCGAGGTCCGACGACGCGTCGGGATGGTCTTCCAAAAGCCGAACCCGTTCCCGAAGTCGATCTACGACAACATCGCCTACGGCCCTCGCGTCACAGGGATGAAGGTCGACAACATGGACGACCTCGTCGAGGAGGCACTCACACGCTCAGCACTCTGGGGCGAGGTGAAAGACAAGCTAAAGCAGTCCGCGTTCGGACTCTCCGGCGGCCAGCAGCAGCGCCTATGCATCGCGCGCACCATCGCGGTGCAGCCCGACGTGATCCTGATGGATGAGCCGTGCTCGGCCCTCGATCCCATCGCCACCTCGCGGATCGAAGACCTCATGCACGAGCTGCGCCAGGACTACACAATCATCATCGTCACCCACAACATGCAGCAGGCTGCACGAGTCGCCGACCGCACGGCATTCTTCACCGCCCTGGCCGACGAGACCACCGGAGACCGCACAGGAGTCCTGGTGGAATACGACCTCACCAAGAACATCTTCGAGCAGCCGCAGGACCAGCGCACGGAGGACTACATCAGCGGACGATTCGGATGACCTCCCTGTCTGGTGGTGACCCGCGGTTCGTTCTGCACGGGCGCAGTTCGGAGATCCTTCGTGGGAGCTTCGCCGAGTTCAGACATGCAGGCGTCCCGATAACGGTGCACGCTGAGATCGTCGATGCGCTGGCAGACTTGGCCCACGATTACGAGGCGTCGCTCGTCCTCGCCGGCGGGGAGTCGGTCGACCGGCTCGCGGCCATCGTGCAGATCGCCGAACCGGTGTGCGGAGGACCGATCTTCTTCGGGGTGAGCGAAGACACGGAGACGTCGATGATCGAAGCTGCGATGCGAGCAGGAATGCGTGGCACCATCCGCCTCCCCATCACCCCCGACCGATTGCGTGAATTGGCGCGCCTCCACCCACGGACAGGCCCGCTTGACCGCACCCTCCGATTCGGGGAGCTGACCCTCGACATCACGCACCGCAGCCTCCGCTGGCAGAAGCATGCACTGTTGCTTCCCCCGCGCGAATTCGAACTCCTGCATCAGATCGTGCGCGCGTATCCCGAGAGTGTGAGCATCGATACACTCGCGCTTGCGTTCGGCTCCGACCTCGAGGATCCGCACGCTTCTGTTCGCGTCGCCATGACGAAGCTGCGCGCCCGGCTGGCGACTTTCGCCCCCGCACAAGCCCTTATCGAGACGGTGCGAGTGGCCGGCTACCGACTCGCGTCCTGAGGCTCCACTTTGAGCTCGACCAGGAGCTGAAGCACCCGGGCGCGAATGTCGTCTCTAACGCCACGGAGACCGTCTTCATCGAGTTCCAACGGATCTGGTAGATCCCACTCCATGTAACGGCGCCCAGGGAAGACGGGGCACGCATCCCCACACCCCATCGTGATGACGTAGTCGGCGGCACGCACCACTTCGTCGGTCAGCGGTTTCGGGAACTCGCCCCAGAGCTCCACGCCCACTTCCTCCAGTGCCGCGGCAACACGAGGGTGCGCGCCCTCCGCCGGTGAGGATCCAGCCGTGCGCACGTGCACCCGGCCGCCAGACAGATGGCGGAGTAGGGCTCCAGCCATCTGCGACCTCCCCGCATTCTGCACGCACACAAACAGGACCTCAGGAGTATCACGCAGAACCAGGCCCTGACTGGTTGCGAGCGCATCCAGGCGGTCGGCGGCGTACCGGGCGGTCATGGTCAACAGGTGCTCGCGCACTCGCGTCCGCTGGCTCAGGAGGAGGTAACTCTGGGCGACATAACCCGCCACTGTCTCGCGGCTGAACGTCGAGCTGAATCGGTACGAGAGGTCGTCAACGATGGTGGACACAGCTCGCGGGAGAGCCGTGACGGAAGCCTCGGGTGTTTTCGGCTCAATCGACTCACTCGACAGCAATCTCCCAAAACGGACCCAGGCATCGGCTGTCGGCACCCAGACATCGCCGTCGCTACGGATGAGATCAACGAGCTCCAGCGAGTGGATTGCCTGCTCGACGACCGATAGATCGGCGTTCAGGACAGCCGCGATCTCCGGGGCTTTGATCCCGGAGGCAAGGGCACTGAGAACGCGGAGCGTATCGGGGTTGCCGAGGACTGACACTTGACCGGCCCGTTCCCGGGCAGCCTGCTCCCCGAGGGGGCTCCCCACTCGGTGCGGCGACCCCTCATTCATCGGAGGAAGTCCTCGACGGCGCTACGGCGCGTCGGGTGCACGGAGAGCCAGCCGAGCTTGCCGTCCTGTTCGCGTGCCAGGAACCCGTCGTCCAACAGAATGCGGACGTGATGGGTCACTGTCGGCTGACGCAACCCCAACGCCTCCGCTAGTTGGCCCACGGTCGCCCGCTCGTCAGCCGATCCCAGAATGATGCTCAAGATCTGCAACCGCGTCGGATCAGCGACCGCCCTCAACGTCCGCGCCAGCTCTTCGGCAGCACCACGATTGAGCGCAGCTCCGACATGAGGCTTCGGTGCGGGCTGAGCGGTCATGCCAGGATTCTAGTTGCCGAACCTTGCGAGCCCCTCAGACGTGCCGGTGATCGAAACGTGCGGACTGGGACGTGACTACTTCGCAAATATGTCGCCGCGAAGCTTCGATGCGGCGTGCAAACGGAGGAGCTCTATGCTGACGGCCGCGCTTGCCGGGATGCTGTGAGATAAGCTCTTCGCGGCAACTGCGAGGGCGGGACGAGCTGCGTTTCGGTCGAGAGCGATCAGCATGTCGACCGAGACTCCGAGGGAACGTCCTCGCCAGACAGCACCAGGTGTCTGGCTGCTCCACAAGGAGTAGGACCTCCGCCGCCGGGCTGGGGGCCCGAGCTAGTGCACGTGCGAGGATCGCCGCATCGGCGTGAATCGGTCCAAGTTCGGTGAGTTGAGGCCATCAGGCCGTTTGTGATCGAGCTGGCGAAGGCGGGGGCCCGCGATGCGCGCCGCCGCTCTCGCATGTCACCTACGGCGTTTGGCCTCGAGCTGCGAGAAACTCCGTCGCCGTCTCAACCCGATACCGCTCGTCGACGTAGTTTGCCGGAGTGAGATTTCGGGTTACGAAGAGCGTGTTCAGGCGAAACTGCTCGCCTTCAGGCGGGTCCCCGAGTCCGAGGCGCGTCGCAATGCTCGCGACGTGGGGCGCTAGTTCGCTCTCCTTGCGGGCTAGCTGCGTGGCGTAGCAGGGCTTGGTCCCGCGGTCTCCTACCTGGTCCCGGAAGAAGGTGCGCAGTTGGCGTGCCGTCTCAGCGAATCCGTGCACCGACGCAGGATCCTTCGCCTCGATTAACCAGATGGTGCTATCGCCAGGGCGTCCGCACACGAGGTCAACTTCGGTCGTGAGAATCGGCACGCCGAGTCGCGCGTGGTCGTTGGGTTTCACGCGGGCGACCGTGGTGTAGCCGAGTTCCTCTAGCCGGTCTTGAAGGAATCTTTCGAACCGAATATTGCGGCGCGCACGGCGATCCGCAAGCGCGTTGCTGACAGGCTGGGGAACGTCTCCCGCCCAGGGAAGAACTCCTTGGAGGAGGTGGCGGTAGTAGACCTGGAAGGACGTCAGTAAGTACTGCGGGCTGATAATGAGTCGTCCGTCCGAGTCTTGCACCAGCGGTTGCACGAGGAGCCGGTGACGCCGTGTGCGCGTTTGCCAGGGTTTCCACTCCACGGCTTGCATCTGGACGGCCGTGCTCGTAAGCATCCCGACAGCGACTTCGACACGCGTTCTCTGCGACTCATCCGCGTCCGGGCCCAGCGCGTCACAGACCCATGCTGTTGCCTCGGCCACGGTGACGTGCGCGGTCGTCCTGCCTGGCTCGAACGTTTCCCACTTTGCGAGGGTGGCGAGTGCGGCGAGCATGTCCTGCGACGTCGCTCCCCATGCCTGCTGGAACGCATCTTCGACGTCGTCTTCTTCGTTCGCCTGCTGCAGCGAGTCGTCGTCTTGAGTGCCGTGCAACCGAACGCTCGCAGCTGCACGGGTCAGTTCGTCGTTTCGCAGGCCCCACGCCGATGCGTCGGGATGCGAATCGTCGTCAACGGCCAGCTCGTACATCGGGCCGAGGTTGATGACTGCAGGCACGACTTGGTGATACATCCGCTCACTCAGCGTGGTCGCGGTGAGGTACGCATCTGCGGCGGCAAGAAGACCGCTCCACGCCTGAGGAGTGATCGGCTTCACCGCCGCCGGATTGTCCAGGATGCGCAAGGCAGCCTCCACCACGATCTCGTTACACTGACGAAGCTGAAGTGTCTCCGCCGAGAGCTCGGCCGTGCGGGTGAGCGGATCCCATTCGGTCGCGAGATTCGCCGCGACTCGGGATAGATCGTCTTGCTGATGAATACCGCTGTCCATCACCCTCGCCAGCTGCTCCATCCCCGTCAACACCACCTCGCTCACATCGTGTCTCTTGATTCCTTCAGTCAGGGTCTCGAGAGCAAGGGGCGCAAGATGCTCGCGGATGAGCCGATTCGCGTCGTCCGCCCGGTACTCTCCCGGTTGAACGCCGGCATCGTGGAGTCGTCGTCCCAAAGCCGCAACCATGCGGCTCTCATCAGAGGGTCGTAAACGCCACGGATCAGGCAGGTGATTGAGAGTGGTCCGGGCCTGCTTCATCTCCAAGATGAGAAAGGGTCTCGCTGTGCGCCACTGGTCGCGGAGCGCCGCTGCGGTTTCGATATCCATGCCTCCCGCGCGGAGCAGATCGAACACTGCATCCGCTGTTAGGAGATTCGCCGCGTGCGGATCTCCATTCGCCGAATCTGCGAATCCCTCGACATCGATGCGCCACAAAAAGTTGACTGGTTCATCGACGGCACGCGCGTGCGGGTCGAGATACGGCGTGACCACGCCGGACGGTTCACCCGAGACCGTTTCCGATGCGTGGAGGTAAAGGACGTATCCGGGCACATCGATCTCCTGGTGCGCGAAACGCCATCGATCACCAAGCGCAGCGAAGCCGTAGATTAGCCCGCCGCAGAAGTCGAAGAAGAACCGTCGGCGGTCGGCAGATGCTTCCTCCAGGCTCGCTCGTGCCACGGCAACGGGAGGTTCGGTGAGAGCGAGGGACCACCCGTCAACACTCGGCGCGATGTTGACACCGCGGGTGGCGTCGTACATGGGGTCACCTGCAATCATCGCGACGTTTGCGACGGGCCCCGGAGCGACTTCTGCCGCTCGGAGGTCTCGAATCGGGGGAAGCCCAACCCTGAGGAGCGCCACTTCGAGATCGGATAGCTCTACCGCTCGATCCCACTCGGCCTCGCCCGCGTGCGCTTCAAAGTAGACGGCATTGGGTACCACGCCACCCTTGAAAAACGACTTGCCATTCGCTGTCCATGGCTCCCAGTAGTTGATCGCCTCCCACCCGAAACTCTCAGGGAAATCGGGAGCGCTCAGATCCCGCGCGAATGCGTAGAGATCATCGTCGGACGTAGCCGTTTCCGCGATCCAGGTCAGGTCTTCGAGCGCGAGCTTTGCTTCGCCGACCGCCTGGGGCACAGCGATGTGGCCGGGTGCAGCGAACACCGTCAGCGGGATGACCTCCGCGCCCGGCCTGATGGTTCCTTGTCGCCCGCCCGCCATCCGCACCGGCACAGGGCCTGATTGCGACCTCACCTGTTTCGCCAGCTCCACTGAGCCGATGTATGGCGGCGGCGCGGCTCCCAGGTCGGGGACGTAGATGACTGAGACGGCGATGAATGTGGATGGGTTCACCGGCACCAGCCACTGAACGTCAATCCCGCGAAGCGGGGACTCGACGCCTTCACTGCGGGGAGGAGCTTCGATCAAGCTGTTGGAGAAGCGCCATAGGGACCGGCGGATCTGGTTCAGGCAAGAACTCCGGAGGGCTCGTCGTGCTTGCCCGTCCCGGTCGAGCGCAGACACCAGTTCTCGTACGGCATGGGCCATGATCTCTGGGATGAAAAGTGGCGGCACCCATCGGTGTGCACCCGCCGAGTGAGCAAAGCGAAGGTACCTCCCGAACGGGCTGGAGAGACTCTCCGCGTCGAACGTGGCCCGACTTGCGGAGTTCGTCATCCATTCCAACGCCCTTTCATCAGCTTCACCGAGTTCGATGTGGTCGAGCGGGTTCAGGTTGAGGAAGGCCCGCGTCGCTTCGTACTCCGCGTCCGGTAGGGAGACCTCGTCGTTGAGCGCGAGATCCGGGGCTGGTACCCATGCGTCTGCAAGGTGGCGGGCGCAGAAGTCGCCGTACTTCATCGCCACGTTCACCACGTTTGCGATGCCGAATTGAAATCGTCTGTGAAGCCGACCGTCTACCGCTTCCGCCATTCTGAGCGCACGCGTGAGGTCGGCGACCGGCCGTTCGGTGAGGCCGGGCACCGCGCGCAGCGGCTCAGAGCCGACCGCGAGGAAGACAGTTCGGGTCGGGTCGGTGGGGATGAAATCTTCACGCGCCGGGCCGATCCCATAGGTGGTAGCCGCTAGATCGGACAGTGCTTGGATCGCAGGCAGCGGCTGGTATTCGTCTGGCGCCGGAGCGGCGGAGGCTCGTAGCGCAGCCGCGAAGCTGCTCCCCAATGTCACCGACCGATGCCTGTTGCCGGGGGACGTGGCGGCGGCGAAAATCAGCGTCCAGAGCTCGTCCGGATCGTACGCTGAAAAGGCCAGTTCGAGTGCGTCGGGCTCCCGTCGCGCGGCGCTCACCGCCCGCAGTTGAGATCGAGACCGCTTGCTTCTCCGAGTTTTCTTGCTCTTTCCCACGCAAGCATTCAAGCGTAAGCCAACGACATCCGCACTGATCACTGAGCGTTGAAAGCGTTGCGCCGGGGAGGAAGGTGGCGAAGAGTTGGGGTGCCGCCTCGAACGCGCGGACGACAGGTCTCCTTCAACGCCGCTGCTCCCTTGCCAGGGAGCTCTTGACCGCTCTCACCTCGTCACCTCGCGGGGGTGCATACACGCAAAAGCGCGCGTAAGATATTGCGTGTGCGTGCTAACCAGATGACGACACGAGGAGGCAAGATGGCCGTGAAGAAAAGTCGCACTCGTGCCGCCTCCGCTCGCGAGGCGACTGTGAACCGCGGCACAGTGACAGGTCGATTCCTCAACGGAAACCCGAAGCTCGTCGTGGCGACCAAGGCCCCCGCAAAGACCGACGTACAAGCCGGTGTCGAGCGCCTTGCGCAGGTGGCGAAGACGTCAAACGTCGACGTATCCGTGTTCAACGCACTCATCGACGAGCTCGCCGATGCCATGGCCGACCGTCAATCGACCGAGCTGGGCCTCACAGAGCAGGAAGCCAACTTCCTGATCGAGTCCGGCGATTTCACTCCGGAGGAGCTCGCCGAGGCAGCCGCATTCGTCACCAGCGGTGGGCTCGCCAAGCTCGAGCGCGAGACTCACGTGCGCGCCCTAACCAACACCTACACCGCATCCGAGGTCGCAGCGCTCCTCGGCATCGATGCCTCCAGTGTGCGTCACCGCCAGAGCAAGAACACCTTGTACGGCTTCCGGGCCGGAAGGATCCGCCTCTACCCTCGATGGCAGTTCATTCCCGGCGATAGGGTCTCGACGATCCCCCACCTCCCGCTGCTCGTCCGAGCGATCCCGTCCGACTGGGATCCGGCCGACGTCGAAGGCTTCATGACAACACCTCAAGACGACTTGCGGTCGAGCGATGAGTCTGTCGACCCCCAGGAATGGATGACGCCGATCGAGTGGCTGGCTGCCGCGAAGGATCCTGCACCCGTAGTGGACATCCTCGAAGACGCCGACATCACGTGAGCCCGTCGAACGCGAAAGTCCCCGCAACACCCCCGGCGCCGCTCACACTCGACGCGAGTGAGCACCTGAGATCATTCGATGGGATCCTCTGGCGGGTCTTCGCTACAAGAGGTGCTCACCCACAGGCGTGGGATGAGCTACGGCACTTCGGGCCGATCAGAACCATGCGCTTTGACCCGCATCCCGAGCCGCATCAGCACCATGCCGATTATGGCGTGATGTACGCAGCTGCCGGATCTACAACAGCTCTCGGCGAGGTGTTTCAGAAGGGCCGACTAATCAATCGGCGCGTTCGTGGAAACACCCTCGCGGCTTGGCGGCCGACGCGTGAGCTTCGGCTACTGGATCTCACCAGCAACTGGCCCGTGATCAACGGGACGACCTCTTCGATCCAGATGGGGCCTAAGCGATACACGCGGAACTGGGCGAATGCGATCCATGACCAGCTTGGGTCGAGCATCGACGGGCTCTACCATGTGTCATCGATCGACTTCGGCCCGATGGTGACGCTGTTCTCGTCCGCCGAGGGCTCGTTCCCGCCGCTGCCGTTGGTGCACACCCGACTGGACTCATCCAGTGCGAACGTGTACCTCGCGAAAGCCGTGAAAAGGCTCGGCTACCGCGTTAAGAAGTAGAACCGCCCCAGGACGGCAGTCCGCGATTCTCGGATTATCAGATGACGCTCGATCCACCCGTACGCTCAGTGCTATGCCAAAGCGTTCCACATTGCAGACTCTCGGCGGTGCTGTCGAAGGATTCCGGGACTTCGCGGCGGCGATCAAGAGTGGAGTGCCCACGGTTCGAAAGGGGTCAATGGCGGAGGAAGATCAAGCCCTCGCAGGAAACATCGTCATCCCTCATGCCATAGTCTCCGGGCTCGTCCTCACCGCTGCGGACCACGTATCCGCCTGGGCGGAGCTTGCGGCTAGCCCCGAGGAGAACGTGTTGCTCCTTCATATGCAGGCTGACTACACCTTGTTCCGTCCTGTGTTGGAGGGGCTCGTGGAGCTCATCTGGATCCTGGACGGCACCGATTCCTCTACTCGAGTCCGCAGGGCGCTCGAGATCGCCCGCATCGAGTACAGGCACGGGCTGAAGCTGACGAACGCTCTGCGCAAAGCTCAAACACCAGATGACAGAACGGAACAAGGAATAGCCGCGCTGGGGCGTTTCCTTAGGACCACCGCGACCAACCTCGGGTCCGATCCAGAGGACGTTCTCAGTGCGCCATTGATCGATCCCTCCTCGATCACAAGGAAGATTGCGAGTCGCGTTCCAGGCCCCACGTTGCGGACCTTCAACTATTGGGCGATAACTTCGGCCCACGCGCACGGGCAGTTCATCACCACTCTGCGCCACGCGATCGAGACGCCCCCATCTACACCTCAGATGGGCGGGACTCTGTACGAACCAGACGAGGAGTTGATCGCAGACCTCATCGAGTTCATTGGGACGCTGCTCGAGATCGCAATCAACCTCCTTAACGAACAGGGTTACGAAGTTCGACGCTAGAGCTGTCCTGCTCGGCCGATCGGGGAGCGCTGGGTCGCCGAGATGCGCGCCATGGGGATTCAGAGCTCCCTGAGGCGAGATGTCCGACCCCATCCGTATGATCGAATCAGCCCCTTCGTGAGGCGGTTCGGTGAGGGAGTGGGCTTCGCGCTTTACATCGGACTTAGTCCGATTTCATCGCGATTCTGACATTTTCCCCGGGACAGACGGTTCCCACAGCGTAGCCAGGCGGCCGAGCATTTCCATTCACATGAATCCACACCGGTATTACGGGCGTAGGCTGGAGGGAAGGACGGACCGTCCGAGAAGATCTCCCGGCACCGCGCCCGCCCGGGAAGGAGCCCGAAAGTGGCTCAGTACGACGTCTCGAACCGCTCGGCGATCGTGACAGGAGCGGGCAGCGGCATCGGCCGCGCGGTCGCCCTGCTGCTGGCGCAGAACGGCGCGGCGGTGGTGGTCAACGACCTGAACGCGGAGCACGCGAACGCGGTCGTCGAGGAGATCCGCGCCGCCGGCGGCACCGCGGAGGCGTCGGTCGGCGACGCGACGGACCCGGCCTGGATCGCCTCGTCGGTCGAGCTCGCCAACTCGCTCGCCCCGCTCCGCATCGGCGTCAACAACGCCGGCATCGGCGGCGCCACCGCGCCCACCGCGGACTACGAGGAAGACGCGTGGGACAAGGTGATCGCCATCAACCTCAACGCCGTGTTCCGCAACATGAAGGCGCAGATCCCGTCGATCCTCGCCAACGGCGGCGGCTCGGTCGTGAACATCGCCTCGATCCTCGGCAGCGTCGGCTTCGCAGGCTCCCCCGCCTACGTCACCGCCAAGCACGGCGTCGTCGGCATGACGAAGACCGCCGCCCTCGAGTACTCGGCGCAGGGCGTCCGCGTGAACTCGGTCGGCCCCGGCTTCATCAACACCCCGCTCCTGGCGAACATGGGCGACGAGGCGAAGGACTTCCTCGTGTCCAAGCACCCGATCGGGCGCCTCGGCCAGGCCGAGGAGGTCGCGAACCTCGTGGTGTTCCTCGCGAGCGACGCCGCGAGCTTCATCACCGGCAGCTACCACCTCGTCGACGGCGGCTACACCGCCCTCTGACGAAGAAACGGCATCCGGCTGCCGGGAACCCGAATCCCGGCGGCCGGATGCCGCGGTCGGCGATCGAGAGCCCCCGCTCCGTTCTCGCCGTAGCCATCACCGCCCGGGATCCGAGAGCCCTTGAAGAGGATCCCGAGGCGGTGAGGCAGGTCTGCACCCCTCCGTTATCAGGCGGACATCGCGTGCAGTTCGCGCGATACCGCATCGAGCGCGAGCTCGGGGTCTGTGAGGTCGAGTCCGCCGGTCGAGCCCGCGGCCTGCATGAGACGGGCCAGCAGCGGTCGCTGCAGGGTGACCGACGTCTCGACGACGAAGCGGATCGGGATGGACGCGTGGATCCACAGCGTCTCGGTGCGGTCGGCGCCGGTCTGCACCGTGAGCGCGAACGGCTCGTTGCGCCGCAGCTTGGTGACGGTGGCGGCGCGAAGGTGGGCGAGCAGCTCGTCGTCGATCTCGATCGGCTCGGCGAGGTTCGCGTAGGTGAGGGTTCCCATGTTCTTCTCCTCGTGGCAGAAAACCTGGACGAGGATAGTTTACTAGTTTAACTAGTTAAATCAAATCGATCAGGGAAGATCGCCGAGCTCATCGGTCAGGCGGCGCAGGAAGCGGGAGATCACAGCCACCTCCTCCGCCGTGAACTCGCCCTCGACGGCGGCCACACGCTGCGCCAGCTCGTCACCCTGGCCGTGCAGATCTCGCAGGGACGGGCGGAGGACTTTGGACCGGGCATCCAGGGGGTGCGGGGCGACGACGATCTGTCCCCGCTCCGACATCCGCCGGACGACGCTCGTGACGGCGGCCGTGCTGATACCGAGGTAGGTGGCCAGGTCGCGGGGAGTGACGGGCTTCTCGACGGGCGCGGTGCTGATGAAGTGCATCGCGGCGCGGTCGGTATCGTTGGGTTCGCGCCGAGCCGCGAGACGGCGGTTCAACTGCGCGTCGGCGCGACGGAAGTCGTCGACATCGCGCGCGAGCGCTGAGGTCGAGACGTCGGTGCTCACGTTTCCCATGCAGAGATCCTCCTTCCCCGCTCTCCATGGTACCTCGACAGTCTGACAGTAAGGCTGACTAGCGATATTCGCGGGAGACCAGGGACTTCCGGAGGTGCGATGATGGAACCCTGCCCCCGAAAGGATGCCATGCCCGAGCCACTGAGCCTCGAGGAGGCGTCGTACATCCGCTACGCCGATCTGCTCGCACGCCTGGAGGAACTCTTCCCCTCCGTCTCGCGACGCCGGATCGAGCAGATCATCGGCGCCGAGACCGACGCGATCACCGGCGGGCTCCTGCGCATCGTCCCGGCCGAGGTCGAGACCGGCGCGATGGAGATGCTCGAGCGGGAGGCCGGTTCCAGCGACGAAGGAGAGGTCGCGTGACCGACAGCACCGGCGAGTTCCACGCCTCCGGGTACTGGTACCCCGACAGCGAGCGCGCCACCACGGTCGACGTGCTCAACATGCTGCGGCGGTACCGCAGCGCCGAGACGGCGATGCGCGCCCGCACGCGCGCGTCCATGGGGATGAACGAGACAGACCTCGTCGCCCTCCGGTTCCTGCTGCGCGAGCAGAAGGCCGGGCGCATCGTGCGGCCCATCGATCTGGCGCGCATGCTCGACATCTCCACCGCGTCGACGACGACGCTCATCGACCGACTGGAGAAGGGCGGGCACGCCCGCCGCGAACCGCACCCGACCGACCGCCGCGCCGGGATCGTCGTGCCCACCGTGAGCAGCGACGACGAGGTGCGCGCGACGCTGGGTGCGATGCACCGGCGCATGCTGTCCCTCGTGGACGACCTCTCCGACGAGGAGCGCGTCGTCGTCATGCGGTTCCTCGTGGGAATGACCGCCGCGATCCAGGAGGCCGCGGACGCCGACGCCGCGCACGGCGGCGCCGATCTCGTGGAGGAGCCGGCCTAGTCCGACCCGTTCCGCGGGCGCCGGGCGTCCAGGAAGCCCGCGAGCAGCACCGCCACGAGCGCCGCGACAGGCGCGACCACGAGCCCCGCGCGGAGACTCTGCGTCTCCGCCAGCCACCCGACGAACGGCGGCGACAGCAGGAAGCCGAGCCGCAGCAGCCAGGACACCACGGTGAGCCCGACCCCGGGCCGCAGTCCAGGGAGCTCGTCGGCGGCGTGCATCGCGGCGGGGATGAGGGTGGCGATGCCGAAGCCGACGGCCGCGAACCCGAGGATTGTGCCGGGCACGCTCGGGAAGAGCAGCGCGAGCGTCATCCCGACGGCGGCGATGAGGCCGCCGACCCGCGCCACCCAGCGCTGCCCGAAGCGATCGGTCATCGGATCGCCGAGCAGACGCCCGACGAACTGCGCGCCGACGAGGGCGATGAATCCGAGCGGTGCGACCGCGGCCGCCGCTCCCAGGGAGTCACCGAGGTAGAGGGTGGCCCACGAGTTGCCCGCGTCTTCGGCGATGGCTCCGGCCATCGCGATGAGGGTCAGGGCGATCACGGCCAGCACCGTCCGCGCCGGAACGCCGCGACGGACCGCGGAGGCGATCTCCTCGGGTTCCGCCACCGCCTCCTCGTCGGCCTCGTCGTCGCGGCCGGGCAGGCAGAAGCGGAGGGCGACGAGGGCGACCGTCGCGAACACCGCGGTCGAGATCCCCAGGTGGACGGCGAGCGGGAGCTGCAGGGCGATCGCGCCCGCGGCCATCACTCCGCCGAGCACCGCGCCGATGGACCAGATGGCGTGGAAGGAGTTGATGATCGAGCGCCCGTACCGCCGCTGCACGCGCAGGCCGTGGGCGTTCTGCGCGACATCGGTGATGGCATCGGAGGCGCCGCCGACGAAGAGGGCGATCGCGAAGAGCGCGCCGGTCGGGGACAGCGCCGCCGACAGCAGGCCGAGGCTCGTGAGGACGGTGCCGATGACCGCGATGCGCGCCGACCCGAAGCGGCGGATCAGCGTGGCCGCCAGGAGTCCTGCCGCGATCGCCCCGGCGGGGAAGGCGGCGAGCGCGAGACCGTAGCCGAGGTTGTCGAGGCCGAGGGCGGCCTTGATCTCCGGGTACCGCGGCAGGATGTTCGCGAACAGGGCGCCGTTCGTGAGGAACAGCGCCGAGACGGCGACGCGCGCGCGGCGGGTGGCGCGGCCCGCGGGCGCTCGTCGAATCGATTCGATTGAGGTCACGGATACGACCGTACCCTGTCGCCGGGGGTGCTCGCGACGTCACCCGGAGGCGCCGATGCTGCGGGCGCAAGCCCGTACCGCATGTCGGCCCCGGGATCTACCCTCGGAGCATGAGCGAGCTCACCCAGCCCACCGGTCGCGAGGACGCCCTGCGGGCGGTCCCCCGCGACGACGGCTCCGCACCCCGCGCCCTCGTGCTCGGTGCCACCGGATACATCGGCGGCCGCCTGACCCCGCGCCTGCTGAACGCCGGCTACCGGGTCCGGGTCCTCGCGCGGGACGCCGTCCGCGCCGCCTCCTTCGGCTGGGGCGAGGAGTGCGAGATCTTCGAGGGGTCCGCCGACGACGAGCACGCCGTCGCCTCCGCGATGGACGACGTCGACGTCGTGTACTACCTCATCCACTCCATGTCGGCCGGGAAGGGCTTCGAGGAGAGCGACGAGCGCGCCGCGACCACCGTCGCCACGGCAGCCGCCCGGGCCGGGGTGCGGCGGATCGTCTACCTCGGCGGCCTGCACCCGGACGACGTGAAGCTCTCCCCGCACCTCCGCTCCCGGGTTCACGTCGGCGAGATCTTCCTGGAGTCCGGGGTGCCCACCCTCGTCCTGCAGGCGGGCGTGGTGATCGGCTCCGGCTCGGCATCCTTCGAGATGATCCGGCACCTCACCGACGTCCTGCCGTACATGCCGGCGCCGAAGTGGGTGCGCAACCGGATCCAGCCCATCGCCGTCCGCGACGTGCTGCACTACCTGCTCGGGGCGGCACGGGTCGACGATCAGGTGAATCGCGCGGTCGACATCGGCGGACCGGATGTGCTGCGCTACGGCCAGATGATGAACGGGTACGCGGTGGAGGCCGGACTGCGGCAGCGCGCCATCGCGGCCCTTCCGGTGCTGACCCCGGAACTCGCCTCGCACTGGGTGAACCTCGTCACGCCGGTGCCGCGCTCCATCGCCCGGCCGCTCGTCGCGTCGCTGCAGAACGAGTGCATCATGAAGGACCATGCCGTCGACGCACTCATCCCGCGCCCCGAGGGCGGGCTCACGCCGTATCGCCGGTCCGTGGCGCTGGCCCTCGGCCGGGTGGACGCGGACGCCGTGGAGACGAGCTGGCAGGACGCCGAGGTGACCGGAGCCCCGAGCGACCCGCTGCCGAGCGACCCGGACTGGGCCGGACGCACCGTCTTCACGGACAAGCGCTCCGTCGCGACCCGCGCGTCGGTCGCGGAGCTGTGGCGCGTCATCCTCGGGATCGGCGGGGAGAACGGGTGGTACTCGTCGCCGCTGCTCTGGGCGGCCCGGGGACTCATGGACCGCGTGGTCGGCGGCGTGGGCCTGCGCCGCGGACGCCGCAGCCGCACCGCCGCCCGAGTCGGGGATGCGATCGACTTCTGGCGCGTCGAGGCGGTCGAGCAGACCGAGGAGGGGCATCTGCTGCGCCTCCGCGCCGAGATGAAGGTGCCGGGCGAGGCGTGGCTCGAACTGCGCGCGGTGCCCGACTGCGACGGCGCCCGCTACGAGCAGCGTGCCGTGTTCTTCCCCCGCGGACTGCTCGGCCGCCTGTACTGGCTCGCCGTGCTGCCCTTCCACGGGCTCATCTTCTCCGGCATGGCCGCCCGGATCACCGCGGCCGCCGAGACAGGCGACCACGCCGGTTCAGGCGTCCTGCGTGAGGACGTGCCTGATCCGGCGTGAGCGCCTGAGCTCCCGCGTTCAGTCCTTGTCGGCAGGGGCGTCCATCGCCGCATCGACGGCGGCGTCCACCTCGGCCGGCGGGATGATGTCGATCGCCTCGGTCGCGGCCTCGTACACCTCGGCGAGGGTGTCGTCGACGGTGTCCTCGTCGATCCAGGCGAGGTCGTCCTCCGAGTGGTCGTACTCGACGGGCACGAGGGCGAAGTCGTCGCCGTACTCCTCGAGCCCGGCCATGACGCTGTGGCGGACGGCGGCCCGGGCATACCGGTCGCGCAGGATCAGGGGATCCCGCCGCAAATCCTTCATGAACGCGATCATCATGAACGCCATGATGATCGCGAACGGCAGCGCCGCGATGATCGTCGCGTTCTGCAGGGACTGCAGGCCGCTCCCCTCGGCGCCGCTGACGAGCAGCACCGCCGCGATCACCCCGACGAGCACACCCCAGACGACGGCGACCCAGCGCGACGGCTCCGGGCGGCCCTGCTGGGACAGCGTGCCCATGACGAGCGAGGCGGAGTCGGCGCCCGTGATGAAGAAGATCGCGATGAGGATGATCAGGATGATGCTGGTGACGAGCGGGAACGGCAGGTTCTCCAGCACCCCGAACAGCACCTCCTCCGGCGGGTCGACGACGAGACCCGCGCCGTCCATCTGCTGCTGGATGGCCGTGGTGCCGAAGATCGCGAACCACACGAGCGAGATCGCGGACGGCACCACGATGACGACCGACACGAACTGACGGAGCGTGCGGCCGCGCGAGATCTTCGCGATGAACATCCCGACGAAGGGCGACCACGAGATCCACCACGCCCAGTAGAAGATCGTCCAGCTCGACAGGAAGGCCTGCGCGGCTTCACCCTGCGAGGCGGAGCGGCCGATCATGGTGGGCAGGTCGCCGAGGAACTGGACCGCGACCGACGGGATGACGTTGAGGATCAGCAGCGTCGGGCCGACGAAGAACACGAAGAACGCCAGCAGGATGGCGACCACGGCGTTGATGTTCGACAGCGCGCGGATGCCCTTGGAGACACCGGAGACGGCGGACGCGATGAAGCAGGCCGTGAGCACCGCGATGACCGCGATGAGGATGCCGTTGCCGAGGGGTCCGGCTCCGCTGACGATCTCGACCCCGTGCCCGATCTGCAGC